>JAVEWF010000011.1:0-48586 GCA_034004665.1 Rhodocyclaceae bacterium | reverse complement strand
GCCGACACTGGTCAATTACGATAACACCGGCAACGACGTGCCACGCGTTCCACGTCACCAGTTGAACATGGTCTTCGGCTGGCAACCGGGCGATCGCTGGCGCGTCGCACTCGAAATGGATACTCGCTCCGAGTCGTGGGCCGACGAGATCAACCAGGAAAAATGGGCCGGTCGCACGCTGTGGAATTTATCGGCGAACTATGACATCAGGGAAAGCGGTTTCATGGGTGCGAAATGGTCATTGTTCGCCAAGATCAACAACCTGTTCGACAAGTATTACTGGTCGGCCGCTCGCGGCACCAACGACCAGTCGAACTATCTGACCGGCGCCTATGACGGCATCTACAACAGCGAAGACCTGTCCATCGTCGTCGGCAAGCCGCGCAGCTGGATGGCCGGCGTGTCGGCCACTTTCTGACGGACGAGGCCCTACATGAAAACCAGACTGACATTTCTTTCACTGCTGATCGCGAACAGTGTATTCGCCCAGCATGACCATCATGCTTCCGATACCGTGCCAGCTGCCACACCGCCAGTCATACGTCCTGCAGCGCGCCTCTGGACCACCCAACCGCTGCTGTTGCCCGGCCGGGTCGCGCGTGGCGAACGCGCCAGCGCACTCTTGAAGCCGCAGGGCATCGCCGCATCCGCTGTCACGGTGTTTGCACCGGAAGGCCCGGCCGAACGGCTGAAGATCGCGTATCCGGTCGAAAGTGAAGGCGCGAAGATCGCGCCCGTCTCGCCGAAGATCGGAAACTATCACTGGGTGGTTGCGCGAGAGGAAGGCACGGATGAAATCCGCGTCGCCTCGACGGCCTGGTATTTCGGCAATCCGGGCGACTCGCCGAAGCAATTGCTGCAGGTGCCGAAGCACGAACTGGAGATCGTTCCCGACCCGTTGCCGCGCGAGCACGGCAGCTATCGCGAGAGCGAAAAGTGGCGCTTCCTCGTACGATTCAACGGACAGCCGCTGCCGGATCAGCCGGTCACGCTCGAAACCGCGTTCGGCAGCCGCAGCACGGTCCTGACCGACGCGGCCGGCATCGCCACCGTGCTGTTCCCGCGCGACTTCAAGCCCGCCGAGAGGAAGGGCGAGGACAGTCAGGCAGGGCACGGTCCGCGCCGTGTTCCCTTCGTGCTCTCGACGGCGAAGGAAATCGACGGCCGCAAGTACCTGACGGCCTTCAACCTCACCTATGGCCAGGACGACGACCGCAACCGCAGCCTCGGCTGGGGCGCGGCCTTCGGGCTGGTCGGCATGCTCGCCGCCACGCCGCTGCTGCGGCGGAAGAATGGAGTGATGGCCAATGCTTAAGTCGCTATTTCCCACGCTGGCGCGGTTCCGCTTCGTCGTGCAGCTGGCCATGCTGTTCGTCACCGTCTATGGCAGCGTCTTCGTCGGCACCTACATGGCCGACAAGATCTCCAACAACCTGCCGGCGCTGTCCTGCGCCTACGACCAGATGAACGGCGGCTACTGCGTGCTGATCCCGACCCAGCACATCATTCACCACCGCATCGGCGAGGCGCTGGTGCGCGCCCAGCAGCTCACCGTCGGCATGGTGCTGCCGCTGCTGATGAGCTTCGCCGCCTTCTTCGCCTTCTTCTTCGTGCTCGGCAAGGCCTTCTGCGGCTGGGTCTGCCCGCTCGGCACGCTGCAGGAGCTGATCGGCAAGCTCGGCCGCCGCTTCGGCATCGGCCTGCGCCGCGTCGAGAAGGGCGACCTCGGCGACGTGAAACGGGTGCGGCCGGTCAAATGGCTGCTGCTGCTCGGACTCGTTTTCATCCTGCCTCTACTCACCGGCCTCGGCGTCACACCGCACTCGCTGGGCAACCCCTACTGCGACATCTGCCCCTCGCGCGTGGCGACGACGCTGCTCACCGGCAATACCGAGCAACTGGCGCTGCGGCTCGGAGATAACGTCAGCTTCACGCTCGGCGCCATCGCCAACCTGCTGATCGGCTTCATGATCGTCGGCGCACTGGCGATCCGCCAGCCGTTCTGCCGCATCTGCCCGCTGCTGGCCTTCAATGCGGTGTTCCAGCGTCTTTCGCCGATGCGGCTGTCGAAGAAGATGCACGACAACTGCGGCAAGTGCGGCATCTGCAGCGAAGCCTGCCCGATGGACATTCCTGAAATCGCGAAAGAGGAAGGCCGCAAGGCCTACCACGAGGACTGCACGCTGTGCGGGCGCTGCGCCGAATACTGCCCGCAGGACGGCGTCATCCAGCTCAAATGGGGGCCGTTCGCACTGTTCTCTTCCCGCCGCGACTACTACAAGGACAAGGTGAAAGGCGAACTGCCCGACGGCACGGTGAAGCCGCTCAAGTTCGTGAAGAACGCCGCCAAGCCCGCGCCGGCCGATGCTTGAAGATCTCGCCGCCGGCCAGGTGACGCTGGCGACCGTCTGGCTGCTCGGCGTGTCGATGGGCCTGACGGCCTGCACCGTCACCTGCCTTCCGTTCATGGGCACCTGGGCGCTCGGCCGCGCGGGCGGCCAGCGCGAGGCCTTCCTGCATACCGGCGTGTTTCTCGCCGGGCGAGTGACGAGCTACACCCTGCTGGCGATGCTTGCCGGCGCGCTCGGCGCGGGGCTCGCGCAGGCACTGGGCGGTGCCTGGGGCAATGCGTTGATCGGCGGCGCGAGCATCGTGGCGGGCCTTTGGCTGTTATGGCGCCCCGCCGGATCGACATGTGATGCCGCCATCGAAGCGGCGGGCCCGGCTAACGCCGTCCCGCCGGCGCCGACTTTTCAGCCGGTCCGCTTTCACCGCAAGAAAGCCGACAGCCTGCCGCCGCTATTCCTCGGCGCCGCATTGTCGCTGACACCCTGCACGCCGCTCGCCTCCCTGCTGGCGCTGGCCGCGCAGGCAGGCAGCCCGGCGCAGGGTGCCGCCTACGGAATGGCTTTCGGGCTGGGGGCGGCGATGACGCCATTGCTGATCCTCGTCCCGCTCGCCGGCAGCCTCGGCGAGGCGCTGCGCGACGGTCGCGCCTGGCTGTCGCGCTGGCTGGTCTGGGGCGCAGCGGCGGTGCTGATCGCGCTGGGCCTGCGGCGCCTCCTGCTGATCTGACCGCCGTCCCGCCAGCGCCGACTTTCAGTCGGGCGCTCGCGGCAGCACGATCCAGGCGGCCAGCCCGCCGCCTTCCCGGGGTTCCAGCGACACCTGCCAGCCGTTGGCCCGCGCCAGTTCGCGCACGATCGCCAGGCCGAGGCCGGCACCGCCGGTCTGGGGGCTGCGCGAGGCGTCGAGCCGCTGGAAGGGCTCGAACATGGCGGCGATGCGTTCGGCCGGTATGCCCGGACCGCGATCGAGGATCCCGATGCGACAGCCATCGGGCATCGGCTCGCAGACCAGGTCGATGAAGCCTTCCGGCGCGTAGCGCAGGGCGTTCTGCAGCAGGTTGCCGAGCGCCCGGTGCAGCGCGCGCGGGGGCACCATCCGGCGGCACGGGGGCGATTGCGGGTGGATGCGTGGCGACTCGGCGGCGAGGGACGCCAGCATGCGCGCCAGATCGGTGTCGACGTGCGGTTCGTGCTCCAGTCCGCGGGCCAGGTCGAGCAGGGTCGCGATCAGTCCGTTCATCTCGTCGATGTCGCTCTCCAGTCGGGCGATCAGTGCCGGCGCCGGATCGGCCTTCAGCATTTCCAGCGCCAGGCGCATGCGGGCGAGCGGCGTCCGCAGGTCGTGGGAAACCCCGGCCAGCAGCGTCGTCCGCGCCGTCAGCAGTGACTGCACCTGCTGCGCCATGGCATTGAAGCGCCGCGCCAGCGAGGCCAGTTCGCGCGGCCCGGTTTCGGGCAGCAGCGCCGGACGAGCCCCCTGCCCGACCGCCGCCGCGGCCTCGTCGAGTCGCGCCAGCGGCGCCGTGATGCGCCGTGCCAGCCCGTAGGCAGCCGCCAGCGCCAGCACGAGCCCGCCCGCCAGTATCGCCAGCACCGCCGTGCCGGGCCGGGCGGCGATGCGCGATTCCGCGAGACCGACCGCCAGCCGTCCTGCACCCGCCGGCAGGCTGGTCCAGTACCAATGCGTTTCGCCGACCCGCTCGCGCACGAGGTGCCTGACCTCGCCGGTCCGGCGAGCCAGCGCGTCTTCCAGCAGGTAGAAATAGGGCGGATGCCACTCGTCGCGGCCAGGGCCGGGCAACTCGGGCGATTCGGCGCGCAGCGCCAGCTGGTGGCTGTCGAAGAGCTCGTATTCGAAGTCGGGGCGTGTCGCCGGCGGCAGCTCGGCCCAGGTCTGCGCGGCCAGGATCATCAGCCCCGCCAGATCGTCGGCGGAACGCCGCGCCAGCGGCAGCATCATGAAATACGCCAGTGCGGCGGCCACGAGCAATTCGACGAGCAGGAAGACGAAGGCGAGCAGGCGCGCGTTCTGTCGCGCCAGGCTGGGCAGTGTCTTCATCCAGGTGCGCTGCCGCGCGGGTTGAAGAGGTAGCCCTCGCCGCGGACGGTGCGGATGTAAGCCGGCGCGGTGGGATCGGCCTCGATCTTGCGACGCAGGCGGGCGACGCGGATGTCGATGCTGCGATCGAACGGATCGCGCTCGTAACCCTTGAGCAGGTCGACCAGGGTATCGCGCGACAACACCCGGTTGGGGCGCGCGACGAGGGCCGCGAGCAGGTTGTATTCGGCGCCGGTGAGCGGTACCTCGGCGCCCTCCCGCAGGAGCCGGCGTCCGTCCGGATCGAGGACGAACGGCCCGAAACGGGATGCAGGCCGTACCGCCCCTGCCGCAGCGGCAGACGGCTGGCCGCGCCGCAGCAGCGCGCGCAGCCGCGCCAGCAGTTCGCGCGGGCCGAAAGGCTTGGCGAGATAGTCGTCGGCGCCGACTTCGAGGCCGATCACCCGGTCCATTTCTTCCCCGCGCGCCGACAGCATCAGGATCGGCACGCTCGACTGCGCGCGGATGAAGCGCGTCAGCGCAAGGCCGTCCTCGCCCGGCAGCATCAGGTCGAGCACGAAGGCGTCCGGCATGCCGTCAGCCAAGGCGGCGCGCATGGCTTCCCCATCCATCGCCGTCGCGACGGCGAATCCATTCTTCGCCAGGTAATCAGCCAGCAGATCCCGCAGGGCGGGATCGTCATCGACGACGAGGATGCGCGGCGCGGCTGAAGACGGATTCATGCCGCCAGTGTAGCGCTCGCCCCCCCGGCACATGACGACACGATACGTGCTGAAACAATCGGAAACAGTCGGATGCGACACAGATATGGCACCGTTACGCATGCCACCGATGATGGCGTCACCGAAAGCGAACACCATGAAACCCGTCCATTTCCTTCTTCCGCTCAGCTTGATGTGCCTCCTGCCGGTACAGGCGCAAACCACGCCTGACGCCGGGGGCCCCGTGGCCCGGCCCTTGAACCTGTCCCTGCCGCGCGATTTGACGCGGTCGCCGACAGTGACCTTCGGCGCCGATGCATCCCGGGATCCCGTGGCGAATAACCTGCAGGCCGCACAGATCGCGGGCGGACCGGGCCGCATGCCCTACGGCAGCGGTTACGAGGCCCGGCGGCGCGGCACGCCGAATCCGGAGGACGGCACCGCCATGCGCGGCGCTGCCCCGGGCAGCCATTCCGGCAGTCGGCCGGGCGGCAGCGGAGGCGGCGGGCGGGGCGGCATGGGGCGCGGACGGTAAGCACATTCAACGACAACCAAGGAGCACAGCATGAAAACTTCCCACCTCATCGCACTGGTCATGATTTCCACTACCGTCGCCACGGCCGCTTATGCGCGCGGCGGTGGGGGTGGCGGGGGTGGCGGGGGTGGCGGCATGGGCGGTGGGCAGGGTCGCATGATGGGCCAGTCTTCGCAGGTGCAAAGCCAGTCGCAGAACCAGTATCGCTACCAGAACGGCCAGGGCAGCGGCCAGGGCACGCAAACGCGGAGCCAGGTGCGCGACCCCTCAGCCAACCCGTCCGGCACGCCGCTGCAGACCCGCCAGCGCAGTCAGACGCAAACACCCACGACCGATATCGCCCCGACCAACTGAACCTGAATGCGAACGCCGGGGAACGACCGGCGTTCGCTGCTAGCCCGCGAACTTGACCAGGTAGGGCCAGAGCAGCTTCAGCGTCAGCGCGAATGCGATGAGGTAGAGCATGCTCTTGCTGAGCAGCAGGCCGAAGATGAGGCTGCCGAACTTGGCGAGCGGACCGCGCACCTCGGGTGCGGACCGCCCGCGGACGCTGCGATATTCCTCGTTGCGCTGGCGGATCACCGTATCGCGGGAGACGAGCGGATTGTCCATCTCGTCGCTCTCGAGCCGCTTCTGGTCGCCGGCATCGATGACGCGATAGGCATCCTTGAGCGACATCTTCTGTTTGCCGATCAGGTCGATGGCGCGAATGATCTTGTTGGTCTGGGCGAGGAACAGCAACTCCGCCGCAGCCGCCACGGGCAAGCCCTGGCGCTGGCCGTCGCGGGAATCCATGATCAGGCGACTGATGAACACGTCCAGTTCAGGCGAGCCCCACATCAGGCAGACCTTTTGACGCAGATGTCCCAGCGACTCGAGCGCAGCGCGCTCATCGTTGTCTTCAGCAATTCCCATAAAACGAGCCGACCGGCGCGCGCGCCGAATACCTTACCTAACTAATTGGTTTATTGGATCTTATTATACGATATCGAGGTTCTGGATGCCGCCGTGCAGATCCTTTTCGGCCGTTTCCTTGCCGTGCAGCTTGATCATCAGGCGCACCTCGTTCATCGAGTCGGCGAAGCGCAGGGCATCCTCGTAGCTGATGTGCCCGTTCTCGTAGAGGTCGAACAGCGCCTGGTCGAAGGTCTGCATGCCCAGTTCGCGCGACTTCTTCATGATCTCCTTGATTTCGTGCACCTCGCCCTTCTCGATCAGGTCCGAAATCAGCGGCGAGTTGAGCAGGATCTCGATCGCCGCTGCGCGGCCCTTGCCCTCCTTGCGCGGGATCAGGCGTTGCGAGACGACGGCCTTGAGGTTGAGCGACAGGTCCATCAGCAGCTGCGGGCGCCGCTCTTCCGGGAAGAAGTTGATGATGCGGTCCATCGCCTGGTTGGAGTTGTTGGCGTGCAACGTGCCCATCGCGAGGTGGCCGGTCTCGGCGAAGGCGATCGCGTGCTCCATCGTCTCCTTGTCGCGGATCTCGCCGATGAGGATGACGTCCGGCGCCTGGCGCAGCGTGTTCTTCAGCGCCGCCTCCCAGGAATCGGTGTCGACGCCGACTTCGCGCTGCGTGATGATGCAGTTGCGGTGGTCGTGCACGTACTCGACCGGGTCCTCGATGGTGATGATGTGGCCGTAGCTGTTCTCGTTGCGGTAGCCGATCATCGCGGCCAGCGAAGTCGACTTGCCCGAGCCCGTGCCACCGACGAACAGCACGAGGCCGCGCTTGGTCATCGCGACGTCCTTCAGCACCGGCGGCAAACCGAGGTCGTCGAATTTCGGGATCGAGGTGTTGATCGTCCGCATGACGAGGCCCGACCGCCCCTGCTGGACGAAGGCATTGACGCGGAAGCGGCCGATGCCCGCCGGGCTGATCGCGAAATTGCACTCCCTGGTCGCCTCGAATTCTGCCGCCTGCTTGTCGTTCATCACGGCGCGGCAAAGCTCGATGGTGTGCTGCGGCGTGAGCGCCTGCGCCGTCACCGGCGTCATCTTGCCGTCGACCTTGATGGCCGGCGGGAAGCCGGCGGTGATGAACAGGTCGGAACCCTTCTTCTGCACCATCATCGCCAGCAACTGGTGCATGAACTTGAGTGCTTCGTCTCTTTCCATGATCGATTATCCCGGGAACAGGTCCTTGTTCGCCGCCTTGTTGCGCGCCTCGGAGGCCGCGACGACATTGCGTTTCACCAGTTCCTGCAGGTTCTGGTCGAGCGTCTGCATGCCGAACTGCTGGCCGGTCTGGATCGCCGAATACATCTGCGCGATCTTGTTCTCGCGGATCAGGTTGCGGATCGCCGGCGTGCCGACCATGATCTCGTGCGCCGCGACGCGGCCGGTGCCGTCCTTGGTCTTGAGCAGCGTCTGCGAGATCACCGCGCGCAGGGACTCGGACAGCATCGCGCGCACCATTTCCTTTTCCGCCGCCGGGAAGACGTCGACGATCCGGTCGATGGTCTTGGCCGCCGACGAGGTATGCAGCGTGCCGAACACGAGGTGGCCGGTCTCGGCGCCGGTCAGCGCGAGACGGATGGTTTCGAGGTCACGCATCTCGCCGACGAGGATGACGTCCGGGTCCTCGCGCAGGGCCGAGCGCAGCGCGTTGCTGAAGGAGAGCGTGTGCGGGCCGACCTCGCGCTGGTTGATCAGGCACTTCTTCGATTCATGGACGAATTCGATCGGATCCTCGACGGTGAGGATGTGGCCGTACTCGTTCTCGTTGATGTCGTCGATCATCGCCGCCAGCGTCGTCGACTTGCCGGAACCGGTCGGGCCGGTGACGAGCACGATGCCGCGCGGCTGGTTGGCGATCTCCTTGAAGATCTTCGGCGCGTTGAGCTGTTCGAGGCTCAGCACCTTGGAGGGAATCGTCCGCAGCACGGCGGCCGCACCGCGCTGCTGCACGTAGGCGTTGACCCGGAAGCGCGCCAGGTTCGGCACCGCGAACGAGAAGTCGCACTCGAGATTTTCCTCGTAGTGCTTGCGCTGGCCGTCGTTCATGATGTCGTAGATCATCGCATGCACGTCCTTGTGCTCCATGGGCGGCAGGTTGATGCGGCGCACGTCGCCGTGTACGCGGATCATCGGCGGCAGGCCGGACGACAAGTGCAGGTCGGAGGCCTTGTTCTTGACGACGAAGGCGAGCAGTTCGGTGATGTCCATGCGGGGCTCCAGCTGAGATTCCGTAACGGGTTCCGGGGGCGGGCTTGGGTATACTGAAGCTGCTATATGACAACAATTCCCGCCAACCTGCAAGCCGTAAAAGACCGTATCGCGGCGGCCTGTTCCGCTGCCGGCCGCGATCCGCGGGAGGTCACGCTGCTGGCGGTGACGAAGACCTGGCCGCCCGATTACGTGCGTGCCGCCGCCGTTGCCGGACAGCACGCCTTCGGCGAAAGCTACGTGCAGGAATCCCTGCCGAAGATGGCCGCGCTGGCGGATCTCGGTCTCGAATGGCATTTCATCGGCCCCCTGCAGAGCAACAAGACGCGGCTGGTGGCCGAAAGCTTCGCCTGGGTGCATTCGGTCGAGCGCATGAAGATCGCCGAGCGCCTCTCGGCACAGCGCCCCGACGGCCTGCCGCCACTGAACGTCTGCGTCGAAGTGAATGTCAGCGGCGAGGACAGCAAGAGCGGCTGCACGCCTGCGGAAGCGCCGGCCCTGTGTCGCGCTGTCGCCGCACTGCCGAAGCTGCGGCTGCGCGGCCTGATGGCGATTCCCGAACCGACGGAAAACCCGGCGCTGGCGAGACGGCGCTTCGCACAGGTGCGCATGCTCAAAGACGAACTCGGCGCTGCCGGTCTGGCCCTCGATACGCTATCGATGGGCATGTCGCACGACATGGAAGCGGCGATCATGGAAGGCGCGACCATCGTCCGCGTCGGCACGGCCATATTCGGAGAGAGGCAGTACTCATGAAAATCACCTTCATCGGCGGCGGCAACATGGCCAACGCCCTTATCGGCGGCCTGAAGAAGCAGGGTTTTTCCGCCGCCGGCATCCAGGTGGTCGACCCGGGCGAGGAGTCGCGGACGCGTCTCACCGACAGCTTCGGCGTGCGCTGCACCCCGGCCGTCGACGCCGCGGCGCTCGCCTGCGAAGTGCTGGTGCTCGCGGTCAAGCCGCAGCAGATGAAGGAAGCCGTCACCCCCATGGCCGGCAAGCTCTCCGGCCAGCTGGTCATCAGCATCGCCGCCGGCCTGCGGCTGGCGGACATCGGCCGCTGGCTGGGCGACTACCGCAACCTGGTGCGTTCCATGCCCAACACGCCGGCATTGATCGGCGCCGGCATCACCGGCCTCTACGCCGACCCGGCGGTGGACCGCGAAGGACGCGACACGGCGGAGAAAATCCTGCGCGCCGTCGGCCGCACGCTGTGGGTCGACGACGAGGCGCTGATGGACGTCGTCACCGCCGTGTCGGGCAGCGGCCCGGCCTACGTGTTCTATTTCATCGAGGCCCTGCAGAACGCCGGCGCGGGGCTCGGCCTGCCCGAGGAGACGGCCCGCCTGCTGGCCATCGAGACCTTCCTCGGCGCCGCCCGCCTCGCCGAAGCCAGCGAAGAGTCGGTCGGCGAGTTGCGCGCCCGCGTCACCTCGAAGGGCGGCACCACGGCTGCCGCGCTCGACACCTTCACCTCGCTGCGCGTCGCCACGTCGATCGGTCACGGCGTCGCGGCGGCAGCGGCGCGCGGCCGCGAACTGTGCGACCAGCTGGGGCAGGACTGATGCTCTACCAGATCCTTTCACTGCTGCTCGGTACCGCCGCGGACCTGCTGGCCGTCGCCTTCCTGGCCCGCTTCTGGATGCAATGGACGCGTGCGCCCTTCCGCAATCCCGTCGGCCAGTTCATCGCCGCCACGACCAACTGGGCGGTACTGCCGCTGCGCCGCATCACTCCCGGCCTGTTCGGCATCGACCTCGCCAGCGTGTTCGCGGCCTGGCTGGTGCAGATCGCCTTCTTCGGCATCATGGCGGGGCTCACCGGCCTTGTCGCCATCGCCCCCGGCGCCATCTTCAGCGTCGCCTGGCTGGCGGCGCTCGCCGTACTGCGGATGTTCATCTACCTGCTGATGGGCGTGATCATCGGCGCGGCGCTGCTGTCGTGGATCAATCCGCATGCGCCGGCCATGGCCCTCTTCGACACGCTCTCCCGCCCGCTGCTCCTGCCGGTGCGCCGTCGCCTGCCGCTGCTCGGGGGCATCGACCTGTCGCCGCTGGTTGTCCTGCTGCTGCTCCAGGTCGTCCTGATCGTGCTTGCCGGCCTTGCGCCGATGCCGATGATGCATGTGATGCCATGACGCCCTGGCTGCGTGCGGACGGCCCGAACGTGATCCTCTCGCTGCATGTCCAGCCGGGGGCAAAGAAGACCGAAGTGGCCGGCCTGTACGGCGACACCCTCAAGATCCGGCTCGCCGCCCCGCCCGTCGATGGCAAGGCCAACGATGCACTGGTCGCGTTCATCGCCGCGAAAGTCGGCGCCGGCAGGACGGCGGTCGAACTCGTCAGCGGCCAGACATCTCGGGCCAAGCGCGTGCGCATCGCCGACGCCGCGCCCGAAACCGTCCGCGCGGCGCTGGAACAGTAATGGCCACCTACGCGATCGGTGACCTGCAGGGCTGTCTCGACCCGCTCGAACGGCTGCTCGACTACATCGGCTTCGCGCCCTCTGTCGACCGTCTCTGGTTCGTCGGCGACCTCGTCAATCGCGGACCGCAATCCCTGGAGGTGCTCCGCTTCGTCAGAAGCCTGGGGGATGCGGCGACCACGGTGCTCGGCAACCACGATCTGCATCTGGTCATGCAGGCGGCCGGCTACGGCAAGACCAACAAGGAAGACACGCTGGCGGACATCCTCGCCGCACCGGACCGCGACGAACTGCTCGCCTGGCTGCGTGCCCAGCCGCTGTTCCATGTCGAGGACGGCTGGGGCATGGTGCATGCAGGCCTGCTGCCGGTGTGGGATGTGGCACAGGCCCAGGCACTCTCGGACGAAGTGCATGCGGCGCTGAATGCACCCGGCTACCCCGACTTCCTCGCCCACATGTGGGGCTCGGAGCCCGATGCCTGGCGGGACGACCTGGCCGGCTGGGACCGGCTGCGCGTCGTGGTGAACGCCATGACGCGCATGCGCTTCGTCACGCCGGAGGGCCGCATGGAATTCCGCGCACCCGGCGCAAAGGGGCCGCCCGAGCGCGGGCCCGACGGCTGCCTGCCGTGGTTCGAGGTGCCCGGCCGGCGCAGCGCCGATCATGCGATCGTCTGCGGCCACTGGTCCGCGCTGGGTTTGCGCCAGACAGACAATCTGGTGGCGCTCGATTCCGGCTGCCTGTGGGGCGGCAGCCTTACGGCGATGCGGCTTGAGGATCGCCGGGTATTCCAGATGCCCTGCGGCCAGTCGGCACGGCCGATGGGCTGGGAGTAGGGACATCAGGACCTGCATGGCCGAGCTGCCATGCGATGGCGTGATGGCTGCGTGCCGCGACATGGCGGCGGTCGGACGCCGCACCGTCGATGGGTGGAAGCACGCGGATCTCGATGACGAGGCCGCATGACCGGACGATGGACATCAGGCACTGCAACAGCGTGATGTCGCCATCGTAGGCCGGCGTCCGGCTGACATTGCCTTCCGCATCGAGATAACGCAGGGCGAGCGGCACGACCGGCACGCCGGCGTCGATGGCCCCCTGGAACAGCGCGGCATGGAAAGGCAGCACACGATCGCCGGCGCTCGTCGTGCCTTCGGGAAAGACCGCGACGTGCGTCCCCGCCTGCAACTGCACGACCATCGTTTCGCGCGTGCGCTGCGCGGCGGCATGCGACCCGCGCTCGAGAAAGATCGTTTCCGTCTTCGCGCTGAGCCAGCCGATCAGCGGCCAGCGTCGGACATCGTCCTTCGAAACGAAAGCGGCGGGGACGAGCGCATTGATGGCAAAGATATCCAGCCAGGAGATGTGGTTGGCGACCAGCAGGCCGGAGGGAATCTGCGCCGTCCTGCCGGCACCGACTTTCAGCTGCAGGCCCAGCGTGCCCAGCAACTGGCGTGACCAGCGCTGTTTCAACGCCCGGCGCCAGGGGGAACCGAGCCACGGATAGGCCACAAT
Organism: Rhodocyclaceae bacterium; assembly: GCA_034004665.1. Lineage (GTDB taxonomy): Bacteria > Pseudomonadota > Gammaproteobacteria > Burkholderiales > Rhodocyclaceae > Sulfuricystis. Next base: position 35,839 of record JAVEWF010000011.1, on the reverse strand, counting down.
GACCGTCGCCACCCCCCATAGCAGGTGCAGCAGCAGGCGCGCCAGCCGGAAACCGGCGCGCAGCTCGACGAATGAATGGTTCAGCGCTGCCTCTCGACGAAGTGCTTGGAATAGCGCGAGTCTACCCGCGACATCGGCAGCAGGAGCAGGAGATCGGCCGTATTGAAGTCCGGATCCCAGGCCGGCTCGCCGCACACCCAGGCGCCGGCGCGAAGATAACCCTTCAGCAGCGGCGGTATTTCCGGTTTTTCGGCCGCTCCGATACGGTCCAGCGGCAGCGGGCAGCGCGGGAAGACGCGGTACTCCAGCGGCGCCATGTGCGTCCCGAGGGCATGGTAGATGCCGGCCGCGTTATGGCCGCCGTCGGCCATCCCGATGCTCGCGCAACCGACGAGATATTCGTGGCCGTTCTGCTGCATGTAGCGTGCGAGCCCGGACCACAGCAGCGCGATGGTCGCCCCCGTGCGGTAATCGGGATCGATGCAGGAGCGGCCGACTTCGACGATGCGCGAACGCAGGTGGGCGATGCGCGTCAGGTCGAACTCGGTTTCCGAATAGTAGCCGCCGACCTTGCGGGCCGCCTCGGGCGACAGGATGCGGTAGGTGCCGACGATGCGGCCGTTGGCCTCGTCACGCACGATCAGGTGTTCGCAGAACGGGTCATAGATGTCGCGGTCGACGCCCGGCGTACGCGAAGGCAGGCGGGCGCCCATCTCGTCGGCGAAGACGCGCCAGCGCAGCTTCTGGGCTTCGAGGATTTCCGATTCCGTCGCCGCGAGCGCGACGTGCAGCTTCGCGCGCGGTGCGCGGGCAGGCCGTTCCGCGACCTGCGGGTGATGCGTGTTCCGGTTTTCCATGGCCGGTTCTCCTTTTCAGCGTCGTTGATGTGAAACGGCACTGTAGGAACCCGGTATTACTGCATTGTTGTGGCCTGGTTACAGGGTGGTTTCTGCCGGCAACTAATGAAGTCTGACCAGCGGGAAACCCTGGCCGGTAGGAGAAACGATCGGATACTGCTTGTGCTTGAACACGGCTTCGGCAAGCTCCGGCACCTGGCTATCGACATAGTCGGCCAGTTCGAGCGTCTTGACGAAGCCATCCTTGTTGGCATCGGCCTCGCCGTTGAGCCCGGCGGCGATCACGTAAGTGAACAAGCCGTGATCCTTGTAACCCTCCAGCGCCTCCTGAACGGAAGTCGCTGCCGACAGGACCGTCGAGCCCACCGCGCGCGACAGCACCTTCATCGCGGTATCGTCGCTCATGCCGCGCGTCAGCATCGCCACCTGGATCGCATCGCCCAGCTGTCCGGCACTGCAGGTGTCGAGCACCACCAGCTTCTTCGAAGCCGGGATGTTCGAGATCAGCTCCTTGATGCTGTCCTGTGTCAGCGCATCCTGCTTGAGGCGCGCCGTCGAAGTCGAACCGACATTCGATGTGATCAGCAGGTACTGACCGTCATCCACCGTGCCGTGGCTGGCGACGTAGAACACGAACAGGTCTTCGGGGCCGACATCTGAACGGGCGCGCTTGAGGGCCTCGACGATGGCGGTATTGGTGGTTTCGGCGGGCTTGAGCAGGCGCGTCACATGCACGCTGCTATACAGTCCCCGCGCCTTGTTTTCCAGGGTCGAAGCGAACAGTTCCGCATCCGCCACCGAGTACTTGAGAGCGAGACGCGGATTGGCAAAGTCCTTGATGCCGATGACGATGGCGTGCAGGGCGGGCTGGCGCGACGCGATATTGGCCTGCACCTCGATCTGGGCATCCTTGCTCTGCATGCTGTTGTCGGCATTGAAGGCGATGGCGCGGATCAGGTTCTGGCCGGGTTCGAGCGGGACCTCGAAGCGCAGCGTCCGGGAACCGCGGCTTTCGGCCGGTGCCGGCATGCTGCGGGCGTTTTCCAGGATCACCGCGGTGCCGTTTCGGTAAAGGCGCACGTCGCCGATGCCGCCGCCCTTGTCCTCGATTTGCAGTGATACCGCCACCGTCCGCGCCTCCGTGCTGTCGGTCGTATCGACGATGGCGACGGCCGGCGGCGGCTTGATGTCGGCCACCTTGCGGTAATCGCCCAGCGTGCCGCCCACCAGGGCGACCTTGACGAGATCCGGCCGGAAGAAGGATTCGCGCAACTGGGAGATGCTGTAGGGCTGGCCGCCCACCGTGACGCTCAGGTATTCGTCGCCCTTCTCGGAAGCGTTGTAGTAGCCGCTGGGCGTCGTCACCAGCCATTCACCGTCGTCGAAAGCGATCATGGCCGCCGCCTCCTCGCCGCTGTCGAGGTGATACAGACGCACCGATGCCGCCGAGGTAATCGCCACCAGCTTGCCGTTGGGTGAAAAGGCGATCTTCGCCGGGCTCATGTCGAAGACGACCTTCTCGTTCGGCCGTTGCAGCTGGCGGATCATCTGGCCGCTGGCCAGATTCCACAGCTTGTACTCGCCTTTGTGGGTACCGGTCATGAAGCGGCGGCCGTCCGGGGCCACCGCCAGGGCGCTCAGCTTGCTGAACTCCTTGTCCGTCGCCAGGAAGGTGCCTTCGACGTTCTGGCGCAGCAGTTCGCGCTGCTGCATGCCCGACGACGCATCCAGCAGGACGACGGAGATCGTCGCGGAGGTGCCGAACGTGCCCTGGAATTCCGACCGGGCAACCAGCAACTGTCGGCCATCGGGCGTAAAGGCCGCCGCATCGCCATGATGCCCTCCGCTGTGCCAGAGCTCGCGGCCGGAAGCCAGGTCGACGAGAGTCAGGCCACGGCCGAATTCGCCCAGCAGCAGCGCCTTCTGGCCGTCCGGCGAAACCGCGCCGAGCATCGCGTGCGAATAGCTGCGCACGATCTGGTTCGCCTGTATATCCAACTGTTCGACGTTGTAATAGGGATTGGACAGCAGCCCCCCCGTTTCGAAGCGATTGCCGAGCAGGTATCGGCCATCACCCGAAAAGGCGAGCTTGTAGCCGAACCGGTCGCTTGGCACCGTCTTCAGCAACTCGCCGGAGGCCGCATCCCACAACTGGGTACGCGAATCCCCGAACAGGCCCATGAGGGACGATGCCGCATAAGTCTTGCCGTCTCGCGAGTAGGCGACATCGACGATTCCCCAGGGAGCCTCCATCTGGTGGGTACGCAGACCCTTCCCCGCGGCCATGTCCCAGACACGTACTACCGGCGTGACGCCGCCCGAAATCAGCTGCTTGCCATCGGGCGCGTAGTCGAGGGTACCCACCGCCATGACCGTGCTCTTGACCGTGACCTTGCGATCGGGCGAACCCGAACTCAGCTCGGGGGTGGCCTGCATCATGCCCGCACATCCACCGAGCAACCACGACGACAGCAACACGACGAACCATCTGGCGGTATGCATGGCAGCCTCCGGATGCGGGGAAACGCTACACGTTGAACAGGAAGTTCAGGACGTCCCCGTCTTTGACAATGTACTCCTTCCCTTCGGCGCGCATCTTGCCGGCTTCCTTGGCGCCCTGCTCGCCCTTGCAGGCGATGAAGTCCTCGTAGGCGATGGTCTGGGCGCGGATGAAGCCGCGCTCGAAGTCGGTGTGGATCACGCCGGCCGCCTGCGGCGCGGTGTCGCCGCGGTGGATGGTCCAGGCGCGCACTTCCTTGACGCCGGCGGTGAAGTAGGTTTGCAGGCCGAGCAGGTGGTAGGCGGCGCGAATCAGGCGGTTGAGCCCCGGTTCGTCCATGCCCATGTCGGCGAGGAAGAGGGTCTTGTCCTCGTCGGCGAGGTCGGCGATCTCGGCCTCGATGGCGGCGCAGATGGCGACCACGTCGGCGTTTTCCTTCGCCGCGCGGGCCTTCACGGCGTCGAGGTGCGGATTGTTGTCGAAGCCGCCTTCCTTGACGTTGGCGGCGTAGAGCACGGGCTTGGCGGTGAGCAGAAAGAGCGGGCGCAGGTTGTTCCATTCTTCCTTCGACAGGTCGAGGGCGCGCACCGGTCTGGCCTGGTCGAGCTGGGCGCGGCATTTTTCGAGCACGTCGACGAGCAGCTTGGCTTCCTTGTCGCCGCCGGCCTTGGCCTGCTTCGAGTAGCGCGTGAGCGCCTTTTCGACGGTGGCGAGGTCGGCGAGGCACAGCTCGGTGTCGATGACCTCGATGTCGCGCAAGGGATCGACGCTGCCGGAGACGTGCACGACGTTGTCGTCGGCGAAGCAGCGCACCACGTGCACGATGGCGTCGGTCTCGCGGATGTTGGCGAGGAACTGGTTGCCGAGGCCCTCGCCCTTGCTCGCGCCGGCGACCAGGCCGGCGATGTCGACGAACTCGACGATGGCGTGCTGGATCTTCTGCGGCTTGACGATCTGCGCCAGCGCTTCGAGGCGCGGGTCCGGCACCTCGACGATGCCGACGTTGGGCTCGATGGTGCAGAAGGGGTAGTTGCTGGCCTCGATGCCGGCCTTGGTCAGGGCATTGAACAGGGTGGACTTGCCGACGTTGGGCAGGCCGACGATGCCGCATTTGAGACTCATGATTCTTCCTTCTTGGGTGCGGGTTTCGAGTTGATGCGCTGGGTCGCGGCGTCGAAGTCGCCCTTCGCCAGCAGCGGCCAGGCCAGCAGCGCGCGGTCGAGGGCGGCGTCGATCTCGCCCTGCTCTTCCTTGCGCGGCGGTTTGAGGACGTAATTGACGACGTCGTTCCGGTCGCCGGGGTGGCCGATGCCGATCCTGAGCCGCCAGTAGTCCTGCGTGCCGAGATGGCTGGTGATGTCCTTCAGGCCGTTGTGGCCACCGAGGCCGCCGCCGAACTTGAGGCGCAGCTGGCCGGGCGGGATGTCAAGCTCGTCATGCACGACGAGCATCTCGGCCGGGGCGATGCGGTAGAAGTGCGCGAGCGCCTGCACCGACTGGCCGGAACGGTTCATGAAGGTCTGCGGCATCAGCAGCCACAGGTCACGAGAGTCGGCGCCGGCAGGACGGCACTTGGCGACGAGGCCGTGGTAGCGGGATTCGCGGGAGAAAGTTGCACCCAGTTCGCGCGCGAGACGCTCACAAAACCAAAACCCGGCGTTGTGCCGGGTTTCGGAGTAGTCGGCCCCGGGATTGCCGAGGCCAACGATGAGGCGCAAAGCCGGCCGGGACAATTACTTGTTCTCGGCGGGCGCCTCGGCAGCACCTTCCTCTTCCGAGGCGGCACCACCGCCGCGCACGACGATGGCCACCACCACCGGGTCGCCCTCACCGTGATGGGCGAGGGTCACGCCGGCCGGCAGCACGACTTGCGACACGTGGATCGACTGGCCGCCCTTCATGTCCTTGAGATCGACCTCGATGAACTCGGGCAGGTCCTTCGGCAGACACTTGACGTCGAGCTCGGTCATGACGTGCTGGACCATGCCGCCGTCGAGCTTCACGCCCGGGGCGACGTCGGCATTGACGAAGTGCAGCGGTACTTTCTGGTGGATCGCATGGGTGGCGTCGATGCGCTGGAAGTCCACATGCTTGATGATCGGCTTGTAGGCGTGCATCTGCACGTCGCGCAGCAGGCACATTTCCTTGGCGCCGCCGACGTTCATGTTCAGCACGGAAGAATGGAAGGCTTCCTTGCGCAGGGCCTGGTAGAGCTCGTTGTGGTCGAACTCGACCATCAGCGGGGCGGCCGTGCCGCCGTACAGGATGCCGGGAACCCGGCCGGCGCGAACGAGGCGGCGGCTCGCACTCGATCCCTTCACTTCGCGCTTGGTGGCGTTGATTTCGAATTGCATGGTGTACTCCAGAAAATGTCCCACCCGCGACCAGGCGGAACGGTTAGTAAAACGGTTATTCCATGAACAGCGACGAGACGGACTCCTCGTTGCTGATGCGAATGATGGTTTCGGCCAGCAGGCCGGAGATCGGCACGACGCGGATGCGATCGCAGGCCAGGGCATCCTCGCGCAGCGGGATGGTGTCGGTGATCACCACCTCGTCGAGGTCGGATTCGGCAATGCGCGCGATGGCGCTGCCCGACAGCACCGGGTGCGTGCAATAGGCCATGACCCTCTTGGCGCCGTGCTCCTTGAGGGCGCGCGCCGCCTTGCACAGGGTGCCGGCGGTATCGACGATGTCGTCCATGATCACGCAGCTGCGGCCCTCGACATCGCCGATGATGTGCATCACTTCGGAGACGTTGGCTTTCGGCCGGCGCTTGTCGATGATCGCGAGATCGGTTTCGAGGCGCTTCGCCGCGGCGCGGGCGCGCAGCACGCCGCCGACGTCGGGCGAGACGACCATCAGGTCGTCGTGGCGCTGCTTCCAGATGTCGCCGAGCAGGATCGGCGTGGCGTAAATGTTGTCGACCGGAATGTCGAAGAAGCCCTGGATCTGGTCGGCGTGCAGGTCGACCGTCAGCACGCGCTGCACGCCGGCGGCCTGCAGCATGTTGGCGACGACCTTGGCGGCGATCGGCACGCGCGCCGAGCGCGGCCGGCGGTCCTGGCGTGCATAGCCGTAGTAGGGGATGGCGGCGGTGATGCGGCCGGCCGAGGCGCGCTTGAGCGCATCGGCGAGGATCACCAGTTCCATCAGGTTGTCGTTGGCCGGGGCGCAGGTCGGCTGCAGGATGAAGACATCCTTGCCGCGTACGTTCTCGAGCAGCTCCACGCTGCTCTCTCCGTCGGAGAAGCGGCCCACGGTACAACGGCCGAGCGAGATGTTGAGCCGCTTGGCGACGTCGGCAGCCAACTTGGGGTTGGCGTTGCCGGTAAAGACCATCAGACTGTCGTAGGCCATGATGTGCTGCCGAGGCGACGTTGGAAGCGAAACGGGCAGACACAGTTGCGCATCTGGGTCTGCCCGACGATGTTCTGGCTGGGGAGGAAGGATTCGAACCCTCGTATGCCGGAATCAAAATCCGGTGCCTTAACCAACTTGGCGACTCCCCAATTTTCGGGTCGCAACCGGATGCTGCAACGCGAAAGGACGCGGATTTTCCGGGTTTTACGGATTCGTGTCAATCGTTGCCGCCCATGCACGCCTGCACGTGCGGATGGAACGGCAGTCCGCGCACCGTCAGCGCCGCCATGTCGCCCGGCAGGCTCCGGCAGGCAGCCTCGGCCGCTTCGCGATCGGGAAACGCGACAAAACAACAGGCGCCCGAACCGGTCATGCGTGCATCGCCGAAGCGGCGCAGAACATCCAGGTGCTGCGCGACCTCAGGATAGAGCCGGCAGGCGACCGGTTCAAGATCGTTGTGGCCAACGCCTTCATGCCATCCGGCCGGATCGATGGCCGGTGTGTCGCGCTTCAGGGCCGGGTCGCGGAAAATCGCCGGCGTCGGCACGGTAACGTCCGGCAGGGTCAGCAGATACCACGCGTCGGGCACGACGACATCGGTGAAACGCTCGCCGACGCCCTCGGCAAAACAGCTGCGGCCGTGGATGAAAACCGGCACATCGGCCCCGAGACCCAGGCCGATGGTCTGCAGTTGTATCCGCGACAACCCACTGCCCCAGAGGTGGTTGAGCGCGACGAGCGTCGTCGCCGCATCCGAACTGCCGCCGCCGAGTCCGCCGCCTTGCGGAATGCGCTTTTCGAGATGGATCGTCACGCCGGGCGCCGTCCCGCCGGCGCCGACTTGTTCCTGCAGCGCCAGCGCGGCGCGCACGACGAGGTTCTGTTCGTCAGGCACGCCGGGCATGGGCGTGGCCAGCACGATGCGGCTGTCGGTGCGCGGCTCGAAGCGCAACGTGTCGCACAGGTCGATGAAGCGGAACACCGTCTGCAGCAGGTGGTAACCGTCGGCACGGCGTCCGACGACGTGCAGGAACAGGTTGAGCTTGGCCGGGGCCGGCCAGGCGCTGCTCCAGTCCAGGTTCATCGCACGTCGCTCCATTCGTCGATCTTGAGGCGCACCAGGATGTCGTCGCGCTCCAGTTCGATCACCGTCGGCAGGGCATCCGTCGCATCGGCCTCGCGCTCGACGACGCGGATCCGCCAACCCTCCGCGTCCTTCACCTCGCCGAGCAGCCAGCGGGCGGAAGCCTGCAGGGGCAGGCGAAAGCCGAAGATCTGTTCAGTCAAGGTCCCCCAGTCTTCCGCGACGAAGCGGCGCTGGTCGGCCAGCGTCAGGCGGGCGCCGGCGGCGTCGCGCTCGATCTCGGCGACGCCCTGGCCGAGCGGCGTCGCCAGCAGGATCGCGTCGTACGCTGGCGCATGGCGCCAGTCGATCTTCACGTAATGGCGGGTTTCACCCTGTCGCACGGCGATGCGGCCATTGAGGGCAAAGGCGGTGATGTCCGCCAGCGGCGGGCGCGGCGGCAGCGGCTGCTGGCTCGCGCATCCCGCGAGGACGAGCATCGTCAGCAGGCTGGCGAAAAATCCGCGCATCAGGGCAGCAGGCGCTTGAGGGTCTCCGCCAGCGTTTCGTTCGCCGGGCTGTCGCGCCGCGCCTTTTCCCAGGTGGCCCGCGCCTCGTCCTGCCGGCCGAGCGACCAGAGCACCTCGCCGAGATGCGCGGCGATCTCCGGGTCGGGACGGATGCCGAACGCCTGCTGGAGGACGGTCAGCGCCGCAGTGGCATCGCCAAGGCGGAACAGCACCCAGCCCTTGCTGTCGAGGATGAAGGGATCGTTCGGCGCCAGTTCCAGCGCCTTTTCGATCAGCGTACGCGCCTCCGGCAGGCGCTCGTTGCGTTCGGCGAGCGAGTAGCCGAGCGCATTGAGCGCGTGGGCGTGATCGGGCTTGATGTCGATGAGGTGGCGCAGCCGGGATTCCAGTTCATCCGTGCGGCCGAGCTTTTCGGCCAGCAGCGCGGTCTCGTAGATCAGTTCCGGCTGGTCGGGCTGTTTGACGAGGCCGGCGGCCAGGACGGCGTGGGCGTCGGCCAGGCGTCCAGCCTCGCGCAGCAGCTGGGCTTCTCCGATCAGGAGTTGCGCACGCTGGCGCGGATCGGCGGCCGCCGTGCCGGACAGATGGCGGCGGGCCTCGTCGAGCCGGCCCTGCTTCGCCAGCACGTTGGCGCCATGCAGGCGCGCGGGCAGGTAGTGCTCGCCCGGGCCGACCGCGTCGAACCACTTCAGCGCCTCCGGCCAGCGCTTGCCGTCCTCGGCGATCTGGCCGAGGTAGTAGCGGGCCTTGTCGGCTTCCACATGGCCGATCTCGACGAGTTTCCGCAGGTGGCGCTCGGCCTCGGCCGTATCGTCGAGCTGCAGGGACAGCACGGCCAGCGCGAACACGACGTCGCCGTTCTTCGCCGGATCCTGCCTGCCCTGTTCGAGCAGGATGCCGAACTGGCGCCGGGCTTCCTGGAAGCGTTTGTCGCCCACGAGTGCGCGCGCATAGGCGAGCCTTGCGTTGCGGGCCTGCGGATTCGCGGCAACGAAATCGCCCAGCGCCTCCATGGCCTCGCCGCGGTTCTCGATCAACTGGACATTCAGCAGGGCGGCCGCCTCCCAGTCCGGCTTCAACTCGAGTGCGCGCCGGGCGGCGGTGCGTGCCATCGGGAGATCACGGGCCTCGGCAGCGGCCAGGGCACGCGCGTAATGGGCCTCCGCATGCGCCAGATAGGGATCGGTGACGGCGACGACCACGTCGAGGATCGCCTTGCGATCGCCGCCGCGCGCGAACAGGCGGTTCAGGTGGGACAGGTTCTGGCCGATGTGCCGGGGCTCGGCCGCCAGCAGGAGGCCGAGCGCCATCCTGAGTTCGTCGTAGCGACCCTGTATCGCCAGCAGGCGGATCAGCATCTGGCGCGCCTGCGACGAGTCGGGCTCGACCTCTCCCCACAGCCGTGCTGCCTCGAGCGCGAGGTCCGGCAGCCGGCCATGCATGGCGATCTCGGTGGCACGGCGGGCGATGCGCGGGTCGCGGGTTTCCCGGGCGAGGTCCCGGTAGAGCGTCGCGGAATCGACCCAGTCGCCGCGCTGCCCGGCGATCTCGGCGAGCAGGAAGCGGTAGAGTCGTTCGGGCGTCAGGGCGAGGGATGGCAGGCTGGGGGCCTTGTCCTCCGCTTCATCCTCGTCGGCGGCGTCGGCCTTCCCGGCCACGGAAGGCCGGGCACCGGCCGCTTCGTCCGGTCGCACGCCCCCCGCCCCCGGTACCAGGGTGCAGGCAGAAGCGAGCAGCGAGGCGAGAAGGGCAGGCAGAAGAGGCTTCATGAGGGCAGATTGCACGTCGGAACTAGAATGGCGCCATGTTAGCAGTTTCCCATTTTCGCCACGTCCGGCTGGCCGCCAGGGGCGACCGTGCCTGAGTTGCCCGAGGTCGAGGTGACCCGCCGCGGCATCGCCCGCCGGGTCGAGGGCATGCGGCTCGAACGCGCCGTCCTGCGGGCACCGACTTTGCGCTATCCGGTCCCGGAGGGTCTGGCCCGGCGGCTGGCCGGCCGGACCTTGCTGGCGGCGAAGCGGCGCGGCAAGTATCTCCTGCTGGACTTCGGCACGGGCCACCTGATCATCCACCTCGGCATGTCGGGCAGCCTGCGCTTCGTCACGCCCGACATCCCGCCGCAAACGCACGACCATGCCGACTTCGTGTTCGGCAACGAGATCCTGCGGCTCACCGACCCGCGCCGCTTCGGCGCCCTGCTCTGGCTGGAAGGCGACCCGCTGGACCATCCGCTGCTGGCGAAACTGGGCGTCGAGCCGCTGACGCGCACCTTCACGCCGGCCTGGCTCCATGCCGCGCTGCGCGGCAAGCGCATCGGCATCAAGCCGGCCATCATGGATGGAAGCCTCGTCGTCGGCGTCGGCAACATCTACGCGGCGGAGAGCCTGTTCGATGCGGGCATCGATCCGCGCCGTGCCGCCGGGCGCGTCTCGCTGGCCCGCCTCGAAAAGCTGGTGCCCGCCATCAAGTCGACGCTGCAGGCCGCCATCCGCGCCGGCGGCAGCACGCTGCGCGACTTCTGCGGGCCCGAAGGGATGGGCGGCTTCCAGGTACGGCACAAGGTCTATGACCGGGCCGGCGAGCCATGCACCGCATGCGGCACGCCCATCAAGTCAATCCGGCAGGGGCAGCGCTCGACCTGCTTCTGCCCGAAGTGCCAGCGATAAAAGTCGGCGCCGGCGGGACGGCGCCTACCTGACCAGCAGCAGCGGCACGCGCGTCAGGTGGGTCACCTTGGCGGCCACCGAGCCGAGCAGGGTCCCGCCCAGTCCGGTGTGGCCACGCGTGCCGAGCAGGATCTGGTCGCAGCCGCGGCTGCTCGCGAACTCGACGATGGTCTCGGCGCTTTCGCCGACCGAAACGTGCAGTTGCGGCTCGATGCCGGCCGCCTTCAACCGGCGCTCTGCCGCTTCGAGCGCCTTGAGTCCTTCCTCGCGGTGGAAGTCGCGCACCTGTTCCGCCCCGACGAATCCGGCGACGTCGCCGGAAAGCGCCGGCTGGACGCTAAGCAGATGAATGTCGGGCATGATCTTCCAGTCGTCGCGATGCGCGATCAGCCAGTCGACCGGCTTGAGCGACACCTCGGTGCCATCGACGGGAATCAGCCAGCTCATTTGTCGCGGTTGCGTCATGGTCAAACCTCCTTCTTCTCCTGCGGTTCGGCAAGCAGGTCGACGGGCGCGACGACCGGCCGCGCGGCGAGCGTGCGCGCCGCCAGCCATTTGCCGACACCGATGACCAGCAGCGCGCCGATCAGGGAAAGTACCTGCTTGGCATAGGGAACGGCGGCGAAGGTATCCGGCGGCAGGGCCGGGTCGCCGACGATCATGCCGCCGCCGATCCAGCCGAGCAGCGCACCGCCGCCGGTGATCACGATCGGAAAGCGATCCATCAGCCTGAGCACGAGCTGGCTGCCCCAGACCACGATGGGGATCGAGACGAGGATGCCGAACCCGACCAGCAACATGCTGCCGTGGGCCGCCGCCGCGACGGCGATGACGTTGTCGAGGCTCATCACCGCGTCGGCGACGATGATGGTCTTGATCGCGCCGGCCAGCGTGGCGGAAGCCGCGACGTCGCCGTGCCCCTCCGCTTCCGGCTGCAGCAGCTTGACGCCGATCCAGACCAGCAGCAGCGCGCCGACGATCTTGAGCCAGGGAATGTCGAGCAGCTGCAGGGCGAAGAAGATCAGCACCACGCGCAGGACGATCGCGCCGGCGACGCCCCAGAAGATGCCCTGCCTGCGCTGCGCGTCGGGCAGCTTGCGGCAGGCGAGCGCGATGACCACCGCGTTGTCGCCGCCGAGCAGGATGTCGATGGCGATGATCTGCAGGACGGCGAGCCAGAAGACGAGGGTGGTCGGATCGGTCATGGACTCACAAAAGAAAAGCTCCCGGCGCCGTCAGGCGCAGGGAGCGGGCAGCACACGATGCCGGCCGGATTCAGCCGCCGGTGAGCTTCTTGAACTTCGTCATCAGCTGGTCTTGCGTCTCGACGTGGTTCGGATCCTGGGGGATGCAGTCCACCGGGCAGACCTCGCGACACTGGGGGGTGTCGTAATGGCCGACGCACTCGGTGCATTTGTCGGGGTCGATGATGTAAATCTCGTCACCTTGCGAAATCGCGTTGTTGGGGCACTCGGGCTCGCACACGTCGCAATTGATGCATTCGTCGGTGATGATCAGGGCCATTGCTATTACCTCTCGCTTTCTCTCTAAGAACGTTTTTGCATCCTGCCGAGCAGCCGTTCGACCACCAGCGGATGCACGAATTTAGAGACATCGCCCCCCAGGAACGCGATCTCTCTTACCATTGTCGCAGAGATGAACATGTACTGTTCTCCCGGCGTCAAAAACAGGGTTTCGATGTCCGGATGCAGGCTGCGGTTCATGCCGGCCATCTGGAACTCGTATTCGAAGTCGGACACGGCGCGCAGGCCGCGCACGATCACCCGGGCGTTGCGCTCGCGCAGGAAGTCCATCAGCAGACCGTCGAAGCCGATCACCTTGACGTTGGGCATGTCCTTGCACAGCGTCTGCGCCATCTCGACGCGCTCGGCGAGCGGGAAGATCGGCCGCTTGCTGTGACTCTCGGCGATGCCGACGATGACATGGGCGAACAGGCGTGCGGCGCGGCGCACCAAATCCTCGTGTCCCCGCGTGAAGGGATCGAAGGTGCCCGGATAGACGGCGATGCCGTTGTTCATTCATGCCCCAGCAAATGATAGAAAACCTGACCGGCCTGGCCCTGCTTCAGCGTCCGCCAATCACCCAGCGACTCGATGCGATGTTCCGCCTCGGCATACACCCGCGCATCCGGTCCGGCCAGACGGGACAACGAAGGTGCCACGCGATCGAGCCAGCCCTGCCGGTACGGCGGATCGAGCAGGATCAGGTCGAAACGGTCGGCCGATCCTTCTTGTTGCACCGCAGCGGCAGCAAATTCTAGCGCATCCGCCCGCACGGGCTTCAGCCGGCTCCCTGCCGAGGCGCCCGCCAGGGTCGCGGCATTCTGCGCGAGTTGGCGAAAGACGCTTTGATCACGCTCAACCAGCACCACCTCGGCCGCACCGCGCGAGGCGCACTCGAAGCCGAGGATGCCGCTGCCGGCGAACAGGTCGAGGCAGCGCCAGCCCGTCAGGTCCTGGCCGAGCCAGTTGAACAGGGTCTCGCGCACGCGATCCGGCGTCGGCCGCAGACTGGTCGCGTCGGCAACCGTGACGAGGCGGCTGCGCCACTCGCCGCCGGTGATGCGCACCTTGCTCAAGTCGGACTCAATCCCCCGCGACGATCACCGTCACGAGATTGTCCGGCTTCACGTACCGGTTGAAGGCCGCCTTCACGTCGTCGCGCGTCACCTGTCCGACCATGCGGGGGAAATGGTCGAGATAGTCGAGCGGCAGGCCGTAGAAACCGATCAGCGAGAGATAGCCGAGCAGCTTGGCGTTGCTGTCGATGCGCAGGGCCTGGCCGTCGATCAGGTTCTTCTTCGCGGCGGCGAGCTCTTCCGCCGTCGGGCCTTCGGCGAGGAACTTCGCCAGCACGTCGTCCACGACCTTCAATGCGTCATGTGCCTGCTCCCGCTTGGTCTGCAGGCCGATCTGGAACGGGCCCGGCCGGACCTGCGGGGAGAAGTAGGAATAGACGCTGTAGGCGTAGCCGCGCTTTTCCCGCACCTCCTTCATCAGGCGCGAGACGAAACCACCGCCGCCGAGCGTGTAGTTGCCGACCAGCAGCGCGAAATAGTCGGGGCTGGCATCACGGCGCATCGCCGGCAGGCCGACATGGATGTGCGCCTGCGTGGCGGGATGGGCGATCCTGATCGTCTCGCGCTGCGGCAGCACGACTTCCGGCAGAGGCCCGGCCGCCGCACCGCGGGGCAGCGCCTCGGTGAGCTGCACGGCGATGGCTTCCGCCTCCTGTCGCGAAACGTCGCCGAGGATGGACACCACGGCATTGGCGGCGACGTAATGCGCCCGGTGGAAAGCGACGATGTCGTCGCGCGCGATCCGGGCCACGCTTTCCGGCGTCGCCATGCGACCGTAGGGATGGCCGGGGTAGATCGCGGCGGAAAAGCGTTCGGCCGCCACGTGATCCGGTCGGGTCGCGGCATCCTTGAGCGCCTCGATCATGCGCGTCCGTTCGCGTTCGAACGCCTCCGCCGGAAAAGTCGGCGCCGACAGGACGGCACGCATCAGGGCGAGCGACCCGGCTTTCTCCTCGGCCGAGGACAGCGTGCGCAGCGTCACGCTCGCCTTGTCCTGGTCGGAACCGGAAGAGAAGCGCGCACCGAGATCGACGAGCCGCGCGGAAATTTTCTCTTCGTCGAGTTCGGCCGTACCCGTTTCCAGCAGGGCGGCCGTCAGGCTGGCGACGCCGGACTTGTCGGCAGGACTGCGTGCGCCGCCGGCGACGAAGTCGACCTGCACGTCGAGGATGGGCAGGTCGCGGCTCTCGACGAAAAACACCTGCGCGCCCGTCGGCGCGACCCAGTGCCGGATCTGCGGGCTGGCCTGGACGACGCCGGCGATGAACAGGAAGCAGAGGAAAACGTAATGGCGCATGGCGGCGTCCTTCAGTGCCGGACGGCGAAGCCGGACTTGCGCTTCGTCGTCGTGTCGATGGGCTGCGGGTCGAGCACGGCGACGGTCAGGGTGTCGTCGCCGAAATACTTCTTCGCCACCGCCTGCACTTCCTCGGCGGTCACGCTGCGGATTTTTTCGAGCATCTTGTCGATGTCGCGCCAACTGACGCCGGCTGCCTCGGTATGGCCGATCTCCATGGCCTGCGCCATCAGCGAATCGCGCTTGTACACCTGCGCCGCGATGGTCTGCGTCTTGACGCGCTTGAGCTCGTCCTCGGTCACGCCCTCGTCCTGGATGCGCCTGATCTCGGCGCGCAGGGCCGCCTCGAGCTCCGCCACCGTGCGGCCGGCGGCAGGCTGGCCGGCGAGGATGAACTGCGTCTCGCCGCGCACGGCGGCGTCGTAGCCGGCCCCGGCCGACTGCGCGATCTTCTCGCCGCGCACCAGCCGTTTGGGGAAGCGCGCCGCATCGTTGCCGTCGAGCAGCGACGACAGCACTTCGAGCGCGAAGGGCTCGCGATCCTGGTCGATATCGACGAGCTTGGGCGCCTTCCACGCCATCAGCAGGTAGGGCAGCTGCGCGGGGGCCTTGACGGTGATGCGGCGCATGCCCGTCTGCAGCGGCTCGTTCTGCGGCTTGCGGACGGGCAGCGGTTTGGCCTCATGGCGGCCGTAGGTCGCCTCGGCCAGCTTGAATACCTCCTTGTGATCGACGTCGCCGACCACCACGACGTAGGCGTTGTTCGGCGCGTACCAGGCGCGATACCAGTCGCGCGCATCCTGCCAGGTCATGTGCTGCAGGTCGTCCATCCAGCCGATGATGGGCCGGCGATACGGATGTGCGGTGAAAGCCGCCGCGCTCAGGGCCTCGTAGACGCGGGATTGGGGATTGTCGTCGGTACGCAGCCGGCGCTCTTCCATCACCACCTGGATCTCGCTGGCGAACTCCTCGGGCTTGAGCTGGAGGTTCGCCATGCGGTCCGCTTCGAGCCGCATCATTTCCGGCAGCGCGTCTTTCGGCACGATCTGGAAATAGGCGGTGTAGTCGAGGCTGGTGAAAGCGTTGTCGCGGCCGCCGGCCTCGGCCACGCGCTTGTTGAACTCGCCGGGCCTGAGGGTCTGCGTGCCCTTGAACATCATGTGCTCGAGCACGTGGGCGACGCCCGAGGTGCCGTCCTTCTCGTCCATCGCGCCGGCGCGGTACCAGACCATGTGGACGGCGGTCGGGGCGCGATGGTCTTCCTTGACGATGACGCGCAGTCCGTTCTTCAGGGTGGTTTCGAAGGGGTTGGCAAAAGTCGGCACCGACAGGACGGCAAGGCCGCAATAGAGCAAGAGCGGCAAGAGCAAGGTTCTGATTTTCATGGGACTCCAAGTCTTCTGGCTTAGAATTTGCAGCCCGCATCATACGGCGCGGGAACAGCTACGACTGGATATCTCATGTTTGGTTTCCTGAAAAAGAATCAAGACGCCGAGAATGCCGTGCCCGTGTCCAAGCCCGGCTGGACCGAGCGGCTGAAGGCCGGACTCGCGCGCACGCGCCAGACGCTCAACACCCCGCTCGGCGAACTGTTCTCGCGGTCGAAGATCGACGACGAACTGCTCGAGGAACTCGAGTCCACCCTCCTGATGGCCGATTGCGGCGTCGAGGCGACGACCTGGCTGCTCGACGAACTGCGCGCCCGGGTGAAGAAGGACAGGATCGAATCGCCGGCCGCGTTGCGCGGCACCCTGATCGACCTGCTGACGCAGTTGCTCGCCCCGCTGGAACAGCCGCTCGACCTGAGCCATCCCGACCAGAGCCAGCGCCCCTTCATCATCATGATCGCCGGCGTGAATGGCGCCGGCAAGACCACCTCGATCGGCAAGCTCGCCAAGCAGTTCCAGAACGAGGGCCACGGCGTGCTGCTGGCCGCCGGCGACACCTTCCGCGCCGCCGCGCGCGAGCAACTGGCCGAGTGGGGCCGCAGGAACGACGTCACCGTGGTCGCGCAGGAATCCGGCGACCCGGCCGCCGTGGTGTTCGACGCGATCAGCGCCGCCCGTGCCCGCGGCATCGACGTGATGATGGCCGACACCGCCGGCCGCCTGCCGACGCAGCTGCACCTGATGGAAGAAATCGCCAAGGTGCGGCGCGTGATCCAGAAGGCCGAGCCGAGCGGTCCGCACGAGGTGCTGCTGGTGCTCGACGCCAACATCGGCCAGAACGCCATCGCGCAGGTCAAGGCCTTCGACAAGGCGATCAACGTCACCGGCCTCGTCGTCACCAAGCTCGATGGCACGGCGAAAGGGGGCGTGCTCGCGGCCATCGCGCGGCAGTGCCCGAAACCGGTGCGCTTCATCGGCGTCGGCGAAGGCATCGACGACCTGCAGCCGTTCCGGGCGCGCGAGTTCGTGGAAGCATTGTTCGGCGCGTGATCAGGCTCACCGAACTCCGGCTGCCGCTCGAACACACGCCGGAAGAGCTCACTACCGCCGTGCTGCAGCGGCTCGGCCTCAAGCCGGTCGAGCTGCTGGAACTGCGCATCCACAAGCGCAGCCCGGATGCGCGCAAGAAGAGCGCGCTGCAGTTCGTCTACAGCCTCGACCTCGAATTGGCCGACGCGGCGGCGGTGCTCGCGCGCTTTGCCGGCGATATGCACATCAGGCCGACGCCGGACATGTCTTACAAGTTCGTCGCCCAGGCGCCCCAAGCGAATTTTCTGCGTCCGATCGTCGTCGGTTTCGGCCCGGCCGGCATCTTCGCTGCGCTGCTCCTCGCCCAGATGGGCTTCAAACCGCTGGTGCTCGAACGCGGCAGGCAGGTGCGCGAGCGGACGAAAGACACCTGGGATCTCTGGCGCCGCCACGAACTGCACCCCGAATCGAACGTCCAGTTCGGCGAGGGCGGCGCCGGCACCTTCTCCGACGGCAAGCTCTACAGCCAGATTCGCGACCCGCGCCACCTCGCGCGCAAGGTGCTGGCCGAGTTCGTCAAGGCCGGCGCGCCGGAGGAAATCCTCTACGTCAATCGGCCGCATATCGGCACCTTCCGGCTCGTCAGCATGGTCGAGAAGATGCGTGCCGAGATCGAGGCGCTGGGCGGCGAAATCCGTTTCCAGTCGCGCGTGGAGGATCTCGTCATCGAGGATGGCCATGTGCGCGGCGTGGTGCTGCAGGATGGCGAGACGATCCGCGCCGATCACGTCGTGCTGGCGCTCGGCCACAGCGCGCGCGACACCTTCGCGATGCTGCACCGGCGCGGCGTGTTCATGGAAGCCAAGCCCTTCGCCGTCGGCTTCCGCATCGAGCATCCGCAAGCGCTGATCGACCGCGCGCGCTACGGCAGCTTCGCCGGCCATCCGCTGCTCGGCGCGGCCGACTACAAGCTGGTGCATCATGCCTCCAGCGGCCGCGACGTCTACAGCTTCTGCATGTGTCCCGGCGGGCAGGTGGTGGCGGCCACCTCCGAGCCCGGCTGCGTCGTCACCAACGGCATGAGCCAGTATTCGCGCGCCGAGCGCAACGCCAACGCCGGCCTCGTCGTGAATATCTCGCCCGCCGACTTCGGCGCAAATGAGCACTGGGGTCCGCTCGCCGGCATCGAATTCCAGCGCCAGTGGGAACGCCGCGCCTTCGAGCTCGGCGGCGGCAATTACGATGCCCCGGTCCAGCGCGTCGGCGATTTCCTCGCCGGCCGGCCGTCGGAATCGCTCGGCGAGGTGGTGCCGTCCTATCAGCCGCAGGTGAAGCCGACCGACCTGTCGACGGCCCTGCCCGACTACGTGATCGCCGCACTGCGCGAGGCGATCCCCGCCTTCGATCGCCAGATCCGCGGCTTCGCCCTGGCCGATGCGGTGCTCACCGGCGTCGAAACTCGCACCTCGTCGCCGCTGCGCATCACGCGCGGCCGCGATTGCCAGAGCCTCAACGTCAAGGGGCTATACCCGGCCGGCGAGGGCGCCGGCTACGCAGGCGGGATTCTCTCGGCCGGCGTCGACGGCATCGAGGTGGCGGAAGCGGTCGCCGCTGCGATCGGCGGGGACAATGCCAGGCAGATGATGGAAAATAGCGCCACAACAAACTGACAAAAACCAGGAGCAGCCATGCGCAACAATCAACCGGTCACCGGCACCGAACGGAACTATCCGGGCGACATCGCCATCATTTCGCATACCGACGAGAAGGGGCGCATCACCTTCATCAACGACGATTTCGTCCAGATCAGCGGCTTCGCTGCCGACGAGCTCGTCGGCCAGTCGCACAACATCGTGCGCCATCCCGACATGCCGGTCGAGGCGTTCCGCGATCTGTGGGACACGATCAAGAGCGGCCGTCCCTGGGCCGGCATCGTCAAGAACCGCTGCAAGAACGGCGATCATTACTGGGTGCGCGCCTCGGTCACGCCGAAGATCGGCGGCGGCTACATGTCGGTGCGCGTCAAGCCGACGCGGGAAGAAATCGCGGCCGCCGAAACCCTCTATGCGCGCATGCGCCAGGATGCCTCGATTCGCCTGCGCGATGGCGTGGAGATGCACAAGGGCCTGGCGGGCGTTCTCCAGCGCGGCCTGATCCGGCTCGACGACATCCGCATCGGCCGGCGCCTGATGGCCGTGATGGTGTTCGTGATGATCCTGCTGATCGCCGCCCTGGCCGACAGCCTGCACTCCGCCAACCGCATCGAGACCTCCTACCGCGACTACATCGAACAGGACGGGGAACGGCGCGTCGGTTTCTACAACATGTACGCGCAGGGCCTGCAGATGGGGCAGGCGACGCGCAACATCATGCTCGACCCGGCGAATCCCAAGGCCTACGCGAACCACAAGAAGGCCGCGGAAAGCTTCGACGCGGCGGCGGAACAGATGCGCGTCCATGATGAACGCCATTTCCGCACGGGCCTGCCCGCGCGCGTCATCGCCTTGCGTGCCGAACAGAGGAAGCTGCAGGACCAGGTGTTCGAATTCGTCAAGGCCGGGCAGGCCGAAGAGGCCAAGGCCCTGCTCAACAAGCAGGAAACGCCCAAGTGGCGCGAGATGCGCGGACTGATGCTGGATGAAGTCAAGCGCCTGGACGAGTCGGTGCCGGGAGTGATCGAGGAACTGAACCGGCTTTCCGCCAGCGCCCGCCAGCGCAGCCTGGTGCTCGGCATCGGTGCGGCACTGCTCGGCATCCTGCTCGCCGGCGGCCTGCTGTCGCGCATCGCCAGCCAGGCCCGCCGTGCGGAGACGATCGTCGCAAACGTCGCCGGCGGCAACCTCGCCGAAGCCATCCATGCCGGCAGCAAGGACGAGTTCGGCCTGATCCTGATGCGTGTCGCGATGCTGCGCAACCGCCTGCACGAAGCGATCAGCCTGATCCACCAGAGCGCCCGCGAACTCGACCAGTCCAGCATCCAGCTGGCGGCTGCCAGCGAGGAAACGGTACAGGCTGCCCAGACGCAATCGTCCGCCATCTCGAGCATCGCCGCTGCCGTCGAGGAGCTGTCCACCTCCACCGACGAGATGAGCAGCAACGCGCACGAAGCGCGCCAGGCCGCCGACCAGGCGGCCGGCGTGACGCGTGAAAGCGCGGCGATCAGCAAGGATGCCGCCGACCACATCGCTTCCGCCGCGCGCGTGGTGGCCGACACCGAACAGCGCATCACCGAGCTGGCGACGATGTCCGAGGAAATCAGCCGCGTGGTACTGGTCATCAAGGAAATCGCCGACCAGACCAACCTGCTGGCGCTGAACGCCGCCATCGAAGCCGCCCGCGCCGGCGAGCAGGGTCGGGGCTTCGCCGTGGTGGCCGACGAAGTGCGCAAGCTCGCCGAACGCACCGGCAACTCGACGCAGGAAATCGCCGCGATGATCCAGCGCATCCAGGAAGTGAGCCGTGCCGTGGCCGGCGAAGTCGCCGCCAGCAGCAAGGAAGTCGGCGACGGCGCCAAGAGCGCCCTGCAGGCCGGCGAAGTGGCGATCTCCGTCGAGGATTCCGTCACGCAGGCCGGCCATGCCGTCCAGCTGATCAGCGATGCGCTGGCCGAAAGCAGCGCCGCGACCCGCGACATCGCCAGCAACATGGAGCAGGTCGCCCTGGCCGCGGAAACCGATGCCCGGACCGCCGAGCGCTCGGCCGCCGAGGCCCGCTCGGTCGGCGAGCTGGCGAAAAAACTGAAGGACCTGGCCGCCCAGTTCCACGCCTGAACGCCGTCCTGCCGGCACCGACTTTTCGCGGTGCCGGCAGGCTGCCTATCCCCATGATCCGCTTCGACCGCACCAGCAAACGCTATCCCCCCGACATCTCGGCCCTGACCGATGTCTCGGCCGACATCGCCGCCGGCGAGCTGGTCACGGTGATCGGCCACTCGGGAGCCGGCAAATCGACGCTGTTGCGGCTCATCCCCGCCATCGAGCGGCCGAGCAGCGGCGCCGTGCTGGTGAACGGACAGAACGTCGGCGCGCTGGGGCGGGGTGCGCTGCCCTTCCTGCGACGCAATATCGGTCTCGTCTTCCAGGACCAGAAGCTGCTCTTCGACCGCAGCGCGCTCGACAACGTGCTCCTGCCGCTGGACATCACCGGCTTCCCGCACCGCGAGGCACGGCGCCGCGCCGAAGCCGCGCTCGACAAGGTCGGCCTGCTCAAGCGCGCCCGCGCCCTGCCGATCGCGCTTTCGGGCGGCGAACAGCAGCGCCTGGCCATCGCCCGCGCCGTGGTCCACCGGCCGGCCCTGCTGCTCGCCGACGAACCGACGGCCTATCTCGACGCCGGGACGGCGCAGGATGTCGCCAACATCTTTCTCGAATTCCACCGTGTCGGCGTCACGGTGATCGCCGCCACCTACGACGCCGCGCTGTTCCCCGGCGCCCGTCAGTTGCAGCTCGACCACGGCAGGCTGCAATGAGGCAGGCCATGCACTGGTTCGCCGCCCATCGCAAGGCCGCCCGTCAGGCGCTGCAGCGCCTGTTCGCCGCGCCGCTCACGATGCTGCTCTCCATCCTGGGCATCGGCGTCGCGCTGGCGCTGCCCGCCGGCGGCTACCAACTGCTCGACCGGGTGGCGGCCCTCGGCCGCGGCACGGCGGCGACGCCGCAGCTCACCGTCTTCCTCGCCGTCGATGCGGAACGCAAGGCCGCGCTCGCCATCGAGAAGCAGCTCGGCGAACGCGGCGACGTCGCGAAGACGCGCTTCCTCGCCCGCGAGGACACCCTGGCACGCATGAAGCAGGACGGCGGGCTGGCCGACGTCATCGGCGCCCTGCCGCAGAACCCCTTCCCCGATGCCATCGTCGTCACCCCGGCGGACGACGGCGTCGCCGCCATCGAAAAAATCGCCGCCGAAGCGCGCCAGTGGCGTGGCGTCGAGCATGTCCAGATCGACAGCGACTGGGCGCAGCGGCTCGCCGCCCTCGTGCGCCTGGCCCGCACCGGCCTGCTGCTGCTGGCCGTGCTGCTGGGCATCGGGCTGATCGCGATCACCTTCAACACCATCCGCCTGCAGGTCCTCACGCGGCAGGCCGAAATCGAAGTCAGCCGCCTGCTCGGCGCCACCGACGCCTTCATCCGCCGCCCCTTCCTCTGGCACGGCGCGCTGCTCGGCCTGCTGGGCGGCAGCGTGGCATGGATGATCGTCGCCGGTGCCCTGCTGTGGCTGCAGGCCCCCGTCGCCGAACTCGCCGCCCTCTACGGCCTGCAGATCGACCTGGCCCTGCCCGGCGCGAAGGCCAGCGCCCTGCTGTTCGCCAGCGCCCTCGCCCTCGGCTGGTTCGGCGCTGCGCTGTCGATGCGCCAGCACCTGCGCGGATAAACGCGAGCAGGCACCGACACAAAGTCGGCGCCGGCAGGACGACGTCATGCCACGCTTGATCGGCATCAAGCGCATCGGCAGAAACCATGACGACTGCGACATCATGTCGCGGCAGGTGCGGCGGGGCTCTCCATAGAATCGCGTGCTCTTGTCATCGCGATATCCGGAGAGCCACATGTCATACCGACGCATCACCCTCGCCGCAGCGATCGCTGCGCTCCCCTTCGCTGTTTCGGCCGCCGAAACGGCCATGCAGGAAGTCGTCGTCAAGGCGGCGAAGGAGGAAGCCAGCGCCACCCGTGCCGAAGCGGTCGGCAACGATACCTTGCAGTCCCTGCGCGCCGCGACGAGTGACACCGCCAGCCTCCTGAAGGATATACCGGGCGTCAGCCTGCAAGGCTCAGGGGGCGTCTCCAGTCTGCCCATCATTCACGGCCTGGCCGACGACCGCCTGCGCGTCAAGGTCGACGGCATGGACCTCCTGTCGGCCTGCCCCAACCACATGAACCCGGCGCTGTCCTATCTCGACCCCGCGCAAGTCAGCTCGATCAAGGTCTATGCCGGCCTCGCGCCGGTCAGCGTCGGCGGCGACAGCATCGGCGGCTCGATCGTCGCCGAAACCCTGCCGCCCAAATTTGCTGCACCCGGACAGGCCAGCCTGTTCACCGGCGAGGCTGGCGCTTTCTATCGCAGCAACGGTGGCGCCACGGGCGGCAACCTCTCCGCCACCTACGCGACCGAGTCGTTCAACATCAGCTACAGCGGCGCGATTGCCAAGTCCGACAATTACGATGCCGGCGGGGACTTCAAGGAACAAATATTCGGCGCAGGCAACGACCCCACCTTTACCGGCCGGCCAGGTCATACGTTGCCGCTCGACGAGGTCGGCTCCACCGCTTATGACACGCGCAACCACACGCTAGGCATTGCCTTCAAGGGCGGCAACCATCTCTTCGAAGCCAAGTTCGGCTATCAGGACCTCCCAGAACAATTGTGGCCCAACCAGCGCATGGACATGCTCGCCAACGAGCAAAACCGGCTCAACCTGCGCTATCTCGGCGCGATGGACTGGGGCACGCTGGAAGCACGCCTCTACCATGAGGATGTCGATCACTTCATGGATTTCGGGGCGGACAAGAAGTACTGGTATAGCAACCCTCCCGGCGCAGACTACTTGGGGGCACCTTGTGGCGTACCCAGCGCCACCTGCGCCGCCGGTATGCCAATGTACACGGCGAGCAAGAACACCGGAGTGGTCGTCAAGGCCGATATCAATCTGACGCAACAAGACTTGCTGCGTATCGGCGGCGAATACCAGCGTTATCGTCTTGACGACTGGTGGCCGCCTTCCGGCGCCGGCATGTGGCCGGGCACGTTCTGGAACATCAACAACGGCGAGCGCGACCGCACCGCCCTGTTCGGCGAGTGGGAAAAGCGGATTGACATGCAGTGGCAAACCCTCGCCGGACTACGCTACGAGCAGGTGAAGATGAATACCGGCGATGTGCGTGGTTACGATCCGACAAAAGCCAATCAGTCAACAGATGCCAATACATTCAATGCGCGTGACCACAAGAAAACCGACCACAACTGGGACATGACCCTGCTGGGACGCTATACGCCGAGCGCCACCCAGGACATCGAGTTCGGCTTCGCCCACAAGACGCGCTCGCCCAACCTTCATGAACGCTACGCCTGGTCGACTTGGACCATGGCGGCATTGATGGTCAACTGGACCGGCGACGGCAACGGTTATGTCGGCAACCTCGACCTGAAGCCCGAGAAGGCCAATACCCTGTCGGCCACCTTCGACTGGCATGCCGTCGACCGTAGCTGGGAGTTCAAGGCAACGCCCTACTACACCCGTGTCAGCGACTACATCGACGCAACGCCGATCGCAGCACCAGTCACCAACCAGTTTTCCGTCCTGAGGTTTGTCAACCAGTCGGCCCGCCTCTACGGCCTCGACCTCTCCGGCAAGATGCCGCTCGGCAGGACTGGCTTTGGCGAGTTCGGCCTGAAGGGCTTGCTGAACTACACCAACGGCAAGAACCGCGATACCGGTGACGGGCTCTACAACATCATGCCGCTCAACGCGAAGCTGACCTTGACCCACCAGCGTGGCGGCTGGGACAACGCCGTCGAACTGGTGATGGTGAAGGGCAAGGACGACGTCTCCGATGTCCGCAACGAAATGAAGACGCCCGGGTATAGTCTGGTGAACCTGCGTGGCAGCTACTCCTGGAGGCAGACGCGCATCGATTTCGGCATCGAGAACCTGTTCGACAAGCTCTACTACCTGCCGCTCGGCGGCGCCTATATGGGCCAGGGAACGACGATGAGTTCCAGCACGACGGCAGCCACCACGCCGAAATGGGGCACGCCGGTTCCCGGCGCCGGCCGCTCGCTCTACGCCGGCATCAACTACAAGTTCTGACCGGCGCTCTCACCCTTCTGCATCCCTCTCGCACGCCGGCCTCGCGCCGGCGTTTTTTTGTCCGCGGAAAGTCGGCACCGGCGGGACGGCATCCCTAACATCCTGTTACCAACGGTCGCTGGCAAATCTCCTCTTGCAGGCCTAGAAAGTGAATGACCGGTTCCGTCGCCGGTATTGCACAAGGAGAAATCCATGAAATTCTCACATGCCGCCCTGATCGCCCTGCTGGGCGCCGCCGTTTCCCTGCCATCACTCGCCCAACCCGGCCCCGGCATGGGCCAGGGGATGGGCGGCGGCATGGGAGGGGGCATGGGCCCCGGAATGGGCGGGCGTTTCGCCATCGGCAACGACAATACTTTCGGCTGGACGCTGATGAGCCAGGAAGAGCGCAGCGCGCATCAGCAAAAAATGTGGTCGTTCCGGAATTACGACGAGTGCAAGGCCTACCAGCTTGAGCACCATCAGGCAATGGAGGCACGTGCCAGGGAGGCGGGAAAAACCCTGCCGCCGCCGCACGCCAATGCCTGCGACCGCATGAAGGCACGCGGCCTGTTCAAGTAGGCGGTCAGCGGTTCTGCCCGGCGACCATCGGGAAGCCGTAGAGCCGGCATTCGAGGGCACCGTTGTAGAGCGGGATCTTGCGGGCCGGCTTGAGGGAAATACGCTTCGGCAGATTGGCGTCGGCCGAGAGGAACCAGCAGTGCCAGCCGGCGAAGCGCTGCTTCAGGGCGTCGCCGAGTCGGGGATAGAAGGCGGCGAGCGCTTCCGCTTCGCCGAGCCGCTCGCCGTAGGGCGGGTTGGTGACGAGGATGCCCGTGGCGCAGGGCGGGTCGAGCGTCAGCAGATCGGCCTGCCGCACCTTGATCAGATCATCGAGGCCTTCGTGTGCAAGGTTCTGTCGCGCCCGCGCCACCGCGTCGGCGTCGAGATCGCTGCCCCAGATCGGCAACGTGTCGGCGGCGACCACGCGCTTGTCGGCAGCTTCGACGCATAGGCGCTTCCACAGCGCCGGCTCGTAGTCGAGCAGCTTCGTAAAGCCGAAGTCCTTCATGTCGCGCGCCAGCCCCGGTGCGTCGCCGAGCGCCATGCCGGCGGCCTCGAGCAGCAGCGTGCCCGAGCCGCACATCGGGTCGAGCAGCGGGATGCCCGGCTGCCAGCCGGCGAGCCGCAGGATGCCGGCCGCAAGGTTTTCCTTGAGCGGCGCGGCGACCTTGGCGATCTTCTGGCCGCGCAGCCACAGGGGTTCGCCGGAGGTGTCGAGGTAGATCGTCGCGGTCCGGTCGGTGACGTAGAGATGGATGCGCACGTCGGGCGCGGCGGTATTCACGTCAGGCCGCTTGCCGCAGTCGGCACGGAAGCGATCGCAAACGGCGTCCTTCACCTTCAGGGTGATGTACTCGACGCTTTTGAACGGCGCCTTCACGGCAGTCACATAGACGCGGATGCTGCGCGCCGCATCGAACTGCCTCGGCCAGGCCACGTCGTAGGCGAGGCGGTAGATGTCCTGCTCGTTTGAAAAATCGGCGCCGGCGAGACGGCGCAGCACGCGCGTGGCGATGCGCGAATGCAGGTTGAGCCGGTAGCCGGTCTCCTTGGTGCCGGTAAAACCGGCCCCGCCGTGGGTCGTTTCGACCGACGTGCCGCCCGCGGCGACGATGTCCTCGGCCAGCAGCGCCTCCAGCCCGCGCGGGCAGGTGGCGAAGTACTGGGTCGGCCCGGTGTCCGCAGCGCGCCGGACGACGCGTCGGCCCGGGGAATTCGGAGCCGGGGCGCTCAAAACGGCTTCACCACGACGAGGATGACCACGGCCAGCAGCACCAGCACCGGCACCTCGTTGAAGAAGCGGAACCAGACGTGGGAGCGCACGTTGCTGCCGTCCATGAACTGGCGGAACAGCTTGCCGCAATAGAAATGGTAGCCGAGCAGGCCGACCACCAGCGTCGTCTTGACGTGCAACCAGCCGCCGGCGAAGCCGAAGCCGAACCACAGCCACAGGCCGGTGATCACGGCCAGCAGGCCGATCGGCGTGACGAACTTGTAGAGTTTCCTGGCCATCACGAGCAGGCGCTCGCGCTCGGCCGGGCTGTCGGACGGCACCATCGCCAGGTTGACGAAGATGCGCGGCAGGTAGAACAGGCCGGCGAACCAGCTGACGACGAAGAAGATATGGAAGGCTTTCAGCCAGAGCATGCGATTCTTTCCTGCTGTTGGAGGGCGTCGGCGATACCCGCATCGACGGTGGGATAGCGCAGCCGCAAGCCCAGTTCGCGCTTCATGCGGTCGTTGACGAGGCGGCGCGACTCGTTGAGGAAGGACAGCAGTTGCGGCGAGAGCCGCGTCTGCGCCTCGGCGCGCGTGACGCGCGGCGGACGCGGCAGGCCGAAGGCATCGGCCAGTTTGTCGAACCAGTCACCCATCGGCAGGTCCGAGTCGTCGCAGATGTTGTAGGCACGGTTGGCGCGGCCACGTTCCAGCGCGACGATGCAGGCCTTGGCGAGATCTTCGGCGTGGATGTGGTTGGTGTAGCTGTCCTCGGCCGGAATCAGCACCGGGTCGCCGCGGCGCACGCGTTCGAGCGGAAGGCGGTCGGCCGCGTAGATGCCGGGCGCGCGCAGGATGCTGACGCGCAGGCCGCCTCTTTTCCCCCCGTGGCCGGCGCGACGCAAGGTGCGCTCCGCAGCAACGCGCCGTAGCGCCCGCGCGCTGCCGGCACGGCAGGGCCGTGCCTCCGTCACGACGGCACCGCCGCAGTCGCCATACACGCCGCTGGTGCTGATGTAGGCAAGGCGAAGTGGTAGACTGCGCGCCCTTGTCAGCGTCGCCAGCAGGCGCCGGGTGCGCGGATCGCCGTTGCCCGAGCCAGGTGGCGGCGCGCTGTGCAGCACGGCGTGCGCCAGTCCGGAAAGGCGGCGCAGGCTGTCCGGCCGGTCCAGGTCGCCGCGCAACTGCGTCACGCCCGCCGCGCGCAGCGCCGGGTCGAACTCGCGCACCAGTGCGTAGGTCCGCCAGCGGCGCGTCAGGACCGGCAGGGCACGTCGCACCACGTCGCCGCAACCCACGATCAGCAGTCTTCTCGAAGCTTTTTTCACCGGACGATTATCGCATGGCCCATCCAGTCACCCATTCAGTCACACTGAGGCCCAGCGGCCACCAGTTCGCCGTCGCCGACGGATTTTCCATTCTCGAAGCGGCGCTCGACGCCGGCTTCAACCTGCCCTACGGCTGCAAGAACGGCGTCTGCGGCGCCTGCAAGGGCAAGGTGCTGGCAGGGCAGATCGATCATGGCGCGGCACAGGACCAGGCCCTGAGCGCTGCGGAACGTACCGCGGGCATGGCGCTGTTCTGCTGCGCGAAGCCGCAGACCGACGTCACGCTGGAAGTACGTGAAGTCAGTGGCGCCAAGGATATCCCGGTCAAGATCCTGCCCTGCCGCGTGCAGTCGCTGGAGCGCGTCGCCGACGACGTGATGGTGATCCGCCTCAAGCTGCCGACCAACGAACGCCTGCAATATCTCGCCGGCCAGTACATCGAATTCCTGCTCGCCGACGGCAAGCGCCGCGCCTTCTCGCTGGCCAGCGCCCCGCACGCGGACGACCTGCTCGAAATCCACGTGCGGCGCGTGGCCGGCGGCAATTTCACCGAGCACATCTTCACGACGATGAAGGAGAAGGACATCCTGCGCATCGAGGGGCCGCTCGGCAGCTTCTTCCTGCGCGAGGAATCCGACAAGCCGATCATCCTCGTCGCCGGCGGCACCGGCTTCGCGCCGATCAAGGGCCTCGTCGAACATGCCCTGCACATCGGCGTGAAGCGTCCGATGCATCTCTACTGGGGCGCGAAGGACCGCGCCGGCCTCTACCTGCATTCGCTCGCCGAAAGCTGGGCGGCCGTGCATTCCCGCTTCAGGTTCACCCCCGTGCTCTCCGAGCCGGATGCAGGCTGGAACGGGCGCACCGGCCTCGTGCACGAAGCCGTGCTCGCCGATTATCCCGACCTCTCTCGCTATCAGGCCTACGTCTGCGGCGCCCCGGCGATGTGCGAGGCGGCGTTGAAGGATTTCACCGCCCGGGGCCTGCCGAAGGACGAATTCTTCGCCGACGTGTTCAGCTACGCACCGCGCTGAATTTCAGCGCAGCTGCAAGCTTGCCCTGATGATATCCAGACCGCCGAAGATGTTGCGGTAAAGGGTCCGCATCCGGGCAAGCTCGGTCGCCGTCGTTTCCCGGTCGCCATACCGCGCCCGCTCGAAATGGAAGGTCATCTCGATCATCTCGCGGCGCAGATGCTCGTAACGCCGGTTGATCTGGACAAGATATTCGCGGGTATTGGCGGTCGCGGGTCGCGACAATCCTTGCGCATCCATCAATCGCAGCAGCGCCCGGTAATACTGGAAAGCGCCTGCATTTCCCCGCGCATGCAGGGACAGCAGTCCCAGTTGCAGGTAGTCGAGTCTCGAACGCAGCCACAGGCCGGCCCGTGCCTCCCTCAACAACAGCCAGGTCGCGATCAGCAGTGCCAGTACGATCAGCGACATCAGGGACCGGATGATTGCCTGCCAATGCGCCTTGAGCCACTCCCGGATGTCGTTCATCAGTTCGTCCAGGCCCAGCTTGATCGGGGCCAGCGCCACTCCGATCGTTTCGACAGCGTCGGCCAGTCGCAGGATGGTTGCTGACTGCCACTGCGGCATGCCATTGCGTCTGGCGGCTTCGCGCATCTCCTGCAGCGAAGGCCAGCCTCCCTTGGGCAAAATGGCCTCTCCTTCCCCCGCGTCGGGCACGCCGCCTCCGTCCCGTTCGCTGCCGGTGCCATCCTGTTGCCCCGACCCGTCCTGCTGCGGCCTGCCTGATCCACCACTGCCCGGTTCACCCGGCTGCCGCCCGGTCTGCCCTGCCCCCGGGGTCTTGCCGAGGAAGCCCAGGCTGCCCGGCTGGCCGTGCTTCCAGAACAGATAGGGCCAAGTCACTTGCGGCGTAATGCCGTAAAGCAATACGCCGCCCAGCAGGATCGCAGTAGTGGCCGCCACGATCGCCGTCCCCTGACCGCTCGTCGCCCCCTCCCCCAGACTCTCCCGCCGCAGTTCCTGTGCACGCCGGCTGATCTGCTCGGCCACCAGGGTGAACACCACCGCCACGAGATATGGCACCAGATAGAAAAGCATCGTCCAGTCGGCGCGGTAGTGCGAGGCGGCGAACATCACCATGACCGCGGAAACGAGCAGTCCCATGTGCAGGGTGCGGCGATTGACGGTCACACAGTTCTGCGCCGCCTGCAGCATGGCGAGCATGGCCAGCCCGGCACGCGGGAAACCCCACATGGGAATGAAGATCAGCACCGACATGAGCGCTCCGGCAATGAGGACCGTCTTCTGCGCCTTCCGTCCCGTCGCAGCGACTTCCCCTTGCTGACGCCAGGCGACGCGTACCGTGAGACCGAAGACGACTGCCCAGAAGAGCGACTCGAAGGCGAAGCCGCCGTACTGGATGTCGAGAAAGGTATTGCAGACCGCCGCCAGGAACAGCGAGGCAAACAGGCCGACATAAGCCGGCCGGTAGGTCAGCGGCGGCGAGAGCTGCTTCATGGGTTGAACAACTTCACCAGATCGTCACCCTTGCGCACCCGCAGGCAATGGGCCCCCATGTCGAGCAGGCCGGCGACGGCCATCGCCGTCCCGTCAGCGCCGACTTCCCGTTCCGACCGGAAGCTGTCACGCTCGAACACGATTGCATGGACATGCGCCCCCCGGGCCCGCAGCAGCGCCACGGCCTGCAGGGTATCGACCAGCATGGCGGCCGGTTCGCCCAGGAAGACCACGACGGTCTCTCCCTGCCGGCACTCCACCGCCACGCGTTGCAGCAGCTTGGCGTAAGGCGTGACGCCATCGGCATCGACAACCGCCAGTTCATCCAGGATGCGCTGGTAGTGGTGCTCGCCAATCCCGCCGGGCAGATACAGGGGACGCGAGCCCTCGCCGACCACCCGGATCGGAAGATTGCTGCTGCAGGCGTACCGGGCAATGGAACCGGCGATGCGTACGGCGTATTCGAAGCTGGCCTGCCTGCCTGCGCCGACATTGGCCATGCCGGACTGGTCGATGGCGATAATCATGCAGGCCGAGGCCAGCGGTTCGAACTCCCTGACCATCAGCGCATTGAGTCGTGCCGTGGTCGGCCAATGCACATGGCGCGGATTGTCGCCGCGACGGTATTCGCGCAGGCCGGAAAACTCGGCCGCCCCCGCCCCCTCCGGCAGGAGGTAGCCGCCGCGGTGAATCTGGCTTGGCGCGCCCCGCAGCGGCAAGCCCATGATGGCGAAGATATCGGGATAGATGGTCAGGTTCTGCACGCCGTCGTTGCGCTGCTGCCGGGCTTCGGCCAGACCGAGAGGGAAACTCGACACCAGCCCGACCGGCCCGAGCCGGTAGAAGCCGCGTTTCTCGCAGAGCACGGGCACTTCGAAGCGGCACGTGCCGCCGCCGGGCACATGGGCGACCATGCCGAGCGTCTTCGCACCGCGGCCGACCGCCCCCCCGGCAGCGCCGACAAAGGGCAGCTGATCGACCAGCTCGACCATGAAGCGCGGCAGTCGTCCGTGGTTGGTGACCTCGACATGGAAGCGGATGGTTTCGCCTTCCCTGGCGCGCTCCGGACCGCGACGCACCACCGACAGTCGCTTCACCAGCCAGTGCGGCCAGGCAAGGCCGGTAACGAGGGTGGCCGTCATCAGTGCGGCGATGGCCCAGGGCAGCGCTTGCACACGATTGATGGCCGCCACGTAGGCGACCAGCGTCAGGAAACCCAGCAACAGGGACTTGGCATGGCGAGCAGGCCAAGCCGGCAGCGCAAGGCCGGGCAGCTTCATCCGTTGCTCATACCGGAGGTGCGACCCGGTCGAGGATGTCCTGCAGGACGCTATGGGCACCCTGCCCCATCGCCGCCGCCTGCGGCCGGATGATGAGGCGATGCTCCAGCACCGGCCCGGCCATGGTCTTGACGAGATCCGGCGTCACATATGGCTTGCCACGCAGATAGGCCAGCCCCTGAGCGCCGCGCACCAGGGCCAGGGTGCCGCGCGGGCTGGCGCCGAGACGCAGGTCGGCATGGGTGCGGGTGGCAGCCGTGATGCTGGCCGCATACCGGGCGACATCCGGGCTGACATGGACGGCCTTCACCGAGTCGCGGGCGGCGAGCACGTCCGTCTCCGTGGTGACGGCCTGCAGCGCCTCGATCGGATGGGCGCGCGCTTGCGCGCTGATGATGCGCAGCTCCTCGTCGAGCGTCGGGTAGCCCACGGACAGGCGGACAAAAAAGCGGTCCAGCTGCGCTTCCGGCAGGGAGTGCGTGCCGGCCATGTCGATCGGGTTCTGCGTGGCCAGCACCATGAAGGTCTTCGGCAGATCGTAGGTGTCGCCATCGACGCTGACGCGGAACTCTTCCATGCATTCGAGCAGGGCGGACTGGGCGCGCGGAGTGGCGCGGTTGATTTCATCAGCCAGCAGGATGTGGGTAAACACCGGGCCGGGCCGGAACTCGAATTCG
Source organism: Rhodocyclaceae bacterium (assembly GCA_034004665.1). Lineage (GTDB taxonomy): Bacteria > Pseudomonadota > Gammaproteobacteria > Burkholderiales > Rhodocyclaceae > Sulfuricystis. The sequence continues at coordinate 3,202 of JAVEWF010000011.1, read as the reverse complement.
CCGGTCTTCTGGTTGTAGATGGGCACCCCGGTGATGTCGGAAGGCAGCAGGTCGGGGGTGCATTGCAGGCGCTTCATGTCCACCGCGACCGATTTCGCCAACGCCCGGGCCAGCATGGTCTTGCCGGTACCCGGAACATCTTCGAGCAACACGTGCCCGCGACAAAGCAGCGAGATGACGGCCAGCTCGACGACCGGCCGCTTGCCGACGATGACTTTCTCGACGTTATCGATCAATGCCTGGATTTTCTGCATGGGATATCCACAAGTTTGCTGTTCCGGTTCGACCGGCCATATCATGCCATACGACTAGATCGATTCCTGCCCTGATACAAAAATCGGCGCCGGCGGAACGGCGTTTACTCCCCCAGATAGGCGGCCCGCACGCGCGGGTCGGCGAGCAGCTGGCCCGACGTATCCGCGAGTGTGATCTGCCCGCTTTCCATCACGTAGCCGCGCGTGCAGGTCTGCAGCGCGAGGCGGGCGTTCTGCTCGACCAGCAGGATGGTCACGCCCTGCGCGGCGACGGTGCGGATCACTTCGAAGATCTTTTCGACCATCAGCGGCGCGAGCCCCATCGAGGGTTCGTCGAGCAGCAGCAGTTGCGGCCGGCCCATCAGCGCACGGCCGATCGCCAGCATCTGCTGCTCGCCGCCGGAGAGCGTGCCGGCGACCTGCGTCGCACGTTCGGCGAGGCGCGGCAGCATGGCATAGATGCGTTCGTGATCCGCGGCAATCCCACCCTTGTCGTTGCGGTGGTAGGCGCCCATCGCGAGGTTCTCGGCCACCGTCAGGCGCGTGAAGATGCCGCGACCCTCGGGCACCAGGGCCAGCCCCCTGCCGATCAGCGCGTGGCTCGGCATCCGGTCGAGCCGCTCATCACGGTAATGGACCTCGCCGCTCGAGGGAATCATGCGTGCCAGGGCCTTCAGCGTCGAGGTCTTGCCCGCGCCATTGGCGCCGATCAGGCAAACCATCTCGCCTGCCTCGACGGCAAAGGAGATGCCCCTGACCGCGGCGATGCCGCCGTAGTGCACCTCGAGGTTCAGGGCTTCAATGAGCGCTCGTGCCAAGGTAGGCCTCGATCACTTTCGGATCGGCCCGCACCGCGGCGGGCGAGTCTTCGGCGATTTTCTCGCCGTAGTCGAGCACGGCGACGCGGTCGCACAGCCCCATCACCAGCTTGACGTCGTGCTCGATCAGGAGCACGGTCAGGCCGTCGGCGCGCAGGCCCTCGATGAGTTCGCGCAGGGCGGCCGTCTCGGTGGCGTTCATGCCGGCGGCCGGCTCGTCGAGCGCGAGCAGCTGCGGTTCGGTCGCGAGTGCGCGGGCGATCTCGAGGCGGCGCTGGTCGCCGTAGGACAGGTGGCGCGCGAGGTCGCCGGCGCGATGGGCGATGCCGACGTAGTGCAGCAGCTCCTCGGCGCGGCGGCGAATGGCGGCCTCTTCCTCGCGCTGGGCGGCGGTGCGCAGGATGGCACCGAACACGCCGGCCTGCGTGCGCACATGGCGGCCGACCATGACGTTCTCCAGCGCGGTCATGTTGCCGAACAGGCGGATGTTCTGGAAGGTGCGCGCGATGCCGGCCTGCGCGACCTTGTGCGGGCTGCCGAGTTCGAGCGGCGCGCCGGCGAACAGCACTTCGCCCGCGTCGCGCGGATACAGGCCGGTCAGCACGTTGAAGAAGGTGGTCTTGCCGGCGCCGTTCGGGCCGATCAGTCCGTAGATCTCGTTGTGGCGGATGGTCAGCGAGACGTCCTTGAGCGCCTGCACGCCGCCGAAGCGCTTGCCGATGTTTCTGGCCTCGAGCAGTACCGTCACGCCTCTTCCTTCATCTCTCGCCGGTGGCGAGCCTCCGGCCACAAACCAGCGGGACGGAAGCGCATCGTCAGCACCAGCGCGGCGCCGAAGATCAGCATGCGCAGCACCTCCGGCTCGACCAGCAGGTGGCCGAACAGCGCCTTCTGCGCCGGCTCGACGGTGTAGCGCAGGAACTCGGGGACGAAGGACAGCAGCAGCGCACCGGCGATGACGCCCCAGACGTTGCCCATGCCGCCGAGCACCACCATGGCCAGCACCATGATCGATTCGTGCAGGATGAAGCTTTCGGGGCTGACGAAGCCCTGCATCGCGGCGAACATGCCGCCGGCGATGCCACCGAAGCTGGCGCCCATCGCAAAGGCGAGCAGCTTCACGTTGCGCGTATTGATGCCGGCCGCCTTCGCCGCCACCTCGTCCTCGCGGATCGCCACCCAGGCACGGCCGATGCGCGACTTTTGCAGGCGCAGATTGACGATGATGACGCCGAGCAGCAGCAGGAGCAGCACGTAGTAGTACTTGGCCGGGCCGGTGAAATCGATGCCGAGGAAAGTGTCGGTGGCACGGAAATCGAGGCCGCCGAGCGAAAGACCGTCGATGCGCGTGATGCCCTTCGGCCCGTTGGTGATGTTGAAGGGCGAGGACAGGTTGTTCATGAAGATGCGCACGATCTCGCCGAAGCCGAGCGTGACGATGGCGAGGTAATCGCCGCGCAGCCGCAAAGTCGGCGCTCCCAGGACGGCACCGGCGATGCAGGCGCACAGCGCGCCGACCGGGAGGATGACCCAGAACGGCAGGTGCAGGCCGAAATGCGGCGAGGCCAGCAGCGCCCAGACGTAGGCGCCGACGGCGTAGAAGGCGATGTAGCCGAGGTCGAGCAGGCCGGCCATGCCGACGACGATGTTGAGGCCGAGCGACAGGAAGACGAACAGGATGGCGAGGTTGGCGATGCGCACCCAGGCCGTGCCGACCTGCGTCAGCGCCAGCGGCAGCGCCAGCAGGGCCAGCGCGACGAGGATGAAGCCGATGGTCTTGCGCTTCATGCTCGCTCGGAGACCCGCTCGCCGAGCAGTCCGGAGGGCCGGAATACCAGCACGAGGATCAAGACGAGGAAGGCGAACACGTCCTGGTAGTTGCTGCCGAACAGCACGACGTGGCCGTCGGCCATGCAGCGCTCCGCGAGCAGGTCGCGCGCGACCGGCCACTGGCACAGGTCGGTGAATTCGCCGATGTAGCCGGCGCCGAGCGCCTCGACCAGGCCGAGCAGGATGCCGCCGAGCATCGCGCCGGCGAGATTGCCGATGCCGCCCAGCACCGCCGCCGAGAAGGCCTTGAGGCCGAGGATGAAACCCATCGTGTAGTGGGCGATGCCGTAGTAGGTGCCC
>JAVEWF010000077.1:0-10778 GCA_034004665.1 Rhodocyclaceae bacterium | reverse complement strand
AATTCAGACCGCCCTGTGGGGCGATCGGGCTGTTTCAGGCACGTGTGTGCGCACTTGCCGGTGGATCAATGCTGCGACCGACGTTTCTGCAAGCCTGAACCGAATCCACCAAAATAAAACCCCGCCTCCCAAAAAAGACGGGGTTTGTCAGCAGTCTGAGGGCGGCTCGCGCCGCCCTTCGTGCAGACCGCGCGCTTACCTGAGGTGCGGCTCGATCTCGCGCCGCAGGAAGGCGTGGAAGTGCATCATGCCGTCTTCCAGTGGCGACTGGTACGGGCCGGTTTCCGATACGCCCTGCCGGTGCAGCGCGCGCCGGCCTTCGTGCATGCGCAGGCAGATGTCGCGGTCTTCCTCGGCAGTTTCCAGATAGGCGGCCTGTTCCGCCTCGATGTAGGCGCGCTCGAAGAGGGCGATGTCCTCGGGGTAGTAGAACTCGACGATGTTGCTGCACGACTCGACGCCGGTGGGCACGATGGACGACACCACCAGCACGTGCGGGTACCACTCGACCATGAGGCCGGGATAATAGGTCAGCCAGATCGAACCGTGCTTCGGTGCTTCGCCGCGGTTGTAGGCCATGATCTGCTCGTGCCATTTCCGGTAGACGGGCGAGCCGGCCCGGGCCAGGCCGCGGTTCACGCCCACGGTCTGCACCGACCACCAGTCGCCGTATTCCCATTTGAGGTCGTCGCAGGTGACGAAATTGCCGAGGCCGGGGTGATACGGGGCGACGTGGTAGTCCTCGAGATACACCTCGATGAAGGTCTTCCAGTTGCAGGCGTAGTGGTCGACCACCACGCGGTCGAGCATGAAGCCGGAAAAATCCAGTTCGCGCGCGGCCTGCATGCCGGCGAGGTCGGCCTGGACGTCGCGCGCGCCGGCGAACAGCAGACCCTGCCAGGCCTGCAGGCCGGTACGGTTGAGATTGAGGCAGGGATTGCCCGGAAACTCCGGCGCACCCAGCAGCGTGCCGCGGCTGTCGTAGGTCCAGCGGTGGATGGGGCAGACGATGCTGTCGGCGGGCAGTTTGCCGCGCCCCTTGAGCATGATCGCCTGGCGGTGGCGGCAGACGTTGGACAGCAGTTCGACGCCGGCGCCGTTGTTCACCAGCATGCGGCCGCCGTCGAACAGTTCGAGGGCGTGATAGTCGCCCGCCTCGGGCACCATCAATCGGTGGCCGACGTAGCCGGGGCCGTGCTTGAAAAGGTGTTTCAGCTCCAGCTCGTGAATGACTGGATCGAAATACCAGGAAACGGGAAGTTGCGGCGAAGTTAGCGACAAGGCGCTGGATTCGGCGAGATTGCTCATTGGCGCACCCTACTCAAAACCAAGCCCCCTCCAGAACGCTGGAGCGGCAAGTTGATGACCCACCGGATTGACGGCTGAACGGATTTCCGCCCACTGGCGGAAAGTCGCGAATCATACCACGCCCCGCATGCCGCGGGAGACGGGGAGACATACCGGTGGCGAATTTGTTAAAGTTCGCCCTTTCCCCAGCCGTGCATCTCGATGGCCAAGTCCCGCGCCGCCGCGCCGCCCAAGGATTACGAATCCGCCCTTGCCGAACTCGAGGCCATCGTGGCCGACATGGAAGCCGGCCAGCTCCCGCTGGAGGCGTCCCTCGCAGCCTACAGGCGCGGCGCCGAGCTGCTGGCCTACTGCCGCCGGCAACTGGCCGACGCCGAACAGCAGGTCAGCATTCTGGAAAACGGCACGCTCGCGCCTTTCGTTCCCGACGCAAACGATGAGTGATTTCGCCGCCTGGATGCAGGACTGCCAGACGCGCATGGAAGACGTGCTGGCCCACTGGCTGCCGCCCGCCCGCATCGCCCCGCAGCGCCTGCACGAAGCCATGCGCTACGCCGTGCTGGGCGGCGGCAAGCGCGTGCGCCCGCTGCTGGCCTTCGGCGCCGGCGAGGCGGTCGGCGCCGACGTCGAACGCGTGCGGCACGCCGCCGCCGCGGTCGAACTCATCCACGCCTACTCGCTGGTCCACGACGACATGCCGGCAATGGACGACGACGCGCTGCGGCGCGGCAAGCCCACCGTGCACGTCGAATTCGACGAAGCCACCGCGCTGCTGGTCGGCGACGCCCTGCAGAGCCTGGCCTTCGACATCCTCGCCGGCGAGCCGCTTGCCCCCGATGCCGACGCCCAGCTCGGCATGGTGCGGCTGCTCGCGCAGGCGGCCGGTTCGCGCGGCATGGCCGGCGGACAAGCCATCGACCTGGCGAGCGTGGGCAAGCCGCTCGATCTCGCCGAACTCGAATTCATGCACATCCACAAGACCGGCGCGCTGATCCGCGCCTCGGTGCTGCTCGGCGCGCGGTGCGCGCACGCGGACGACGCGACGCTCGGCGCACTCGACCACTATGCGAAATGCATCGGCCTGGCCTTCCAGGTCGTCGACGACGTGCTCGACGCCGAAGCCTCGACCGCCACGCTCGGCAAGACGGCCGGCAAGGACGCGGCCAACAACAAACCGACCTACGTCAGCCTGCTTGGCGCCACGCGCGCGCGCGAACTCGCGCAGGAACTGCGCGCGGACGCCCGCGCCGCGCTGGACACGCTGCCGGCGCCGACCCGGCGGCTGCGCCAACTGGCGGATTTCGTCGTGGAGCGTGCGTTCTGACCATGACCAGCCCCCTGCTCGACCGCATCGATTCGCCCGCCGACCTGCGCGGGCTCGCCCCCGACGATCTGCCGAAGCTCGCCGCCGAACTGCGCGATTTCCTGGTGGAATCGGTCGCCCACACCGGCGGGCACCTCGCCTCGAATCTCGGCGCGGTGGAACTGACGATCGCGCTGCATTACGTGTTCGACACGCCGGCCGACCGCATCGTGTGGGACGTGGGCCATCAGAGCTACGCGCACAAGATTCTCACCGGCCGCCGCGCAGCGATGGCCGGCCTGCGCCAGGGCGGCGGCATCGCCGGCTTTCCGCGCCGCGCCGAGAGCGTCCACGACGCCTTCGGCACCGGGCACTCCAGCACCTCGATCTCGGCCGCGCTCGGCATGGCCGAGGCCTTCCACCAGCTCGGCTCGGACCAGCGCGCGGTGGCGGTGATCGGCGACGGCGCGATGACCGCCGGCATGGCCTTCGAGGCCCTGAACAACGCCGGCGCGACCGACCTGCCGCTGCTGGTGGTGCTGAACGACAACGACATGTCGATCTCGCCCAACGTCGGCGCGCTCAACAACTACTTCGCCCGCCTGATGTCGGGCCGCTTCTACGCCGCCGCGCGCCGCGCCGGCGAGAAGGTGCTGTCGGTGGCGCCGCCGATCCGCGAGCTGGCCCGCCGCGCCGAGGAGCACATGAAGGGCATGGTCACGCCCGGCACCCTGTTCGAGGAATTCGGCTTCAACTACATCGGCCCCATCGACGGGCACGACCTCGAAGTGCTGGTCGAAACCCTGTCCAACATCCGCAAGCTGTCGGGCCCGCAGTTCCTGCACGTCGTCACCCGCAAGGGCAAGGGCTACGCCGCGGCGGAGACGAACCCCTGTCTCTACCACGGCGTCGCGCGCTTCGACCCCGCCGCCGGGCTGACTGAAAAAAGCGGCGGCGCGCCCACCTACACGCAGGTGTTCGGCGACTGGCTGTGCGACATGGCCGCGGCCGACGCGCGCCTGGTCGCCATCACCCCGGCGATGCGCGAAGGCTCGGGCATGGTGCGCTTCTCTCGGGAATTTCCGAAACGCTACTTCGACGTCGGCATCGCCGAGCAGCACGCGCTGACCTACGCGGCCGGACTCGCCTGCGAAGGCGTGAAGCCGGTGGTGGCGATCTATTCGACCTTCCTCCAGCGCGCCTACGACCAGCTCATCCACGACGTCGCACTGCAGAATCTGCCGGTGATGCTCGCGATCGACCGCGCCGGCCTGGTCGGCGCGGACGGTCCGACGCACGCCGGCAGCTTCGATCTGAGCTTCCTGCGCTGCGTGCCCAATCTGCTGATCGCCGCGCCGTCCGACGAAAACGAATGCCGGCGGCTGCTGACCACCGTCTTCCTGCACGACGGCCCGTCGGCCGTGCGCTACCCGCGCGGCAGCGGGCCGGGCGCGGCGCTCGACGCCGGCCTCGAACCCGTCGACATCGGCAAGGGGGTGCGCCGCCGCCGCGGCCGCGACATCGCCTTCGTCGCTTTCGGCAGCCTGGTCGCGCCCGCGCTGGAAGCGGCCGAAGCGCTCGACGCCAGCGTCGCCGACATGCGATTCGTGAAACCGCTGGATCGCGCCCTGCTGCGCGAACTGGCCGAAACCCACGGCCTGCTGGTCACGCTGGAAGAAAACGCCGTGGCCGGCGGCGCCGGCGCCGGCGTGGCCGAAGCGCTGGCCGACATGGGGCTGTCCGTGCCCCTGCTGCATCTGGGCCTGCCCGACGCCTTCATCGAACACGGCGATCCGAAGACGCTGCTGGCGGCCTGCGGCCTCGACGCCGCCGGCATCGCGGCCGCCGTCAAGCTGCGGAAATCCCTCATATCCGAGTAGTTTACTCAACTATTACCGCAGTTTATACTCAGTCTAAACTGCGTGGCCCGGATGACGACGGACGACAGCGTCCGGGCCGGCGACGACACAAGGAGCTTCCCATGAACCAGATTTGCGACACCGCCGTTTGCATGCCGGACGTGCAGAGCACGGCCGACACCCGCAAGATCGCCATCGACAAGGTCGGCATCAAGAGCATCCGCCATCCCGTGCGCGTGGCCGACAAGAGCGGCGGCGTGCAGCACACCATCGCCACGTTCAACATGTACGTGTACCTGCCGCACAATTTCAAGGGCACGCACATGTCGCGTTTCATCGAGATACTCAACACCCGCGAGCGCGAAATCTCGGTCGAGAATTTCGAGGACATGCTGCGCCAGATGGTCGAGCGGCTGGAAGCGGAGTCCGGCTACATCGAGATGAGCTTCCCCTACTTCATCAACAAGTCGGCGCCCGTATCCGGCGTGCAGAGCCTGCTCGACTACGAGGTGACCTTCGTCGGCGCGATCGAACAGGGCCGCTACACGCACGCCACCAAGGTCGTGGTGCCGGTCACCTCGCTCTGCCCGTGCTCGAAGAAGATTTCCGACTACGGCGCGCACAACCAGCGTTCCCACGTCACCGTCACCGCGCACACCCACGGTTTCCTGTGGATCGAGGACCTCATCCGCAAGGTGGAGGACCAGGCGTCGTGCGAACTGTTCGGCCTGCTGAAGCGGCCCGACGAGAAATACGTCACCGAACGCGCCTACGACAACCCGAAATTCGTCGAGGACATCGTGCGCGACGTCGCCGCGGCGATGAACGCCGAGCCGCTGATCGACGCCTACGTCGTGGAGGCGGAAAACTTCGAATCGATCCACAACCATTCGGCCTACGCGCTGATCGAGAAGGACAAGCGGACAAAAGCATGAGCGCACGCCGTGCCCGCAAAGAAGCCCGCCGGTGCGCGGGCTTTTTTTGCGGGCGTCGCGGTGCTCAGTAGCGCTGCGTCAGGGTCATGGTCTGGCCGTCCCGTTTCATTTCCATGCGGTTGAGGAAGCTCATGCCGAGCAGCGGCACGGACAATCCGCTCTCCACCACCAGACCGTCGACCTGATTGACGCTGATGCCGCCGACCTTGACGGTATTGAACGTGACCCGCCAGGCCTTGACGACGCCCGCGGCCGTGTGGACGCCGGCCGCCTGACCGGATCGGTAGTCGATGCCCAGCCGACGCGCCTCGGCGGCGTTGATCGCGACCGAAGTCGCACCGGTATCGACCAGGAAAGTCATCGGATAGCCGTTCACCGCGCCCGCAGCCGCGAAATGGCCGCGCGCGTCGGCGGTCAGCGCGACGCTCTGCCGCATATCCGACGCACCGCCGGCGAAGGATTGCCCCATGCCCAGCGTGCGGCGCGCGCCGTTCACGTCGAAACTTGCGCTGCCAGAATCGGCCGCGAGCAGCTTCACGCCCAGCCGCGTCTGGCCGACGCTCAGGGTGCGCGGCTTGCCGCCGTCGATGCTGACGATGGCCTTGTCCTTGAACAGCCCCACCACCGCCACGCTGGTCGCGCCCGCCGGCGTGCAGACCAGGCCACCGACCGTTATGATGGCTGCGAACCCTGTACCGCGCGCGAAGAATCCCATGCATCCCATCCTGATTTTCAGATATTCCCCGACCGAGGGGCCGGGCTATTTCACCACGTTCCTGGATCGCCGCGGGCTCCCCTGGCGGCTGGTCCGCATCGATGCCGGCGACGCCGTGCCCGAAAACCTTAACGGCGCTTCCGGCCTGTGCTTGATGGGCGGCCCCATGAGCGTGAACGACGATCTGCCCTGGATTCCGCCCGTGCTGGCGCTGATCCGGCAGGCGGTCGAAACCGGCGTCCCGGTCATCGGCCACTGTCTGGGCGGCCAGTTGATGTCCAGGGCGCTCGGCGGCCGCGTCGGCCCCAACCCGGTCAAGGAAATCGGCTGGGGCGAACTCGAGATCACCGACGCCAAGGCGCGTCCCTGGGTCGGCGATGCGGCCGGCCCCCTGCCCGGCTTCCACTGGCACGGCGAAACCTTCACCCTGCCGCCCGGCGCAGTCCGCATCCTCGAAAGCGCCTGGTGCGCCAACCAGGCCTATGTGCTGGACGACCGCCACCTCGGCATGCAGTGCCACGTGGAAATGACGCCCGAACTCATCGCCGCCTGGTGCGACAGCGGCGCCGCCGAGATCGCCGCCAGCGACAGCCCGGCGGTCCAGTCGCCCGCCGCCATCCTGGAAGGCGTCGATGCCCGCACAGCCCGCCTACACACGCTGGCCGACAAAATATATTCCCGCTGGATTCAAGGGCTTAGTCGTTGATTATTAGTATGTAATGAAGTACGCGCTGGACAGCCGCCCGGCACGGCGTAGGATGGGCAACGCGGCCATCGGCAGCGAAAACACGCTTCACTGAAACATTGGAGGATTTATGCAGAACGTCGATTACGCCAACTTCGATTTCGGCGAACGCCTCAACGGGTTCATCCACGAAGTCATGAATTACGGCGGCGCACCCCGCACCGAGGGCGACCTCACCGAAGGACAGAAAGTCTTCGTCCGGGCGGTCAAGCGCGAAATGGTCAAGTACGCCGACCCGAACCGGCACGGCTACCCGCACAACCTGCTCGAACAGATGGAATCCTTCACCCGCACCGTCGGCGACCTCCACAACTCCTACTTCGACGCCGGGATGCGCAAGGTCAGCGACTGCCTCTACAACCGCTGGAAGATGCTCTACGAGGAAACCAAGAAACTGGCCGCCGCCGGTGGCGACACCAAACCCGCCTGGGTCGACGTGATCAAGACCGAACAGACCGACATGCCCGCATTCTTCGACGCTTAAGTCTCTGATTCAATTGAACAAGAAAGCCCGGCGCCGCCGGGCTTTCTGCTGTCTGCCGCCAATATCAAACAGGCTTATCCTCAAATAAAAATAAAGCATTATTCACGCCCTACCCCCGGTGCTATGCTCGCCCACTCGAAATATCCCCACAAAGCCTGAGGAGACAGCATGTCCAAACTGGTACGCCCCCACGGCGGCGGTGAACTCAAACCCCTGCTGCTGACCGGTTCGGCGCTCGACGCCGAAAAGGCCCGCGCCGCCGCCCTGCCCAAGCTGAAGATGAGCTCCCGCGAGACCGGCGACCTCATCATGATGGGCATCGGCGGTTTCACCCCGCTCGACGGCTTCATGACCCATGCCGACTGGCAGGGCATCTGCGACGGCTACAAGATGGCTTCGGGCCTGTTCTGGCCCATCCCCGTCACCCTCTCCACCGACGACGAGACCGTCAAGGCGGGCGACGAGATCGCGCTGGTGAGCGATTCCGGCGAGATCATGGGCACCATGAAGATCACCGAGAAGTACGCCATCGACAAGGCGCACGAGTGCATGCAGGTCTACAAGACCACCGACCTCGAGCACCCCGGCGTCAAGATGGTCATGGCCCAGGGCAAGTACAACCTGGCCGGCCCGGTCAAGGTCCTGTCCACCGGCGGCTTCAAGGAAGAGTACGGCGACCAGTTCATGACGCCGGCCGAGACGCGGGCCGCCTTCGAGAAGATGGGCTGGTCCCGGGTCGCGGCCTTCCAGACGCGCAACCCGATGCACCGCTCGCACGAATACCTGGCCAAGATCGCCATCGAGACCATGGACGGCGTGCTCGTGCATTCCCTGCTCGGCGCCCTGAAGCCGGGCGACATCCCCGCCGAGGTGCGCAGCGAGGCGATCGCCACCCTGATCGACAACTACTTCGCCCCCAACACCGTGATCCAGGCCGGCTACCCGCTCGACATGCGCTACGCCGGCCCGCGCGAAGCGCTGCTGCACGCGCTGTTCCGCCAGAACTACGGCTGCTCGCACCTGATCGTCGGCCGCGACCACGCCGGCGTCGGCGACTACTACGGCCCCTTCGACGCGCAGAAGATCTTCGACGAGATTCCCAAGGGCTCGCTCGAAACCGTCAACATGAACATCGACTGGACCTTCTGGTGCAAGAAATGCGGCGGCATGGCCAGCCAGCGCACCTGCCCGCACACCAAGGACGACCGCATCCTGCTGTCCGGTACCAAGGTGCGTTCGATGCTGTCCGAAGGCCAGGATCTGCCGGTCGAATTCAGCCGCCCGGAAGTGGCCGCCGTGCTCAAGAAGTACTACGCCGGCCTTTCCGCCGAGCAGAACGTCAAGATCGAACTGAAAGGCCACTCGGCCGCTTGACGAGGGTTTGAGGACTTAAGCCTGCCGGAAGCGGATTCGCGATACGCCCCGGCCAAGGTCAGGTAAAGGTTCTGATACGGACCGCGACGTACGCGGAGTTAGCTAACTTAGGAGACTTATCAATGCCAACCTATGTTCGTACCGACAAGTGCGACGGCTGCAAGGGTCAGGACAAGACCGCCTGCATGTACATCTGCCCGCACGACCTGATGAAGCTGGACAAGGACGGCTCGGAAACCGGTCACGCCATGCGCGCCTTCAACCAGGAACCCGAGCAGTGCTGGGAGTGCTACTCCTGCGTGAAGATCTGCCCGCAACAGGCGATCGAAGCCCGCCACTACGCCGACGTCGTGCCGCTGGGCGGCATGGTGCAGCCCCTGCGCGGTTCCGATTCCATCATGTGGACCATCAAGTTCCGCAACGGCACCCTGAAGCGCTTCAAGTTCCCGATCCGCACCACGCCCGAAGGCTCGATCGATCCGTACGGCGGCAAGCCCATGCCCAAGCTGGCCGACATCCAGTCCGCGGGCTCGTTCACCAAGGACGTGATGGGTGGCTACCGCGCCGGCAACCCCGCCGAACTGATCCGCAAGTAATTTAGAGAGGTAAACGAAATGGCTGGAGAATTTGGTAATCCCGAAGTAGTCCAAGAGGAAGTCGACATCCTCCTGATCGGCGGCGGCATGGCTTGCTGCGGCGCCGGTTACGAAATCATGCGCTGGGCCGATGCGGCCAAGTCGGAAATGGGCATCGACCTGAAGATCAAGCTGGTCGACAAGGCCGCGATGGACCGCTCCGGCGCCGTGGCGCAGGGCCTGTCCGCGATCAACACCTACATCGGCTCCGAGCAGGACCCCGCCGACTACGCCCGCATGGTCTCCAACGACCTGATGGGCATCACCCGCGACGACCTGGCCTACGACCTGGGCCGCAACGTCGACGACTCGGTGCACCTGTTCGAGGAATGGGGCCTGCCGATCTGGAAGACCGACGAGAACGGCGAGCGTCACGACGGCTCGCAGGGCCTGCCCGCGCTGAAGGACGGCGGCAAGCCCGTGCGTTCCGGCAAGTGGCAGATCATGATCAACGGCGAATCCTACAAGTGGATCGTGGCCGAAGCCACCAAGAAGGCGCTCGGCATGGACCGCATCGAAGAGCGCATCTTCATCGTCAAGCTGATCAACGACAAGAACGACCCCAACCGCATCGCCGGCGCCGTCGGCTTCTCGACCCGCGAGCACAAGGTTGTCGTGTACAAGGCCAAGGCGATCCTGCTGGCCGCCGGTGGCTGCGTGAACATCTTCCGTCCGCGTTCCGTCGGTGAAGGTACCGGCCGCGCCTGGTACCCGGTGTGGAACGCCGGTTCGACCTACGCGATGGCCGCCGAAGCCGGCGCCGAGCTGACCATGATGGAAAACCGCTTCGTGCCCGCCCGCTTCAAGGACGGCTACGGCCCGGTCGGCGCCTGGTTCCTGCTGTTCAAGGCCCAGGCCGTCAACGCCTACGGCGAAGTCTACATGCAGAAGAACAAGGAACTGCTGAACGACTACCCTCCCTACGGCCAGGCTGCGGTGCCGGCTTCGTGTCTGCGCAACCACCTGATGCTGAAGGAAATGCAGGAAGGCCGCGGCCCCATCTACATGGACACCGTGACCGCGCTCGCCAAGCTGCGCGAGACCCTGACCCCGCGCGAAGTGAAGCACCTCGAAGCCGAAGCCTGGGAAGACTTCCTCGACATGTGCGTCGGCCAGTGCGGCATCTGGGTCGGTGAGAACATCGAGCCCGAGAAGAAGAACTCCGAGCTGATGCCGACCGAGCCCTACCTGCTGGGTTCGCACTCCGGCTGCTGCGGCATCTGGGTGTCCGGCCCGACCGACGTGGGCGCGCCGACCGACGAAACGCACGCCGACGCGGCCAAGATTCCGGCGCACCTGCCCAAGGGCTGGAGCTGGGGCTACCGCTCGATGACCACGGTCAAGGGTCTGTTCACCGCCGGTGACGGCGTGGGCGCGTCCGGCCACAAGTTCTCCTCCGGCTCGCACGCCGAAGGCCGCA
>JAVEWF010000076.1:0-10827 GCA_034004665.1 Rhodocyclaceae bacterium | reverse complement strand
CGCGACGACGACACGCGCGGCCACATGCTCAACCTGCGCGGCGAGGTGCTGCCCTTCATCCGCCTGCGCGAGTTCTTCGATGTCGAGAGCCAGCGGCCGCTGCGCGAGAACGTGGTGGTGATTTCCGCCGGCGGGCAGAAGGCGGGCATCGTCGTCGACCAGCTGCTGGGCGAGTTCCAGACGGTGATCAAGCCGCTCGGCAGCCTGTTCAAGCACCTGCGCGGCATCGGCGGCTCGACCATCCTCGGCTCCGGCGAGGTCGCTCTCATCCTCGACGTGCAGGCGCTCACGCAACTGGCTTCGCAAAACGAGGATCGCCGCCGCCAGAGCCATCACGCCACATTGCTGGAGGATCGTGAGTAAAACGGTTGCATTGCGTACCCTCTTCCAGGAACCGATTTTCCATTTCCGATCCAGTCATTACTGCTTCAAGGAGTCATTCATCCATGTTCAAGAACCTGAAAATCGGGGTACGCCTCGGCATCGGCTTCGGCCTGATGATCGTGCTGCTCGTCATCATCGCTTCGATGGCCTACCTGCGCGTAGGCCAGCTCAATGTCGAAATCGAGAACATGGTGAATGACAAGTTCCCTAAAACCGTCTGGGCGAACAACGTCGTCGACAACATGAACGTGATCGCCCGGGGATTGCGCAATTCCCTGTTGAGCAACAACCCGGAATATCTCTCCCGCCAGGTCGATCGCATTGCCGAAGCCCGCAAACTTATCGGTGAAAACCTCGACAGGCTGGACAAGACCATCACATCAGAAGAAGGCCGAAGGGTACTGGCCGGGCTAGAGCAGGTACGCAAAGTCAACGTCGCCAGCCAGGACAAGCTCCTCGCATTGCTGAAGGAAGGCAAAAAGCAGGAGATGCAGGAATTCCTGCTGGGCCAGTACAGCAAGGACCAGGCGGAATACTTCAAGGAGGTCAACCATCTGATCGAGTTCCAGTCCAAATTGATGGAACAGACCGGGAAAGATGCGGACGCACTCGCCAGCGCGACACAGACCATGGTGCTCGCGCTCTCGCTCGGCGCCATCGTGATCGCGCTTTCCTTCGCCTTCTGGGTCACCGTCAGCATCACCAGACCGCTCTCCCAGTCCGTTGCCGCGGCAAACAGCCTGGCCGAAGGGGACCTGACCGTGAAGGTCGATGTGGATAGCAAGGACGAGACGGGCCAGTTGAAGCAGGCCATCAGCGGCATGGTGGCCAAGCTGTCGCAGATCATCAGCGAGGTGAATGTCGCTTCCGAGGCGCTCAACAATGCAGCGGGACAAGTCTCGGCCACCGCCCAGTCACTCTCCCAGTCCTCCTCCGAACAGGCAGCCTCGGTCGAGGAGACGACGGCGAGCGTCGAGCAGATGACCGCCAGCATCACGCAGAACACCGAGAATGCCAAGGTCACGGACGGCATGGCCACTTCGGCGGCCGCACAGGCCCAGGAAGGCGGCAATGCAGTGAAGGAAACCGTCGATGCGATGAAGCAGATCGCCGACAAGATCGGCATCATCGACGACATCGCCTACCAGACCAACCTGCTCGCGCTCAACGCGGCGATCGAAGCGGCGCGGGCCGGTGAGCACGGCAAAGGCTTCGCGGTCGTGGCCGCCGAAGTGCGGAAACTGGCAGAACGCGCGCAGGTCGCTGCGCAGGAGATCGGCCAGGTCGCCTCCTCTTCCGTCAAGCTGGCCGAGCAGGCCGGCAGCCTGCTCGACGAGATGGTGCCGAGCATCAAGAAGACCTCGGATCTGGTGCAGGAAATCGCGGCCGCTTCCCAGGAACAATCCGCCGGCGTCGGCCAGATCAACGGCGCCATGGGCCAGTTGAACAAGGCGACGCAGCAGAATGCGAGCGCTTCGGAGGAACTGGCGGCGACGGCCGAGGAGATGGGCGGGCAGGCCGCGCAACTGCAGGAACTGATGGCGTTCTTCAGGCTGGACGGCAGCCTGAAAGTCGGCGCCGGCAGGACGGCGAAACCGGCTGCGAAACCGGTCGCCGCCAGGCCTGCGCCGGCAAAGGGCGCAGCCGGGCCGAAGGCTGCTCCTGTCCAGGAGCAGGACTTCGAGCGCTTCTGAGGAGATCGCAGCCATGGGTGACCTCGTCAAGACGGCCAACACGCCAGCCGCCTCCGCCGCCGCCATGTACGGCACCGGCGGCGGAGATACGCACCAGTACCTGACCTTCACGCTGGGTGGCGAGATGTTCGCCGTCGGCATCCTCAACGTGAAGGAAATCATCGAGTACGGCAATCTCACGGAGATTCCGATGATGCCGGGCTTCATCCGCGGGGTCATCAACCTGCGCGGGGCCGTGGTGCCGGTCATCGACCTGTCCGCGCGCTTCGGCGGCAAGGCGGGCGAAGTGCAGCGCCGTACCTGCATCGTCATCGTCGAGGTGGCGCAGGACGACGCGCGCCTCGACATCGGCATCATGGTCGATGCCGTTTCCGAAGTGCTCGAGATCCAGGCCGGAGACATCGAGCCGCCGCCCTCCTTCGGTGCCAGGATCCGAGCCGACTTCATCGCCGGCATGGGCAAGGTTGCCGGCAAGTTCGTCATCATTCTCGAAATCCAGAAGGTACTGTCCGTGGATGAGATGGCGATGGTCGTCAATGCCGGCCAGGCCGGCACGGACTCGCCGCCCGCAAGCTGACAGGACAGGGAGAGCGCCATGAGCCTGCTGCACAAACTGCGTATCGGACCGCGTCTGGGCCTGCTCCTGGCCATCGTGATCGCCCTGATGTGCGTGATCGCCGTCATCGGACTCTCCAACCTGCAAGCCCTGGTCGACCAGAACGGGGAAACCTACGATAACAACATCATCCCCAAGGGGCAGCTGGCCGAACTGGTCAATGCCTACGGGAACGCCCGGACCCAGGTGCTGCTGTCGCTGCAGCATGCGCCCGACAGCCCGTTCCTGTCGATGCACGACCATCCGAACTCGATGCACACCAATGCCATCGCCAGGGAGCTGACGGACAGCGAAACCGTCTGGCAGGCATTCGCTGCCCGTGCGGTCCATGACGGCGAAGAGGCCGCCCTGATCGCCGCCATCACGGCAGCCCGCAAGCCGCTGATCGAAGATGGCTTCAAACTGGTGCTGGATGCGCTCGAAAGGGGCGAGTTCCGCGAGGCCAACATCCTGCTGCTGCAAAAGGTCAATCCACGCCAGAACGCCTTCAACAAGACGGCCGGTGATCTGGCACGGCATTTCGAGGACGCGTCACAAAAGCTCAATGCGGAAGCGGCCGCCACATTCGTCGCAGCCCGCAACTGGATCGTCGGCGCCGGTCTGGCGGCGGTGTTGCTGGCGATCTCCCTCGGCCTGGCCATCGTGAACTCGATCACCCGGCCGCTCGTCCAGGCGGTCGACGCGGCCCGGCAACTGGCCGACGGGGACCTGACGACCCGTTGCGATACGGCCGGCCACGACGAACTCGCCGAGCTGAAGCGTGCCATGCAGGACATGATCGACAAGCTGGCCCACACCATTGCAGAGGTAAGCACGACCTCCAATGCGATCGGCAATGCCGCGGATCAGGTGTCGGCAACCGCGCAGTCGCTCAGCCAGTCCTCCTCGCAGCAGGCGGCCAGCATCGAGGAAACCACCGCCAGCATCGAGCAGATGACGGCCAGCATCAACCAGAATACGGACAACGCGAAAGTCACCGACGACATGGCCGGGCGCGCTTCCCGCCAGGCGGAGGATGGCGGCGAAGCGGTGAAGGAAACCGTCGATGCGATGAAGCAGATCGCCGACAAGATCGGCATCATCGACGACATCGCCTACCAGACCAACCTGCTCGCGCTCAACGCGGCGATCGAAGCGGCACGGGCCGGCGAAGCCGGCAAGGGCTTCGCCGTCGTCGCGGCGGAAGTTCGCAAGCTGGCCGAGCGTTCCCAGGTCGCCGCACAGGAGATCGGCGGCGTCGCAGGCGCCTCCGTCAAGCTCGCCGAAAAGGCCGGTTCGCTGCTCGGCGAAATGGTGCCGTCGATCAGGAAAACCTCCGACCTCGTGCAGGAAATCGCCGCCGCTTCCCAGGAACAATCCGCCGGCGTCGGCCAGATCAACGGCGCGATGGGCCAGCTGAACAAGGCCACCCAGCAGAACGCCTCCGCTTCCGAGGAACTCGCCGCGACCGCCGAGGAGATGAGCGGGCAGGCCGCTCAACTGCACGACCTGATGTCTTTCTTCAAACTCGACAAATGAAAGTCGGCGCCGACGGGACGGCATATTTTCCCTCTCCGGCCGGCGGTATGACGAAGAAATGAGCGTTACAGACCATCCCGACATTAACGATGCCGAATTCCGGCAATTCCAGCGGCTGATCTACCAGATTGCCGGGATCAGCCTCGCCGACTCGAAGAAGGTGCTGCTGGTCGGCCGGCTCGGCAAGCGGCTCAAGGCGCTGGGACTCGAACGTTTCGGCGACTACTACAAGCATGTCTCGAGCGGCGCCGATCCGGGCGAACGGCAGACCATGGTGGATCTGCTGACCACCAACGAAACCTATTTTTTCCGCGAGGAATCGCATTTCGAATTCCTGCGCAAGACGATCCTGCCGCAACGCACGGCGGGCCAGCCCTTCGAGATCTGGAGCGCGGCCTCATCCACGGGCGAGGAGATCTACACCCTGTCGATGGTGCTGGCCGACGAACTGGGCGTGAATTCGCAGTGGTCGATCCTCGGCTCCGATATCAGCACCCACGTCCTCGGCATCGCCCAGCGCGGCCAGTACTGGCTCGACCGCACCCGCGGCCTGCCGCAGGAGTACCTGCGCAAATACTGCCTCAAAGGCGTGCGCAGCCAGGAGGGCAGCTTCATCATCGACCCGCAATTGCGGCGGCACACACGCTTCATGCAGGTCAACCTCAACACCACCCTGCCCGACATCGGCAAGTTCCACGTCATCTTCCTGCGCAACGTGATGATCTACTTCGACAACGAAACGAAGCGCCAGGTCGTTGCGCGTCTGGTCGAGAAGCTGCGTCCCGGTGGCTACCTGATCGTGGGACACTCCGAAAGCCTCAACGGCATCAACGAAACGGTCAAACTGATCAAACCCACCATCTATCGCCTGCCCTGAATATGGCAAAAATCAAGGTCATGCTGGTCGACGACTCCGCGGTCGTGCGCCAGGTCAACAAGGAAACCCTCGAAAAGGAAGCCGACATCGAGGTCATCGGCGCGGCCGCTGACCCGCTTTACGCGCTCGAAAAGATGAAGACCAACTGGCCGGACGTGCTGGTGATCGACATCGAGATGCCGCGCATGGACGGACTCACCTTCCTCAAGAAGATCATGGCGGAACACCCGACGCCGACCATCGTCTGCTCCTCGCTCGCGGAAAAAGGCGCGGCTGCCACGATGGAGGCGCTGGCATCCGGCGCCCTGTCGATCATCACCAAGCCCAAGATGGGTGTGAAACAGTTCCTGCAGGATGCGGCGAACGACCTGGTCACGGCCGTGCGTGCCGCCGCCCGCGCCAACATGCGGCGCATGCAGACCGGCGCCCGGCCGGCACTCCAGCCCAAGCTGACGGCCGACGCGATGCTGGCGGCCCAGGCGGCCAGTACGCGCGCAATGGCCGAAACGACCGACAAGGTCGTCGCCATCGGGACATCCACCGGCGGTACCCAGGCGCTCGAAGCCGTGCTGACCCGGTTGCCGGCCGTCACCGCGGGCATCGTCATCGTCCAGCACATGCCCGAGAAGTTCACCGCCATGTTCGCCGACCGCCTCAACACGCTGTGCGCACTCGAGGTCCGCGAAGCGAAGGATGGCGACCGCGTGCTGCCCGGCCGTGCGCTGATCGCTCCCGGCGGCCGCCACATGATGCTCAAGCGCAGCGGCGCGCAGTACTACGTCGCCGTCGCCGACGGCCCGGTGGTCAACCGCCACAAGCCCTCGGTCGACGTGCTGTTCCGTTCGGTCGCACAGATCGCCGGTCGCAATGCCCTCGGCGTCATCATGACCGGCATGGGCGACGACGGAGCGCGCGGCATGAAGGAAATGCACGACGCCGGTGCCCAGACGGTCGCCGAGGACGAATCGACCTGTGTCGTCTTCGGCATGCCCAAGGTCGCCATCGACATGGGCGGAGTGGACAAGGTCGTGCCGCTCGACCGCATCCCGCAGGAAATCATGGCCTACGGGAAGTAAGGTCACCCCCGCCCGCCATGACGACTGCAACCCCGCCCCGGACCGGCAAGGAACTCGAACGTCTCGCCCTGAACATCAATCCGGGCGGCTGGTCGGTGCAGAACGACCGTCCGATCTCCACCCTGCTCGGATCCTGCGTCGCCGTCTGTTTCTACGACCCGAGGCTGCGGCTCGCCGGAATGAACCATTTCCTGCTGCCCAGTCGCACGCGCAGCACGCTGGATGACGAAGACATCGTTCTCAACGGCGACTACGCGATGGAAGTGCTGCTCAACGCCATGTACGCCAAGGGCGCGCAGCGCGGGCGACTCGTGGCGAAGGCCTTCGGCGGGGGCAACATCGTCAGCTCGATCCGCATGGCCATCGGCGACCGCAATGCCGAGTTCGCCCGCGAATGGCTCGAGCGCGAAGGCATTCCGCTGGTGGCCTCCGATTTCGGCGGGCCCTGGTCGCGCAAGGTGATTCTCGATCCGACCAGCGGCGATGCCTTCTGCCGGCGCACCACGATCAACCAGCCCGATGTCATCGCGCTGGTCAAGGCAGAAAGCGACTACGAGAAAACGCTGGTCGTACCGAAATCCGCACCATCCCACGAAAAGAAAATCGAGCTGTTCTGACGCGATGGACGCCTCGCCCTGCTGCCGCTGTGGCGCCTGCTGCGTCAGCTTCCGCGTCACGCTGCCCCGCATCGAACTGGACAGCCATGGCGGACAGGTGCCCGCCCGCCTGACCGAGCCCTATACCCCGACGACCGCCTGCATGCGGGAAGACCCCGACACTCCCGGCCGCTGCATCGCCCTGGCCGGCGAAGTCGGCGCACAGGTCAGCTGCACGATCTATGCGAACCGCCCGGCCGCCTGCAGCGAATTCGCCCCGCTCGCGGTACTCGGCAGCGGTGACGACGCCTGCGATGAAGCGCGCCGCAGACAGGGACTGGCGCCGCTCGGCGGGCTATAATCCGCGCCCCGGAAGCGTGGCAGAGTGGTTGAATGCACCGGTCTTGAAAACCGGCGTGCCGCAAGGCATCGTGAGTTCGAATCTCACCGCTTCCGCCAGCTACTTCTTCACCAGCGGATCGCGCAATCGGGAAAAGTCGGCTGGAGCGACATACTGCAGCACCTCTTTCCCCTTGGCATCCAGCTGCAAATCGAGGCCCTTGTCGGGGTAAAGAAAGTGCTCGCGGTTCTCGTCGCTGCGAATGCGCTCGGCCGGCGGGCCGAAGCGTTGTAGCACGATCTCCTCGTCCAGTCGCGCCGCAGGTATGAAGACGATGGCGCTGATGACCGCAGTCTCTGCCCTGGTCCGATCCTCGTCGCCGAGCTCGACGCGGCGCGTGGTGCTTTCCATGAACTCGGCCTTGCGTGCCCGCGCGAGCATGCCTTCCCGTTGCTCGGTGGTCGATGCCAGCGTCAGGATCATCTTGCCGGTCACGAAGCCTGCCGAAAAGCTGTCGTAGAAGACCTCGAGTGAACCGGATTCGCCGGGTGCAACGATGAGTGCGACCTGGGCATCGTTGCCGAGCCGGTGGCGTGCCTCGGCGAGGGTACTGCGGCCGGGAACCAGTCCGAAAACGCGCGTCGCTCCGTCCGGCAGGCGCTCGACCTGCCAGGGCAGGTTTTCCTGAGGCAGGGCCTTGTCCGTCTCGTCTGCCGGCATGAACAGCAACGGCAGGGCGAGCAGTGCGACGACGATGGCGATGAACAGGGCAACCGACCTCATGTGTCCTCCTTCAGAAAATCCAGTCGCCCCCGACGCCGAACAGCGTGGCGATGCCCAACAGGGCAAAGATGGCGGCAGCGATGCCATGGACGAGTTTCACCGGCATGCGATGAGCGATCCGTTCGCCCAGCAGCACGGCCGGCACGTTCGCGATCATCATGCCCAGCGTCGTACCGGCGACCACCGCAACGATGGCCTGATAACGGGCCGCGAGAGCGACGGTCGCGACCTGCGTCTTGTCGCCCATTTCCGCAAGGAAGAAGGCGACCAGCGTCGCGCCGAACACCCCCATGCGCGCAAGACGGGCATCATGCTCGTCGAACTCGTCCGGCACCAGCAGCCAGGCGGCCATTGCAATGAACGACAGTCCGAGCAGCCAGCGCAGGACGTCCGGCGATGCCAGCGTGGTGATCCAGGCGCCGAGCATGCCGGCCAGCGCATGGTTGGCGATCGTGGCCACCAGGATGCCCAGCACGATGGGTATCGGCTTGCGGAACCGTGCCGCCAGAATGAAGGCCAGCAGTTGCGTCTTGTCGCCGATCTCGGCGAGGGCGACGAAACCCGTAGAAACGAGGAATGCTTCCATGCAGTCAGATGAACGATACTTCCGGGACGTCCGTTCCCGAGCGGGCACGCATTAAACCACGCGAGGACACACCCCATGCGTACGCGCATGAAGTGGCCCGGACCTGGAGCTTTGTTATATTTCGCCTAAACAACGACTGGTGACCGACATGGCCGCATCCGACGCCCGGCGCAAGGGATTTTCCACCCGCGCCATCCATCATGCCTATGATCCCTATGCAGGAAACGGCGCGCTCAATCCGCCCGTCTATCTCAGTTCGACCTACACGTTTCCCACCGTCGAGGACGGTGCCGCGCGTTTCGCCGGCGAGCAGCCCGGCTACGTCTATTCGCGGGTAGGCAACCCCACCACCGCCCTGCTGGAACAACGCATCGCCGACCTGGAAGGCGGAGAAGCCGCGCTGGTCACCGCCTCGGGCATGGGAGCGACGACCTCGCTGCTGTGGACGCTGCTTCAACCGGGCGACGAGATCATTGCCGACAAAACCCTCTACGGTTGTACCTTCGGCTTTTTCAATCACGGCCTGGCGAAATTCGGCATCCGGATCACCCACGTCGATCTTACCGATACGGCGAATCTGGATACCGCAATCGGTGCACAAACGAAAGTGGTGTTTTTCGAGTCGCCGGCCAACCCCAACATGCGCCTCGTCGATATCGCCGCAGTCTCCGCGATCGCCCATCGCCACGAAGCCACAGTCATCGTCGACAACACCTACTGTACCCCCTATCTCCAGCGCCCGATCGAGTTGGGCGCCGACTATGTCGTCCATTCGGCGACCAAATATCTCGGCGGTCACGGCGACCTGATTGCCGGCGCCATCGTCGGCCCCAGAGAATCGCTCGACCAGGTGCGCTTTTACGGCCTCAAGGACATGACAGGGGCAGTCCTGTCCTCGCAGGATGCATTCCTGATCCTGCGCGGCATCAAGACGCTCGCCCTGCGCATGCACCGGCACTCCGAAAACGCGCAGGGCATCGCGGAATATCTCGCTCTGCATCCGAAAGTCGAAATCTGCCACTACCCCGGCCTGCCATCCTTTCCGCAGGTCGAGTTGGCCCGGCGACAGATGAAGTTGCCGGGGGGCATGATCGCCTTCGAACTCAGGGGCGGAATCGAGGCCGGACGGCGCTTCATGAACGCACTGCAACTCATCACCCGTGCCGTCAGCCTGGGGGATGCCGAAAGCCTGGCCCAGCACCCGGCGAGCATGACGCATTCCTTCTACACGCCCGAGGAACGACAGGCCCACATGATCGGCGAAGGACTGGTGAGGATTTCAGCCGGACTGGAAGACCTCGAGGATCTGCTCGAAGACGTACAGCAGGCGCTAGACAAGGCCTGAACCTGAGACATCTGGCTTTACCTGATACCCCTCAATAGCAAAAAGGCCCCACGGGCATTCCCGTGAGGCCTTCTCGCTCCACTCCCTCTGACTCTGGCCGACATACGTCAGCCGTCGAGGGATTATTGGTCTATCAGGCAGCGGCTTTGAGCGACTTCAGTGTCGCATCGGTCGCCTGCATGACGTTGGCTTCAGTCATCTCGACCGCTTTTTGCGTGGCCGATTTCAGGGAGGCATACGCGGTGTTGGCCGAATCCATCACCGACTTGAAGCCGGACAAGGCGATATCCGAACCCACCGGGGCCTTTTTCAGCGCACCTTCGATCGAATTCTCGACTTGGCCCTTGATCTCGACTGCCTTGTCCTCGAAGAACTTGCCCAGCACTTCTTGCGTACCGGAAGTGATTTCATAGACAGCGCGCGAATACTCCACCGCCGCGTTGATCGCCGGCATCATCAGGCTCTTCTGGAAAGAGATCAGTTCTTGCGGGCTCTTGATGTCCATCACTCCATGGACATTGGCGACGGCGCCATCCATCAGGGAGCGAGCGGTGTTCAGATTCAGTGCGGCAAGACGCTCGGTACTGGCGAAGACGGTCTGGGCAAGCGATACGAAGGTTTCCAGATTGTTCTTGCTGACAGAAGCGATTTTCTCTTGAGTGGCAACCATGTCGATCTCCTTGAAAGTGAATGCTGCAGTGCAACATGAGTGCATTTTATGTTCAAACGGGGAGAAGTCAACAACTATTGTTGCGTTGCAGCATTTCAGCGGAAAGGTAGCGATCCAGCCGTCTGGCAAACTCTCGCTGGTCGATGGCACTGAACGTCGCCGGGCCACCGGTCTCAACGCCCGAGGAACGCAACGTGTCCATGAAAGTGCGCATCGTCAAGGCAGCGGCAATCGACCCGGCGTCGTAGGTTTCTCCTCTGGGGGTGATGACATGGGCGCCCTTGGCGATGACTTCGGAGGCAAGCGGAATATCCGCCGTAACGACCAAGTCGCCGACTCCCA
>JAVEWF010000075.1:0-10935 GCA_034004665.1 Rhodocyclaceae bacterium | reverse complement strand
GGGGAAACGCTGCTGACGGCGAACGTCCGCGTCGCCTGCCTCGATCTCGCCAAAGGCAAGGCGACCGCCATGCCCCCCGACCTGCACGCCAAACTCGCCGCCCTGAAATGAACGTCACCCAGGATCTCGCCCTCGTCGAACTGATCGCCAACGCCAGCCTGGTCGTCAAGCTGGTGATGGGACTGCTCGCCTACGTTTCCGTCATGTCGTGGTACTGGATCTTCCGCAAGTGGTTCCAGATCCGCGATGCCCGCCAGCGCACCGATGTCTTCGAGCGCGAATTCTGGAGCGGCGGCGACCTCAACAGCCTCTACCAGAGCGCCGTCAATGACCGCCACCACAGCGGCGCGCTGGAGCGCATCTTCGAGGCCGGCTTCCGCGAATTCACCAAGCTGCGCGGCCAGAAGACCCTCGACCCGGCGACCGCCATCGACGGCGTGCGCCGCGCGATGCGCGCCACCTACCAGCGCGAGATCGACGACCTCGAGGCGCACCTCGCCTTCCTCGCCTCGGTCGGCTCGGTCTCGCCCTACGTCGGCCTGTTCGGCACGGTATGGGGCATCATGCATTCCTTCCGCGGCCTCGCCAGCATGACGACCGCCACGCTCGCCGCCGTCGCGCCGGGCATCGCCGAGGCGCTCGTCGCCACCGCGATCGGCCTGTTCGCCGCCATCCCCGCCGTGGTCGCCTACAACCGCTTCGCCCACGACACCGACCGCATTGCCGTGCGCTTCGAGAGCTTCATGGAGGAGTTCTCGAACATCCTGCAAAGGCAAATGAAGTAAGGCCATGCGGCGACCGAGAAGGCTCAAGCACGAAATCAACGTCGTGCCCTACATCGACGTGATGCTGGTGCTGCTGGTGATCTTCATGGTCACCGCGCCGATGATCCAGCCCGCCAGCATCGAGCTGCCGAGCGTCGGCAAGGCCTCCGCGCCGCCGGTCGAGCCGCTGGAGATCATCGTCAAGGCCGACGGCGCCATGGCCCTGCGTGATCGTGCCCTCGGCGGAGCCGAGGTCACCATCGGCCGCATCGAGCTGACGGAACGCATCCGCGAGTTGCAGGCGAAACATCCCGAGCAACCGGTCCTGATCGCCGGCGACAAGAACGTGCGCTATGAAGCCGTGCTGACCGTGATGGACGAACTGCAGCGTGCGCAAGTCGCGAAGATAGGGCTGCTTGTGCAACCCGGCCGGAAATGACGGACGCCCCTGCCAAACCCCGCCCCGCGCCGGGCAAGCGTATCTCCTTCGCACTCGCCGTGCTGATGCACGTGCTCCTCGTCCTCCTGCTGGTCTATGGCATCCGCTGGCAAACGCAGCGGGAAGAAGCCGTGCAGGTCGAACTGGTCCGCGCCGTCCCGCCGGCGCCGACTTCTGCGCCCCCCCCGAAGCCCGAACCGAAGCCCGAACCGAAGCTGGAACCCAAACCCGAGCCGAAACCGGAACCGCCCAAGCCGACTCCCAAACCGCCGCCGAAGCCGGAGATCGCGCAGAAGGAAAAGCCCAAGCCCCCGCCCAAAAAGCCGGAACCGAAGCCCGAGCCGCCGAAGCCGGCGCCGGACCCGTTCAAGGATGAACTGCGCCGCGAGGCCGAGCAGCTTCAGCAGCGCAAGGCCGCCGACGCGGCCGCGCGCGAACTCGAGGCGTTGAAAGCCCAGCAGGCCGGAGCGGTGAAGGCGAGCGCGATGGCCGAATACATGGCGCGTATCCGGGGCAAGGTGCGCGGCAACATCATCCTGCCGACCGACATCAAGGGCAATCCCGAAGCGGTCTTCGAGGTCACCCAGCTGCCTTCCGGGGAAGTGTTGAACGTGCGGCTCCTCAAGTCGTCCGGCCATGCTGCCTACGACGACGCCACCGAGCGCGCCATCCGCAAGTCGAGCCCGCTGCCCAAGCCGGCCCAGAGCGAACTCTTCAGCCGCACGTTGGAGCTGCGCTTCCGCCCCCGGGAAGACTGATCCGGCCGGCGGTCTATAATGCGAACCCCATGAAAATCCAGATTACCCGACTCGCGGCGGGCTTGGCCCTGTCCTTGGCTGCCCTGTCCGTACACGCGCAGCTTTCCATCGAGATCACCGGCGCCGGCGCCCAGCGCATGCCGATCGCAGTCGCCGATTTCGCCGGCGCAGCGGGCGTGTCGAAAGCGCTCACCTCCGTCGTGCGCGCCGATCTCGAGCGCAGCGGCCGCTTCAACCTGATCGACACGACCGGCGCGGCTCTCGACGAAAACTCGCTGCCCGACCATGCCGCATGGAAGGCGCGCGGCGCCGATGCGCTGGCTGCCGGCAGCGTCACCGCATTCGCCGACGGGCGCTACGAGACGCGCTTCCGCCTCCACGACACGCTCAAGCAGGGCGTCATCGCCGGCCAGGCCTACGCCCACACGTCCGCACAGATCCGCACCACCGCCCATCGCATCGCCGACACCATCTACGAGAAGCTCACCGGCGAGCGCGGCATCTTCTCGACCCGCATCGCCTACGTAGTGAAGGGTGCGGGACGCTACGAGCTGCAGATCGCCGACGCCGACGGCAACGGGGCGCAGGCGGCCCTCGCCTCGCGCGAACCGATCATCTCGCCGGCGTGGTCGCCGGACGGCGGCAAGCTCGCCTACGTGTCCTTCGAAGCGAAGAAGCCGATCATCTACGTGCATGACCTCGCCACCGGCCGCCGCCATGTCGCCGCCAACTTCAAGGGATCGAACTCCGCACCGGCCTGGTCGCCCGACGGCAGGAAACTCGCCGTCGTCCTGACGAAGGACGGCGCCTCGCAGCTCTACCTGGTCAATGCCGACGGCAGCGGCGTGACCCGGCTGGCCAGCTCCAGCGGCATCGATACCGAGCCGCAGTTCTCGCCCGACGGCACCTTCATCTACTTCACCTCGGATCGCGGCGGCAGCCCTCAGATCTATCGCCTGCCCGCCACCGGCGGCGGCGCGCAGCGCGTGACCTTCGACGGCAGCTACAACGTCACGCCGCGCCTCTCGCCGGACGGCAAGACCCTGGCTTTCGTCACACGCGACGGCGGACGCTTCCGCGTCGCGGTGATGGACCTCGCGACACGCCAGACCCAGATCCTCACCGATACCGCCAAGGACGAATCGCCGAGCTTCGCCCCCAACGGCCGCATGATCCTCTTTGCCACCGAAGTCGGCGGGCGCGGCGTGCTGGCCGCGGTGTCGGTCGACGGACGTGTCAAGCAGCGGCTGTCCATCCAGGCCGCCGATGTCCGCGAACCCGCCTGGGGCCCGTTCAACCCGTAGTCGCAACACATTCCACGCAGTCTCCACTCACCCTCCTCCATAGGACCTCGCCATGCGCACCGCTTACGCCCTTTCCGTTTCCCTGATCGTCCTCGCCGCACTGTCCGGTTGCGGCAGCCAGCCGGCAGCCCCCGAACAGGCCGGGGCCGGCGTCGAAGACCGCAACCCCAATGCCGTCGCCACCACCGCTCCCGTCGCAGCCGCCACGGCCGACCCCTATGCGCTGGCTGCCCTGAAGGATCCGCAGAGCCCGCTCGCCAAGCGCAGCGTCTATTTCGATTACGACAGCTACGTCGTCAAGGGCGAATACCAGGCCCTGCTCGAGCATCACGCCAAGTTCCTGGCCCGGAACGACCAGATGAAGATGCTCATCCAGGGCCATGCCGACGAGCGCGGCAGCCGCGAATACAACCTGGCCCTCGGCCAGAAGCGTGCCGAAGCGGTGAAGAAGGCACTCCAGTTGCTCGGCGCCAAGGAGGCGCAGCTCGAGTCGGTCAGCCTCGGCGAGGAAAAGCCGGCCTGCATGGAAGCCACGGAAAACTGCTGGGCGCAGAACCGCCGCGGTGACATGCTCTACTCGGGCGAGTTCTGATGAACCTGCGGCCACTGCTGCTCGCGGGCACCCTGCTTGCGCTGCCGGTGCGCGCCGCCCTGTTCGAGGACGACGGGGCGCGCCAGCAGATCAAGCAGGTGCGGGCCGAACTGGCGCAAACGATCGACACGCTCACCCAGCGCGTCGAGTCGGCCTCGCGCAACCAGCTCGACTTCGCCAACCAGATGGAGTCCCTGCGCGCCGAGGTGGCCCGCCTGCGCGGCCAGGTCGAGGTGCTGATGAACGCGGTGGAAACGGCCCAGAAGCGCCAGCAGGACTTCTATGTCGACCTCGACAACCGCCTGCGCAAGCTCGAAACGGTGGCGGCGCCACCCGCCGATCCCGCAGCGCCGGCGCCGGCCAAGTCCGATCCGCAGACCGAAATGCGGGACTACGAAGCGGCGCTCGGCCAGTTCCGCGAAAGCCGCTTCAAGGAGGCGCAAGCCGCCTTCGAGGCGTTCATCGCCGGGCACGCCCAGTCGGCGATGCTGCCGAATGCCCACTACTGGCTCGGTTCGAGCCTGCACCAGCAGAAGCAGTATGCGCAGGCAGCCCAGGCCTTCGGCCACGTGGCCGCCACCTGGCCGAACGACGCCAAGGCGCCTGATGCCCTGCTCGCCCAGGCCAATGCGCTGGTCGGCGCGAAGGATGTGGACGGCGCAGTGAAGGTGCTGCAGACGCTGGTCGAGAAGTACCCGACCAGTCCGGCGGTGGAAACCGCCCGCGCGCGCATCAAGACGCTCGCCCCGAAAAAGAAGCGGTAAGGTTCCGATGACGGCCAGCGCGCCGACCTTGCGCGTCACGGAGATTTTCCATTCCCTGCAAGGCGAATCGACGCGTGCCGGCCTGCCGACCGCCTTCGTGCGGCTGACCGGCTGCCCGCTGCGCTGTCGCTGGTGCGATACCGCCTATGCCTTCAGCGGCGGCGAGCCGCTGGCGATTCCCGCCATTCTCGAACGCGTCGCCGCCCATGGCTGTGCAACGGTGTGCGTCACCGGCGGCGAACCCCTCGCCCAGCCGAACTGCCTGCCACTGCTGACATCGCTGTGCGACGCCGGCTACTCGGTTTCCCTCGAAACCTCGGGTGCGCTCGACATCTCTGCCGTCGACCCGCGCGTGTCGCGCATCGTCGACCTCAAGGCGCCGGATTCCGGCGAGGCGGGAAAAAACCGCTGGGAGAACCTCGACTGCCTGCGGCCGACCGACGAACTCAAGCTCGTGCTCGCTTCGCGTGCCGACTACGACTGGGCGAAGGAAGTCCTCGCGGGACGGCACGAAAAGTCGGCGCCGGCAGGACGGCCGCTGACCGAAATTTGCCCGGTGCTGTTCTCGCCCGTCTGGGACACGCTGCCACCCGCGCAACTGGCGGACTGGGTTCTGGAAGACCGCCTGCCGGTGCGCTTTCAGTTGCAATTGCACAAGATCCTCTGGGGAACCGAGCGTGGCAGATAAGCCGGCCGTGGTGCTGCTGTCGGGCGGTCTCGACTCGGCGACCTGCCTCGCCATCGCGAATAGCCAGGGGTTCACCTGCCATTGCCTGTCGGTCGACTACGGCCAGCGCCACGCGGCCGAGCTCGCCGCCGCGGCGCGCATGGCGGACGCACTCGGCGCGATCGCCCACCGCACCCTGCATCTGGACATGGCCCAGTTCGGCGGCTCGGCGCTCACCGATCCCGGCATCGCCGTCCCGACGGCCGGCGTGCAGGCCGGCATTCCCGTCACCTACGTCCCGGCGCGCAACACCATCATGCTGTCGCTCGCTCTCGGCTGGGCGGAAATTCTCGGGGCCCAGGACATCTTCGTCGGCGTCAATGCCGTCGATTACTCGGGCTATCCCGATTGCCGGCCGGCATTCATCGAGGCCTTCGAACGCATGGCGAACCTCGCCACCAAGGCCGGCGTGGAAGGCCACGCGTTGCGCATCCACGCACCGCTGATCGACCTGTCCAAGGCACAGATCATCCGCCGCGGCATGGCGCTCGGCATCGATTACGCGCACACCGTTTCCTGCTATCAGGCCGACGAAGCCGGGCAGGCCTGCGGAGTGTGCGATGCGTGCCGGCTGCGCCAGGAAGGCTTCGCGGCTGCCGGTGTCGAGGATCCGACCGTATATCAGCATTCGCGCACATAGGTCTTCGTTATTCCCCATGCGAAGCTTTGAATTAAATGGCGGCCGTCTTTGCAAGAGAATCGCCGCCTGTTTTCCGTTCAACCACAACAAGATTGCCGGAACCCGGCCCGCGGAGATAACCACATGGAACTCACGATTCATCATCAGGTGCTGCTGATCGTTTTCGGCCTGGCCGTCGTCATGGGCGCCGTGGCCAACAAGACCAATTTCTGCACCATGGGCGCAGTTTCGGACTGGGTCAACATGGACGACACCGGCCGCCTGCGCGCCTGGCTGCTCGCCGCCGCCGTGGCGATGCTCGGCGTCGTCGCGCTCGAGGCGGGCGGCCTGGCCAACCTCGGCACGGCCACCTTCCCGCCCTACCGCACGCCGCAGTTCGCCTGGCTGCGCTACCTGCTCGGCGGCCTGATGTTCGGCATCGGCATGACACTGGCCTCCGGCTGTGGCAACAAGACGCTGGTGCGCATCGGCGGGGGCAACCTGAAATCGCTGGTCGTGCTCGCCATCGCCGGCATCTTCGCCTATCTGATGCTGTGGACCGACTTCTATAACGCCGTGTTCGGCAAAATGGTCGGCGCGACCACGATCAATCTTGCCGATAGCGGCTTCAAGACCCAGACGCTGGGCGACCTGGTCGGCCTCGGCAACACGATCGCCGGCATCGCCGTGGGCGCACTGGTGATCGCCTTTGCCTTCGCTTCGAAAGAGTTCCGCGGCAACTTCGACAACCTGCTCGCCGGCATCGTCATCGGGCTGGTCGTCATCGCCGGCTGGTATGTCACGGGCGGCACGATGGGCGCCGAATGGAAGGAATATGCCGACTTCGCCGACACCAAGCCGCTGCGCGTGGAAACCCAGTCGTTCACCTTCATGAGCCCGATGGGCGACGGCACGCGCTACCTGATGAATCCGCAGGACACGTCGCTGATCAACTTCGGCATCGTCGCCCTGCTCGGCATCATCGCCGGCTCCTTCCTCTGGGCGATCGTCAGCAAAGGCTTCCGCATCGAATGGTTCGTCGACGTCAAGGACTTCCTCAACCACGCCATCGGTGCCGTGCTGATGGGCATCGGCGGCGTGCTGTCGATGGGCTGCACCATCGGCCAGGGCATCACCGGTGTCTCGACGCTAGCCCTGGGTTCGATCCTCACCCTCGCCGCCATTATTGCCGGCGCCGCAGCCACCATGAAATACCAGTACTGGCGCATGATGCGCGAGTGAATGCGGACATGAAATTTTCCGGCCGCAAGGTATTCCCAACGGCCGTCGAATCGCTATAATGCGCGGCTTCGGACGCACGGGTGGTTAGCTCAGTCGGTAGAGCAGTTGGCTTTTAACCAATTGGTCACAGGTTCGAATCCTGTACCACCCACCAGAACTCGAACGGCTCTCCTCGGAGAGCCGTTTTCATTGATGCCGTCCCGCCAGCACCGACTTTTCAGTTCAGTTTTTTCGGCGGCTTGTGAAACGCGACCGGCTGCGTGCTGCGCGGCTCGTCGGTGAAATAGGGCCGTTCGACGCCGGTTCGTCCCGCTTCGGCGGCCAGTTCCGCCTCCCGCTCGGAGATCAGGCCGAACAGGTCGCGAATGTCGTGGATGGTGCTTTCCTGCAAGGGATGCGGCATCCCGGGGGCTGGCGTGGCGTCCTTGACGATGTTGGCGAGCACCTTGCGCAGCACGCGCAGGATGCGTTGTTCCTTGCTGAGGTTTTCGGTATCCATGGTTGTTCCTGTCGGGGTTGGGCTCGATCGGGCCCATCATACCGGGCCGGGAACAACTATGGCGTCAGCGGCTGCAGCCGCTGTCCGGACCGCTGCCGCACTGGCCGCCCGCGCAGCTGCCGCAACCACCATCGGCCTTGCGGAACGGCCCCAGTTGCGGATACCGCGCGGCGAAGGCGCGGTAGAGGCGGTCGACGGCGATGCCGGCGAGCATCAGCCCGAAGATGATGGCGATGGTGACGAGGTAGATGCCCACCGCAGTCCGCTCACCCGCCGAGGCCGGCGAAGCCCATGAAGGCCAGTGACAGGATGCCCGCGAGCATCAGCGACAGGGCCGTACCCTGCGCCACGGAAGGCACGTCGGACAGTTGCAGGCGCTCGCGCACGCTGGCCATCAGCACCAGCGCCAGCGTGAAGCCCGCGCCGGCGCCGACCGCGAACGTCACGGACTGCACGAAATCGTATTCGCGCGCCGTCTGGAACAGCGCCACGCCGAGCACCGCGCAGTTGGTGGTGATCAGCGGCAGGTAGATGCCCAGCGCACGGAACAGGCCGGGGCTGTATTTCTTCAGCACCATCTCGACCAGCTGCACGGCCGACGCGATGATGACGATGTAGGCGATCAGGCGCAGGAATTCCAGGCCGAAGTGCGACAACAACAGGTTGAGCCCGTAGGCGCACAGCGAGGCGACCAGCATGACGAAGGTCGTCGCGGCGCCCATCGGCGCGGCGGTTTCGAGCTTGCCCGACACGCCGATGAAGGGGCACAGGCCGAGGAACATCGCCAGCACGAAGTTGTTGGCGAGGAAGGCGTTGATGAAGATCTGCGCGGCAGACTCATGCATGGCCGGCAGCCTCCGCGAGCTTGTTCTGTTTGCGCCGGGCGAAGGCGGCGAACACCAGCAGCCACAGGCCCAGCACGAAGAAACCGCCCGGCGGCAGCACCATCACCACCCAGGGCTGGAAGTGCGGGCCGAACAGCGAGATGCCGAACAGCGTGCCGGCGCCGAGGATCTCGCGCACGGCGCCCAGCGCGAACAGGCCGAGGGTGAAGCCGGCGCTCATGCCCAGGGCGCTGATCATGGCCGGCAGCGGCGGGTTCTTCGACGCATGGGCTTCGGCACGGCCGAGGATGATGCAGTTGACCACGATCAGCTGGATGAAGGCGCCGAGTGCATCGTAGAGGGCAAGGCTGACCGCCTGGATCACGTAGTCGACGACGGTGACGAAGGTGGCGATGATGACGATGTAGGTGGCGATGCGCACCTCCTTCGGAATCATCTTGCGCAGCAGCGACACCAGCAGGCAGGAGCAGGTCAGCACGAAGGTCGTCGCCACGCCCATCGACAGGGCATTCACCGCCGAGACCGTCACCGCCAGCGCGGGGCACAGGCCCAGCACCATGACGAAAAGCGGGTTCTGGCGCCAGACGCCTTCCATGAACTCGTCCCAGCGATCGGTCGTCGACAGGTTCGTCGCGGTGCTCATGATTTTTCCTTCAGAACATCGAGGTGGGGGATCAGCCGGGGCACCAGCGCCTGTGCGGCCTCGTTGATCGCCTTGCCGACGGCGCGCGAGGTGATGGTCGCACCGGCGATCGCATCGATTTCCCACGGCTGGGTCTTGCTGCCGTGCTTCACCGTGCGGATCTCGTGCGCGAGCACCATGCGGTCGTCGGACAGCGGAGCGGCCAGCGGGAAGTTGGCGAGGAAGTCCTTGTCGACGACGATCTTGTCGCCGATGCCCGGCGTCTCGCGCGAGGAGACGACGCCGAAGCCGGTGATCGTCGCCTTGGCGGGATCCCAGGCGAACAGGATGCGCACCGTGTCGGCATAGCCTTTCGCGGCCCCCTCGGCGGCGATCCCGGCGAGATGGCCATCCTTGTCGTAGCCCGCGTAGAACCTGATCGATCCGGCCGGTGCCGTCCCGCCGGCGCCGACTTTCTGCGGGGTGCCGCTGGGCGGCGCTACATACTCCACGATCGACTGCGCGGACGGGATCACCTTGAACACGGCACGCTCGACCGCGATGCGCTTGTTCTCCTGCACCGCATCGTAGGTCCCCTGGTAGGCGCTGACGATGATCAGCCCGCACAGGGCCGCGACCAGGCCGAGCGTGCGGATCATCGCCACGGTGGGCGTGCTGACGGTAAGGGCGTCGGTGGCTTGGCTCATCGGCTACTCGTTCGGTTTCTTGCGCTCGTCGCGCTTCGGCTTGTTGCTCAGGAAACGCTTCTTCGGCGTCACGGCCCCCGCATCCTCGCGCGAAATGTAGCCCGGATGCAGCGAGTAGGACGCGCCCTTCTTCTGCCGACCGAGCAGCGCGAACGCCGTCTTGCCGAACGGCGTCGGCTGGGTGATCTTCTCGATCAGCGGCGTCGCCGCGTTGCCGAGCAGGATCGCGTACATCACGCCTTCCGGCAGGCCGCTGTAATAGCGGATCACCACCGTCAGCAGGCCGATCAACGCGCCGTAGACCCACATGCCCTTGGGCGTCACCGGCGAGGTCGCCATGTCGGTCGCCATGTACACCGCGCCGAGGATCAGGCCGCCCGAGAACAACATGAAGAAGGGATTCGGATAACGCACGTCGTTGAGTGCGAACAGCAGCCAGGCGGTCAGGCCGGCACTGCCGAGGATCGCCGCCGGGATGCGCCAGTCCATGAAGCGCCGTGCCGCGAGGTAGATGCCGCAGACGAGGATCAGCGCCGGTGACGGACCCACGGCCATGTGGCCGGACAGCGAGGTGAGCAGCTCGTCGGCGTTGGCGAGGATGCCCTCGAACTTCCATTTCGCCAGCGGCGTCGCCCCGGCCAGCGCATCGAGATGCTTGGCCTTCAGCCAGTCCGCCACGGCGGCCGGCTGCATCAGCGGCAGCGTCATCGACGAGGGAATCATCTCGTGGAAGCGGCCGGGCAGGAAGGACGGCGTGTAGGTGGCGATCGCCTGCGGGAAGGCCGCCTGCACGAAGGCGCGGCCGACCAGCGCGGGATTGAAAACGTTGAAGCCGATGCCGCCGAACAGCGCCTTGCCCAGCGCGATCGCCACGATGCCGGCGACCGCACCCATCCATAGCGGGAAGCCCGGCGGCAGCGACAGCGCCAGCAGCAGACCGGTGATCGCCGCCGAATAATCCGAGATGTCGCCCGACTGCGTGCCGGTCCGGACGATCAGCCGCTCGGTGGCCAGGCAGCTGACGGTGACGACGAGCAGCGACGCGAGCGCCGA
>JAVEWF010000074.1:0-11145 GCA_034004665.1 Rhodocyclaceae bacterium | reverse complement strand
GTGCGCAGGTGCAGCAACACGGCGGCGCGCAGGGCCGGATCGGCGATGCCGCCGAAGTTCATCGCCTTGCCCGGCACGGCGCGCTCGGTGTCGGCGAGGTAGTGATCGAGCGTGGCGTAGTCCCAGGCGATGCCGGCACGCTTCATCGCGGCGGAAAACTCGAAGCCGGGGATGCTGGCCGCCGGCCGGCCGAACCAGTTCCACAGGAACGGCCCCTTGGCGTGGCCGCCGGTCTTTTCGCCGTCGTGGCATTGCGAGCACTTGCGGTCGAAGTACTTCGCGCCCGCCGCCACATCGGCGGTGGCGAGCCGCGTCTTGAGTGCGTCGGTCATCGCCGGCCGGTAGCCGCCGGCGAAGCTCATGTCGGCAGCACCGGCCTGCAAGGCGCCGAGACTGGCGGCGAGCGCCAGTATCCATTGCAGCCTCATGTCTCGTCCTCCACCAAAATCAGGTGCACACGATACGGCCCGTGCGCACCGAGGACGATGGTCTGCTCGATGTCGCCGGTGCGCGAGGGGCCGGAAACGAAATTGACGGCGCGCGGCAGCCGGCCCAGTTCGGCACGGGCGAGAGCGAAGCCGTCCTCCATGCCGGCGACGATGCGGCCCGCCGGCACGAGGGCGATATGGGTTTCGGGCAGCAGGCTGACCGTCGCCGGGGTGTCGGGGCTGCCGCAGAGCATCAGCGTGCCGGTCTCGGCGATGGCGCAGAAGCAGCCGGTGATGCCGACGAGATCGGCGTCTTCCGCTCCCCGTGCGGCGACATTGACGCCGGCGCCGACCCAGTCGAGCCCGGCCAGTTGCGGCCAGATCACCGCCTGTGCGGGCAGCTTCTGGTCGGCCAGATAGCGCGCGACGGCCGCCGGTGCATCGGCCAGCGTCGCGACCCGATCCACGGTGCTCGAATAGGCGAGCGACTGGTCGATGAACCGTCCGGCCAGCGCCGACTTTTCCGGATTCACATGGGGGCGCGGTCCCTGCGTGCGCGCCGCCAGCGTGGCGGCGACGGCATCGCGGCCTGTGGCGGCATTGGCGGCATCGCGGCCGAGCTTGGCGCGCACGCGGCCGAGGATGTCTTCGCGACTGCTCATGATGATTTCCTCCGCTCGGCACGCATTGCTGCATATTGCTCGCGGAAGGTGCGGCCCTCCGGTGCCGGGAAGTCGCGCCCGGCCGTCCAGCCGGGCGCCGTGCCGAGCACGGGAATGCTCGCCTTGCCGCCGGCCAGCCATTTGAGGTAGCGCACGCCGAACCAGGTGCCCAGCCCGTAGAGCTTCGGATGGGCCGCGACCCAGGCCCAGGCCTTGAGCGCAATGCGCTCGAACCACGGCCGCAAATGCGTATCGACCTGCGTCTCGCGCAGCTTGCGCAGCAGTTCGGGCAGCGGGATCTTGACCGGGCAGACGACGCCGCACTGGTTGCACAGCGTCGCGGCATGCGGCAGGTCGATGGCGTTTTCGATGCCGGTGTAGAGCGGCGTCAGGATCGAGCCCATCGGGCCGGGATAGACCCAGCCGTAGGCGTGCCCGCCGATGGTCTGGTAGACCGGGCAGTGGTTCATGCAGGCGCCGCAGCGGATGCAGCGCAGCATGTCCTGGAACTCGGAGCCGACCAGTTCGGCGCGGCCGTTGTCGACGAGGATGAAGTAGAGGTGCTCGGGGCCGTCGTGGTCGTCCGGCTGCTTCACGCCCGTCAGTACCGAGACGTAGTTCGAGATCGACTGGCCGGTGGCCGAGCGCGGCAGCAGGCGCATCAGCGTCGACAGGTCCTCCAGCGTCGGGATCACCTTCTCGATGCCGGTGACGACGACATGCACTTTCGGCAGCGTGGTGACCATGCGGCCGTTGCCCTCGTTGGTGACGAGCGCGACCGAGCCGGTCTCGGCGACGAGGAAGTTGCCGCCCGAGATGCCCATGTCGGCGGTCAGGAAGTGTTCGCGCAGCACCTCGCGCGCCTCGCGGGTCAGGGCGGGGATCTCGGTCTTGCGCGGCGTCTTGTGCGTTTTCTCGAACAGGTCGGCGACTTCGTCGAGGCCCTTGTGCATGACCGGCGCGATGATGTGGCTGGGCGGCTCGTTGTCGTTGATCTGCAGGATGTATTCGCCGAGGTCGGTCTCGACCGGCTGGATGCCCGCCGCGGTCAGCGCGTGGTTGAGTCCGGCCTCCTCGGAGAGCATCGACTTGGACTTGGCGGCTTTCTTCACGTCATGCCGCTTGCCGATCTCGACGACATGGCGGCAGATCTCGGCGCCGTCCTTCGCCCACAGCACGGTGGCGCCGCGCGCGCTGGCGTTTTCCTCGAACTGTTCGAGCCAGAGATCGAGGTTTTCGAGCACGCGGTTGCGCAGGTTTTTCGCCGCTTCGCGCGTGCCTTCGAAGTCGTCGATCTCCCTGATCGCAATGGCGCGCTTGTCGACGAACTTGCCCTTGGCCGTCTTCAGGTTGCCCTGCAGTACCGGGTTGGCCAGCGCGGCGAGGGCGTTGGCCTTGAAACGGCGGGAACGCGATTCCATCGCCTACTCCTTCGCCGTCAGGACTTCGGCGACGTGCAGCACGCGCGTCGTCGTGTCGCCCATGCGGCGCAGCTTGCCCTCGATATTGAGCAGGCAGCCGAGGTCGCCGCCGACGATGGCATCGGCGTGGGTCGCGCAGGCATTGGTGCATTTGCGCTCGGCGATGGCCGCCGAGATTTCTCCGAACTTGACCGAGAAGGTGCCGCCGAAACCGCAGCAGTCCTCGGCCGCATTCATCTCGCGCAGCTCGACGCCGGGCAGCTGCGCGAGCAGTGCACGCGGCTGGGTCTTGATGCCGAGGCTGCGCAGACCCGTGCAGGAATCGTGATAGGTGACGCTGCCGGCGAAGTTGCCCGGCACCGCACCGAGCCTTGCCACATTGACGAGGAAGTCGGTCAGTTCATAGACGCGGCTGGCCAGGGCGACGGCGCGGCCGTGCCAATCAGGCTCTTCGGCCAGGATGCCCGGATATTCGTTGCGGATCTGGTCGGCGCAGGAACCGGAGGGCGCGACCACGTATTCGTAGGCCTCGAACTCGGCGATGACCTTTTTGGCCAGCAGGGCGGCGGCTGCGCGGTCGCCGCTGTTCCAGGCCGGCTGACCGCAGCAGGTCTGGGTTTCCGGCACGATGACTTCGCAGCCGGCCGTTTCCAGCAACTCGAGGGCGGCAAACCCGATGCGCGGGCGCATCAAATCGACCAGGCAGGTCACAAACAACGCGACGCGCATGATGTCTCCACTTGTCATTATTGGTTCGTGCCGCAGTGCGGCAGGCATTTCGCATTGTGGCATACTTCGCCGCCCCCGCCCATGCCCACGTCCAAGCCCATCCCTCCAGCCAATACGCCCGAGCCGCGCAGCGGCATCCAGGTCATCGAACGCATGATGAGCCTGCTCGATGCGCTGTCGCACAGCGAGTCGGCGCTCGGCCTCAAGCAGCTGGCGCTGGAAACCGGCCTGCATCCTTCCACCGCCCACCGCATTCTCGCGGCCATGGCCGGCGCCGGTTTCGTCGAGCGCCAGGGGGCGGGCAGCTACCGGCTCGGCATCCGCCTGCTCGAGCTCGGCAATCTCGTGAAGGCGCGTCTCGACATCCGTGCGGCGGCGCTGCCGCAGATGGAGGAGCTGCATCGCCGGCTCGGCGAAAGCGTGAACCTCGGCATCCGCCAGGGCGACGAGATCGTCTATATCGAACGGACCTCCAGCGGCCGTTCGACGGTGCGCGTCGTACACCTGGTCGGCGCCCGCGCGCCGCTGCACGTCACGGCGGCCGGCAAGCTGTTCCTCGCCGCCGACACGCCGGCGGCCGTGGATACGTATGTCCGCCATACGGGCCTGCCCGGGTTGACGCCGAACTCGCTGACCACGCCACTCGAGCTCGCGCGCGAGCTGGACAAGGTGCGGCGCCAGGGCGTCGCCTTCGACAACGAGGAGATCGAACCGGGCCTGCGCTGCATCGCCGCGCCGATCCGCGACGACAGCGGCACACTGCTCGCCGGACTCTCGGTCTCGGCCCCGGCGGAACGGCATCGGCCCGAATGGGCGACGCTCGTCAGGCAGGCGGCCGACGCGATCTCGACGACGCTCGGTTACGCAGGGAAGTAGAAAATCGGCGCCGGCGGGACGGCGCACGCGTTGTCAGTCCGGCTCAGCTCTTGATGGACGGCCGGCTGCTGGCGAGCGATTCGATCCAGCGCTTGATGCGGTTGGCGTCACCGATGCGGGTCAGCTTGCCCCAGGAGTCGAGCAGCACGATGATGGTCGGCTTGTCGTTGAGCCAGGCCTGCATGACGAGGCACTTGCCGGCCTCGCTGATGTAGCCGGTCTTCGACAGGCCGATGCTCCAGCTGTCGCTCTTCACCAGCGCGTTGGTGTTGTGGAAGGACTGCGGGCGCCCCTTGATCGCGACCTGATAGCCCTCGGAGGTCGAGAACTCGCGGATCAGCGGGTAGTGGTGCGCGGCATCGACCATCTTGACGAGGTCGCGTGCGCTGGAAACGTTTTCGGGCGTCAGGCCCGTCGGGTCCATAAAGTGCGTATCGCTGAGGCCGAGCTGCTGCGCCTTGGCGTTCATCGCGGCGACGAAGGCCGGGCGTCCGCCCGGGTAATGGCGCGACAGGGCGGAGGCGGCACGGTTTTCAGAAGACATCAGGGCGAGGCGCAGCATTTCCTCGCGCGTCAGCCGGGTGCCGACCTTGAGGCGGGAGCGCGTCCCCTTCATCGTGTCGACATCTTCGTTGTCGACGCTCAATTCTTCGGTCAGGCTCGGCTTGGCATCGAGCACCACCATCGCCGTCATCAGCTTGGTGATCGAGGCGATCGGCACGACCGCATCGGCATTCTTCTCATAGAGCACGTCGCCGGTGCTCTGGTCGAATACGGCGACGGCGGAGGACTTGAGGTGCAGCGGCTGGTCGCCGGCTGCAGTGGCGGCCGTGGCTGCGGCGGCAGCCGGGGCGGCATGGGTGCCGACCAGACGGATATTCGCCTTCTTCCTGACGATGCGCGAGGAGG
This sequence comes from Rhodocyclaceae bacterium, assembly GCA_034004665.1. Taxonomy (GTDB): domain Bacteria; phylum Pseudomonadota; class Gammaproteobacteria; order Burkholderiales; family Rhodocyclaceae; genus Sulfuricystis. Next base: position 6,120 of record JAVEWF010000074.1, on the reverse strand, counting down.
AAGGCTTCACCTTCTTGCTCGCCACTGCCTTTTTCTTGGACTCGGCAGCATGTGCCGGAGCGGGCGCCATGCAGGCGATACCGGTCGCGACCAAGAGTGCCGGCAGGATCCTGAGCATCGATTTCATGGACAAACGTTGATTCGACATGCGGACCGTCATCCCTGAGCGTACTGCTGATAGTGAATTTAACGGACTTAATCCATGGAAATTAAGTCGATAGCGGCGCATCTTACATTAACTCATGAAGTCAGGTCGACTACGGTTGACGGGCGTGCGCCTGGGCGGCCTCGACCGACAGGAGCGCCGTCAGGTTGATGATCCGCCGCACCGTCGCCGTCGCCGTCAGGATGTGGACCGGCCGTGCCGCGCCCAGCAGCAGCGGGCCGACCGTGACGCCGTCGCCAGCAGCGGTCTTGAGGAGGTTGAAGGCGATGTTCGCGGCGTCGAGCGTGGGCATGACCAGCAGGTTCGCGGGTCCCGAGATGTTGGCATCGGGAAAGACCTGGCGACGGATGTCCGGATCGAGCGCGGCATCCCCGTGCATCTCGCCATCCACTTCGAGATCGGGCACCTGTTCGCGCAACAGGTCGAGCGTGGCGCGCATCTTCCGCGCCGTCGGGGTTTCCTCGGCACCGAAGCTCGAATGCGACAGCAGGGCGACTTTCGGCGTGATGCCAAAACGCCGCACCTCTTCCGCGGCAAGCCGCGTCATTTCCGCCAGCTGGTCGGCCGTCGGGTCGTAGTTCACATAGGTGTCGCCGATGAAGAGGGTGCGGTTCGGCAGGATCAGCATGTTCATCGCGTAGAAGCTGTCGACGCCGGGCTGCCGGCCGATCACCTCGGCGACGTAGCGCAGGTGCAGCGAGTGCTTGCCGAAGGTGCCGCACAGCATCCCGTCGGCGTAGCCGTGGCGGACCAGCATCGCGCCGATCAGGGTGGTGCGGCGGCGCATCTCGCGCTTCGCATATTCGACGCCGACGCCCTTGCGGCACATCAGCGCGTAGTAATCCTGCCAGAGCTCCTTGTAGCGCGGATCGGAATCCGGATTGACCAGTTCGAAGTGCTCGCCCGGCCGCACGCGCAGGCCCTGGCGCTCCAGGCGCTGGACCACCACGTCCGGCCGGCCGATGACGATGGGGCGCGCCAGCCCTTCGTCGCAGACCGTCTGCAACGCACGCAGCACGCGCTCGTCCTCGCCTTCGCAGAAGACGATGCGGGCCGGATTCTGCTTGGCGGCGGCATAGACCGACTTCATCACGTTGCCGGAGTGGTAGACGAACTCGTTGAGCTGCTGGCGATAGGCCGCCATGTCGGCGATCGGGCGCGTCGCGACGCCGGAATCCATGGCCGCCTGCGCCACGGCCGGCGACACCTTGAGGATCAGGCGCGGATCGAAGGGCTTGGGAATCAGGTATTCGGGGCCGAAGCTCAGCTGGGCCTCGCCGTAGGCGGCGGCGACCACTTCCGATTGTTCGGCGTGGGCCAGCTCGGCGATCGCCTTGACGGCCGCGATCTTCATCGGCTCGTTGATGGTCGTCGCCCCGACGTCGAGCGCACCACGGAACATGTAGGGGAAGCACAGGACGTTGTTGACCTGGTTCGGATAGTCCGAGCGGCCGGTACCGATGATGCAGTCGGGCCGTACCGCCCTGGCGTCTTCGGGCAGGATTTCGGGGTCCGGGTTGGCCATCGCGAGAATGATGGGGTCGCGCGCCATGCCGGCGACCATCTCGGGCTTGAGCACGTCGCCGGTCGACAGGCCGAGGAAGATGTCGGCGCCCGGCATCGCGTCGGCGAGGGTGCGCGCTTCGGTCTCCCGGGCGTAGCGCTGCTTCGATGCGTCGAGATTCTGCCGGCCCGTATGGATCACGCCTTTCGAATCGCAGACGAGGATGTTCTCGCGCCGTGCGCCGAGGCTGACGATCAGGTCGAGGCAGGCGATCGCCGCCGCGCCGGCGCCGGAACAGACCAGCTTCACCTCGGCGATGTCCTTGCCGACCACGCGCAGGCCGTTGAGCACGGCGGCGGCCGAGATGATCGCCGTGCCGTGCTGGTCGTCGTGGAAGACGGGAATGCGCAGGCGCTCGCGCAGCTTGCGCTCGACCACGAAGCACTCGGGCGCCTTGATGTCCTCAAGGTTGATGCCGCCGAAGGTGGGCTCCAGCGCCGCGATGATGTCGACGAGCTTGTCCGGGTCGTGCTCGGCGATCTCGATGTCGAAGACGTCGATGCCGGCGAATTTCTTGAACAGCACGCCCTTGCCTTCCATCACCGGCTTGCCGGCCAGCGGGCCGATGTCGCCGAGCCCGAGCACCGCCGTGCCGTTGGAGATGACGGCGACGAGATTGCCGCGCGAGGTGTAGAGCGAGGCGGTCGACGGATCGCGTTCGATCTCCTCGCAGGCGGCGGCAACGCCGGGCGAATAGGCGAGCGACAGGTCGGCCTGGTTGGTCAGGGCCTTGGTCGGGGTGACGGCGATCTTGCCGGGACGGGGCAGGCGGTGATAGTCGAGCGCGGCGCGGCGCAGGGTGTCATCCATGTGGAACTCCTTGGGCGAAGCGCGATTCTATGGCTAATCCATGCATCGAATCCCCCTATGGCAGAATCACGCCTTTCTAATTAGATTGTCATCTAAGTCGCCGTCCTGCCGGCACCGACTTTTCACTGGAGGAAGACATGGCCCAAGCCCCCGATTACGTTCGTCACGAAAAACTCAAGGCCTGGGTGGCCGAGGTCGCCGCATTGACGCAACCCGAGCGCATCGTCTGGTGCGACGGCTCGCAGGAGGAGTACGACCGTCTGTGCGCCGAGATGGTCGCCGCCGGCACCTTCGTCAAGCTCAACCAGGACAGGCGTCCCAATTCCTACCTGGCCTGCTCCGATCCCTCCGACGTGGCACGCGTCGAGGACCGCACCTACATCTGCTCCGCGAAACAGGAGGACGCCGGCCCGACCAACAACTGGGAAGACCCGGCGAAGATGAAGGAGACGCTCAAGGGGCTGTTCAAGGGCAGCATGCGCGGCCGCACCATGTACGTCATCCCGTTCAGCATGGGCCCGCTCGGCTCGCCGATCGCCCAGATCGGCGTCGAGATCTCCGACTCGGCCTACGTCGTGGTCAACATGCGCACCATGACGCGCATGGGCAAGGCGGTGTACGACGTGCTGGGCACGGACGGCTTCTTCGTGCCCTGCCTGCATACCGTCGGCGCGCCGCTGGAGCCGGGCCAGGCCGACGTGAAGTGGCCCTGCAACCCGACCACCAAGTACATCGTGCATTTCCCGGAGACGCGCGAGATCTGGTCCTACGGCTCCGGCTACGGCGGCAACGCGCTGCTCGGCAAGAAGTGCCTGGCGCTGCGCATCGCCTCGACCATGGCGCGCGACGAGGGCTGGCTGGCCGAGCACATGCTGATCCTCGGCGTCGAGTCGCCAGCCGGCGAGAAAACCTACGTCGCCGCCGCCTTCCCCTCGGCCTGCGGCAAGACCAACTTCGCGATGCTGATTCCACCCGAGTCCTTCAACGGCTGGAAGATCTACACCGTCGGCGACGACATCGCCTGGATCAAGCCCGGCCCGGATGGCAGGTTCTACGCGATCAACCCGGAAGCCGGCTATTTCGGCGTCGCGCCGGGCACGAGCGAGAAGACCAACTACAACGCGATGGCGACGCTCAAGGAGAACATCATCTACACCAACGTCGCGCTGACCGACGACGGCGACGTCTGGTGGGAAGGCATGGGACCGGCCCCCGCCCACGCGATCGACTGGCAGGGCAAGGACTGGACGCCGGAAGACGGGAAAAACGGCCGCAAGGCGGCGCATCCGAATGCGCGCTTCACTGCACCTGCGAACCAGTGCCCGTCGATCGACCCGAACTGGGAAAGCCCGGAAGGCGTGCCGATCTCCGCCTTCATCTTCGGCGGCCGACGCGCGACGACGGTGCCGCTGGTTTACGAGGCATTCAACTGGAGCTTCGGTGTCTACATGGCAGCCACGCTCGGCTCGGAAACCACCGCTGCGGCCTTCGGCGCGCAGGGCGTCGTGCGCCGCGACCCCTTCGCGATGCTGCCCTTCTGCGGCTACCACATGGGCGACTACTTCAACCACTGGCTGCACATGGGCCATGTCGTCGAGCACACCCCCCGGATATTCTGCGTGAACTGGTTCCGCATGGACGAGAAGGGCAGCTTCATGTGGCCCGGCTTCGGCGAGAACATGCGCGTGCTGAAGTGGATCGTCGACCGCGTGCGCGGAAAAGTCGGCGCCCGCGAGACGGTGCTCGGCTGGATGCCGCGCTTCGAGGACATCGACTGGAGCGGCCTCGACATCGGCAAGGGTGAATTCGAGGCACTGACGCAGATCGATGCGGAAGCCTGGAAACAGGAACTGGCCGGCCACAAGGAATGGTTCGACAAGATGGGGGCGAAACTGCCGAAGCAGTTGGCCCTCAAGCGCGACCTGTTCGAACTGGCGCTGATCGATTGATCAAGCCGGCCGCACGCATGGAAGGGATCGCGCCCTTCCATGTGATGGAACTGATGGCCAAGGCCCAGGCGCTCGAAGCACAGGGGCGCGACATCGTGCATATGGAGGTCGGCGAGCCAGACTTCCCCACGCCGCAGCCCGTCATCGATGCCGCGCAGCGTTTCCTCGCCGGCGGCCATGTGCATTACACCGGCGCGCTGGGATTGCCTGCGCTGCGCGAGGCGATCGCCGGCTGGTATCGGACGCGCTACGGGATCAGCATCGATCCGGCCCGTATCGTCGTCACCGCCGGTGCGTCAGGAGCGCTGCTGCTCGCCCTCGGCGCGCTCGTCAGCCCCGGCGACGAATGGCTGCTCGCCGATCCGGGCTATCCCTGCAACCGCCACTTCGTGCGCTTCTGCGAAGGCGTGCCGCGCTCGCTCGAAGTCGATGCGACCACCAATTTCCAGCCGACCGCCGAAAAAGTCGGCGCTGGCTGGACGGCGCACACGAAGGGGCTGCTCGTCGCATCACCGGCCAATCCCACCGGCACGATGCTCGAACCTGCCGAACTGGCGCATCTCTGGCAGGCTGTCCGGGCGCGCGGTGGCAGCTTGATCGTGGACGAGATCTACCATGGCCTGACCTACGGCAACGATGCCCGTACCGCCCTCGAGATCTCCGATGACATCCTCGTCGTCAACAGCTTCTCGAAATATTTCGGCATGACGGGCTGGCGGCTCGGCTGGCTGGTCCTGCCACCCGGCCTCGTCCGCACGGTCGAGAAACTCGCCCAGAATCTTTACATCGCGCCTTCGACGCCGGCCCAGCATGCCGCACTGGCAGCCTTCGCACCGGAAACGATCGCCATTCTGGAGGTCCGCCGCGAGGCATTTCGCCGCCGGCGCGACCTGCTGCTGCCGGGACTGGCCGCACTGGGCTTCAGGATCGGCGCCGAACCGCGCGGTGCGTTCTACGTCTATGCCGATATCGGCGATCTCGCCGAGGACAGCTTCGAGCTTGCCGGGCGCTTGATCGCGCAGGGAGGCGTGGCCGCAACGCCCGGGCTCGATTTCGGCGCCCACGCGCCGCACCGTTTCATGCGCTTCGCCTACACGGTCGCGGAAGAACGGCTCGCCGAGGGCCTGGTACGCATGACGGACCTGTTCCGGTGTTGAAGCCCCACTGAATTCCGGGCGGTCACTGCGGGAACAATAAAAAAGGCCGGGGTCGCGCAAGCGACGCCGGCCTCGTTTCCGGATCAGGGATCAGGAAGGGCGCGAGCCGGTCGGGAATGGCCAGGCAGCGGCCGGGTTCAGCGACGACTTGATGCCGGGTGCAGCAGCGGTGGAAGGCGCCGGGGCAGGCTTCGCAGGAGCAGGCTTCGCAGCGGCCTTCTTCGGCGCAGCAGCCTTCTTCGCGGCCGGCTTCGCAGCGACCTTCTTCGGTGCGGCAGCCTTCTTCACTGCGGGTTTCGCAGCGGCTTTCTTCGGTGCAGCAGCCTTTTTCGCCGCCGGCTTCGCAGCAGCCTTCTTCACTGCCGGCTTCGCAGCAGCCTTCTTTACAGCGGGCTTTGCGGCCGCTTTTTTCACTGCCGGCTTCGCAGCCGCTTTCTTCGGTGCAGCAGCTTTCTTCGCCGCCGGCTTCGCAGC
>JAVEWF010000073.1:0-11282 GCA_034004665.1 Rhodocyclaceae bacterium | reverse complement strand
CTTCGTCGTCACGCCGGCGGGCGTCGCGCTGATCGACAGCGGCGCGAGCCGGCTCGGCGCGCAAAAGCTCGCGGCGGCGATCCGCGCCGTCACCGACCTGCCCGTGCGCTGGGTCATCAACACCGGCAGCCAGGACCACCGCTGGCTCGGCAATGCGTATTTCGCGGGCAAGGGCGCGGCGATCGTCGCGCTCGAACGCACGGCGGCGACGCAGCAGCAGTACGCACGGCAGCAGCTCGACGGCCTCAGGCGCTTCCTCGGCGAACGCCTCGCCGGTACCGAACCGCTGACATCGGCCTCACCCGCAAAAGTCGGGGCCGACGGGACGGCGACACGGGTGCTCGGCGGCGAAACCTTCGTCTTGCGCTACACGGACGCGCACTATCCGGGCGATGCCATGGTGCATCTGCCGCAGCAGGGCGTGGTGTTCGGCGGCGACCTCGTCTATGTCGACCGCCTGCTCGGCGTGCTGCCCTGGTCCAGCGTGCGGAACGGCCAGGCCGCCTTCCGGGCGCTCGCGGCGCTCAAGCCGGCGCGCATCGTGCCGGGCCACGGCCGCGTCTGCGACCTCGACCAGGCGCAGCGCGAAACCGGCGACTATTACGGGTTCCTCGCCAGCACGATCGGCAAGGCGGCGAAAGACATGGAGCCGATGGACGAAGTGCTGACGCGTCACGCCGACCTGCCGGCCTTCCGCCATCTGGAAAATTACCGGGACCTGCACCGCGCGAACATGAATCGCGCCTTCACGCAATTCGAGAGCGAGTGATTCAACCGGCGCCGCGATGGCGTTCGAGCGTGGCGAACAGCTCGGCGGCCTCGATCGGCTTGGCGATGTAATCGTCCATGCCGGCGGCGAGGCAGAGTTCGCGATCCCCTTCCATGGCGTTGGCCGTCATGGCGATGACGGGCAGCTGCGGGTTCGGCACCGTCCCGCTCCGGCGCAGCCGGCGCGTCGCTTCGTAGCCGTCCATCACCGGCATCTGGCAATCCATCAGCACCAGATCGAAGGGTTCGCGTTCCAGCAGGCCGAGGGCGATGGCGCCGTTTTCGGCGATCGTGACCCGGTAGCCCCGTTTTTCCAGCAGGCGCTGCGCCAGAAACTGGTTGGTCGGGTTGTCCTCGACGAGCAGGATGCGGCCCGAGCCGGTCTGCGGCACCTCGGCGAGGCTGTGGCGGGTGATGAGCGATGGCGCGGCGTCGGGCTGCAGTCTCCGCAGGCTGGCGAGGCAGCGCCGGATGTGGTCCTGCTTGAGCGGCTTGGTGAGGTAGGCGTCGAAACCGGCGGCGCGCAGCCGGGCGGCATCGCCGCGCATGGCCGCCGAGGTGAGCATCACGCGACGGGTGGCCGCGAGCGCCGGATCGTCGCGGATCAGGCGGCCCAGCGTTTCGCCGTCCAGGTCGGGCATGTGCATGTCGAGCAGCGCGATCTCGAACGGGTGGCCGGCGGCGACGGCGGCCTTGAGCTGGTGCAGGGCTTCCGCCCCGCCAGCCGCCTCGGTGGCCAGGCATCCCCAGGACTTGAGCAGGCCGAGCAGCAGGCGCCGGTTGGTGTCGTTGTCGTCGACCACGAGGATGCGGCAGCCGGACAGGTCGGCCTCGTCGTTCAATTCGGGGGCCGGCCCCTGGTCTTCCGACGGTTCGAGGTTCAGCGTGAACCAGAAGGTGGAGCCCCGTTCGTGCTGGCTGTCGACACCGATGTCGCCGCCCATCAGTTCGACCAGGCGGCGGGAGATCGACAGGCCGAGGCCGGTGCCGCCGAAGCGTCGCGTCGTGGAGCTGTCGGCCTGGCTGAAGGGCTGGAACAGCTTGCCGAGCTGTTCCGGAGGAATGCCGATGCCGGTGTCGCGCACCTCGAAGCGCACGACCTGCCGCCGGCCGATGCGCTTCCCGGCCTTCACCACGATGCCGACCTCGCCGGCCGCGGTGAACTTGATCGCGTTGCCGGCCAGATTGGTCAGCACCTGCCGCAGCCGGCCGGGGTCGCCACGCAGGCGGCGCGGCAGGCCCGGATCGATGTCGCAGACGAATTCGAGATCCTTCTCGGCAGCGCGGACCGCAAGCACGTCCGCCGTCTGGGCGACGGTGGTCGCCAGGTCGAAGTCGATGGTTTCGATGTCGAGCTTGCCGGCCTCGACCTTGGAGAAGTCGAGGATGTCGTTGATCACGGTCAGCAGCGCTTCGGCGCTGTCCTTGACGATCACGGCGAACTCGCGCTGCTCGGGGTTCAGCGGCGTGTCGAGCAGCAGTTGCGTCATGCCGATGACGCCGTTCATCGGCGTGCGGATTTCATGGCTCATGTTGGCGAGGAACTCGCTTTTCGCGCGGCTGGCGGCTTCGGCCTGGGCGGCGGCTTCGCGCAGCAGGCGCGATGCACGCTCGTTGAGGACGGCCAGCGCGAAGAGGCTGCCGATCTGTTCGAGCGCATCGAGGCGCACCGTATCGACGACCGGGGCGGGCAGGGTGTCGAGGACCAGCATGCCGACGGATTCGTGGCCGTGCCGCAGGGAGACCTGGTAGTGACCATGCTCGGGCTGGTCGTCCAGGCGGTGCGGACAGGCGGCGATCGTTTCGACCAGCCTTGCATCCCGTCGCACCGCGGCGGCGTCGGCGGGACGCGACAGCCACAGGGCATTGCCGCGGTGGAAGCGCGAACGGCCGGCCTCGACGCCGTCGACCGCCAGCCAGGCCCCGCCTTCCGGCAGCATGCCCTGCATGTTTTCCAGCGCCGAGAGAGCGGCGTCGATGCGTTCGTCGAACGGCCGGTCGACCGCCTGGAGGGCGCGTGCGACGGCGAACTTGAGCGCGGTCATCTCGTTGCGCACGGCTTCGGCGGCTTCCGCCCGCATCACCCGCGCCTCGATGCGCCGCACCCGCCAGGACAGCGCGATGGCGAGCAGGACGGCCAGCGCGAGCGCTCCTGCGATCAGGCGGGCGAAATCGCGCTGGCGGGACTGTTGTTGCGTGTCGATGTTCAGCAGCAGGGCGAGCGAGGCGACCGGCCGTCCTTCCATGTCGGCCAGCGGCAGGAAATGGGCCACCCAGTGGTGGCCGTCGCTTTCGGTCTGGAACGGGGATGGCGGCGGGCCGCCGGCCGCAAGGTCCTGCCAGGCGTTCAAGAGCGCCGGCGGCAGTGGTGTCAGCGTCTGCTCGGTGAGGGCGATGGCGGGCAGGCTGGCCCAGTCGCCGACGAAGCCGAAAGACCGCTTGCCGAGGTCGAAATGTTCTGGCCGGGTGTAGGCCTTATGTACCGCCGCGGCGATTTCGATGCCGCCGATCGGCTTGATTTTGCCGACGAACCATTCGGTTTCCATGCCCATCTCGAGATAGCCGAGCAGTTCGCCCCGTGCGTCGCGCCAGGGCAGGACATGGCGCAGCGTCAGGGCGGCTGTCGCGCCGAGCTCCAGCCCGGTGCTCGGCTGGTCGGTCGCGACGGCCTGGCGCAGCGTGGCCCGCTCCACCGTGTCGCCCGCCGTGTCCGGGGCATGCACGCGCAGCAGGATGCGGCGATCCGGACTGATGAAATACCAGTGCGTGATGCCGAACTCCGCTTTCAGGGTGCGATATCGGGCGTCGGTCTGGGCCAGCAGGGCCCGCGCGTCGCGCTGGCGCATCGCCTGCTGCAGTTCGGGATCGGCGGCGGCCTCGGCGGTGAACCAGGCCAGCTGGCGGCCGGCATCCTGTTGCAGGGTCTGCCAGATGCTGGCCACCTGCGCGGTGGTCTGCGTCATCCGCATCGATACCCGCCAGGCGAGATAGCGATCGAAGCCGACGATCAGCGAGGCGACGATGACCAGCAACACGACCACCACCGGCAGGACGATCTGGCGCTGGAAGCCCAGCGAGGCGGGCTTGGCGGAAGCAGCGGCGGCGGAATGGGTGGACGGTGCAGCCATGAGGTGGATCGTTTGCACGGCTTCGGATGGCCGTTGCGGCAACGATATCACCAAAGTACCGGCCTGTGCGGTGCATTTGTCATTCCGCGGGCGGCAGGCGGCCGTCCCGCCGGGGCCGACTTTTTCAGGCCAGCCAGAAGGCGCAGATCGCCAGCGTCGCCAATGTCACCGGCACGCCGATCGCGGCGTGCGCGCGCCAGCCGATCTCGATGCCGCTCTTCTTCGCGAGGTCGACGACGATCAGGTTGGCGATCGAGCCGACCAGCAGCAGGTTGCCGGCGAAGGTACTGACCAGCGCGAGCTGGGTGGCGGATTCGGGTCCGTGAAGATGCGGCATCAGCAGCATCACGGCCGGCACATTGGAGACGAGGTTGGACAGCGCCAGCCCGGCGACGAATAGCGGCCCCGGCTCGGCCAGAGGCACGCCCTGCGTCGCCAGCCAGCCGACCGCCTGCGCCGCGAGTCCGGTGGTCTCGAAGGCGTGGTTGACGGCGAACAGGCCGATGAACAGCACCAGCAGCTCCCAGTCCACGAAGCCGAGCACGTGCGAGGAATGGAAGCGCCGCGAAAGCAGCAGGAAGCCGGCTGCCACCAGCGCGGCGACCTCGCGCGGCCAACTCGTGAACAGAAAGACGAGCAGCAAGGCCGTGGCGACGGCCAGCCCCTTGGCGGTCTGCCAGCGGTCGAAGAGCGGCGCGTCGTCGGATGGCAAAGTCGGCGCCGGCGGGACGGCGGGCGCGCGGCGCAGCCGCCAGGCAAGGAAAGCCCACAGCGCGACGAGCGAGAGGAGCACCGGCGGCAGCGCCCGCGCCGCGTAGGCGGCGAAGTCGAGGCGCAGCACCGAACCGATCAGCATGTTCTGCGGGTTGCCGATCAGCGTCGCCGCCGAGCCGATGTTCGCCGCGCAGGCCAGTCCGACGAGGAAAGGCAGCGGCGGCAGGCCGCGCTGCAGGCAGATGCGCGCGACGACCGGCGTCATCGCGAGGCAGACGATGTCGTTCGAGAACACGGCGGAGAGCGCTGCCGCGACGGCGAGCAGCGCGCCGAGCAGGTTGGCGGGCGCGAGTGGCAGTTCCGCCACGCCGCGCGTCACGGCCGTGTAGAAGCCGCCGAGGCGCATCTGCGCCGAGACCACCATGAACGAGAAGAGCAGCAGGATCGTCGGCAGATCGACCGCGCGCGCCGCCGCCGCGGTATCCACCGCCCCGATGCCGATCACCGCGATTGCGCCGAGCAGCGCCACCCCTGCGCGGTCGAGCCGCAGCCGCGGCAGCCCGCCGAGGAACATGCCGAGATAGACCACCGCGAAGATCGCGACGATGCCCCAGTCGGTGGCGGCGTGGGCGGGGGAGGGGGGCATGGGCGACGACGGGAGTGGCGAGGCGCGCATGATGCCGCAGTTCGGAGTGGTTTGCCGGAACCAATCTTGACTAATGCGGTAGGGAATATATATTGGCTTCAGAAACCCAAGCAGAAGGTCGCCATGACGAAAAAGCTTTCCGGTGCTGAAATCGATGCCTTCCTTTCTTCCGTGGAGGCCGGTACCGGTCGCTGGTTCGTCCGCGACGGAAAGCTGTGCATCTCGCTCGGATTCCGGACGTTCAAGGAGGCATTCGCCTTCATGACGTCGGTCGCCCTGTACGCGGAGGCGCATGACCATCACCCCGAGTGGACCAACGTCTATAACCGTCTAGAGATCGCGTTGAGCACCCACGACGCGGGGGGTATCACGCCCAAGGACATCGACCTCGCCGCATACATCGCGCGGACCTATCCGCGCTACGCCGAATGACGACAGCCCTTCCCTTCAAACTGACACGGATCCTGATCCTGATGGCTATGCTGTTCCCGGTCTTCGCTGCACATGCCCAGCAACTGGTGCCCGGCATGATCGCGCCCGGCTTCACCCTGCCGGATGCAGGCGGCCAGCTGCACACGCTGGCCGCCTGGAAGGGGCAGTGGCTGGTGCTTTATTTCTACCCCAAGGACAACACGCCGGGTTGTACGACGGAAGCGAAGAACTTTCGTGACACGGCTCAAATCTTCGGGTCTCTCAACACCCGGGTGGTCGGGATCAGCCTCGACGATGGCACCTCCCATCAGGCCTTCGCGGACAAGCACCAGTTGTCATTCACTCTGCTGTCGGACCCCGGCGGGGAGGTGGCGAGGCAGTATGGCGCCTTGTTCAACCTCGGCATCATGAAATTTGCGAAGCGCCATACGTTTCTGATCGATCCGGCCGGGCAGATCGCGAAGATCTACCGCGATGTCGATCCCGACACCCATGCGCAGGAGTTGATCAACGACATTCGCGCGCTGGCGGAGCAGCGGTAGTGCGGTTTTCGCCCCCCGCCCGAAGCTACCTGAGCGGTAACGACCATGGCCCCACGGCCAGATATCGTGGGGCCATGGTCGCGCATTGTCTCTATGTGGCTCGTTTCATCCGATAGGCCAGTCCGAGCAAGCCAGCGCCAAGCAGATACAGGCTGCCTGGTTCGGGAACTGTCCCACCGTTGTCCAAAGTACCGATCTGTCGTCCACTGGCGCTCGTGAGCAGGTAACCCGGATCGGTGGTCGCCAGGACGGCATTGAACGAATGGTAGGAATCGAAATACTCGGTGTCGTCCGACCCCCACGCAGAACCGGAGAGACTGAGCGCTTCACTGACGGCTAGGTTCGTCGTGAAGAAGGCTTCCGCGGTGTAGGAGAAGCCCCAGAGGCCATTCCCAAGATCAGTGAAGTCGACATCGACATCGGTCGAACTCATGGCGCCGGTACCCAGGTTTTCGCGAGCCAGCCAGCCCGAGGTGCCGTAGGGATTGCCCTCGTCATGGATGTTGAAGTAGAAGCTGATAAGTTCGCTCGGAGTCCGCAACGAATAATCGACAGTGAAATTGGCGGCACCGAGCGTGAATACGCCCGTTTGCGACAGGCTGACGGAGAGACCGACGGTCGGGCAGGCCTCGGCCACGCACGCGCCCGTACCGAGTTGCCAGTCTTCGCTGTAAGCGGAACGGGAATATGCCTGGAGGACCTGTCCATCGTAGAACTCGTCCCTTGCCGTGCCCACGGCGATCTTCCCTGTCAGCCAGCCGTTGTCGCCGATGCCGGCCGAGGACTTGGCGTAGTTGTTCTGGCTCAGGCTCGCCGAGGTCGCGAATTGGCCTGCAGCCACTGTGTTTTGTACTTCCTGCTGCAGTGTGTAGGCATCGGAGTTCGCATGGTCATAATAGGAGACATAGCTCCAGCTCGATCCCTCGACCAGTAGTGTGGCTGATGCCGGCGGCACCAGCCCGATAAACAGCGCGATGGACGAAAGCAGCGCCAGGGGCACCTGCCGATACAGATTGTTCTTTGTCATTTTTGACCTCCCGTGACAAAACCGACAGCCCGGAAAACCCGAAAAAACCATCCGCAAGCTCCGAGCACCGCCCATGCAACCGCCCGAACAGAGCAATGCGCCCTGCAATGGCTCCGGAATTCTTGAAGCATATTCCGCACCGACATAGAAACCATTCTTTGATATCAGGTATGTAGGCGCTGTTGCCTGTTCGCAGTGAATGCGCACTGTAAAAAACACCGACAGGCAGCCGTGGCGTGGCGCAGTCCGTTCGCAGGCCGTAAAGGTGAGACTGTCCCTTGTAGTGCGTCTGTCGCCGTCCCGCCGGCACCGACTTTTTGCGGACGCATGACGATATGCCAAGCCGCTGCGGCGCTCCGGTATCATCGCCGCATTCGCAATACCCACACAGGAATCCAGCCATGCAAGAAGACGGAAAGATCTATGCCGCCACGCTGGTGCGCTCGCAGCGCATCACCCCGCCCGAATCGCCGGAAGAGGTGCGCCATCTCGTGTTCCGCCGCGACGATCTCGGCTTCGACTGCCGCATGGGCCAGTGCGTGCGCGTGATGGCGCCGGGCCAGTACGGCAACAAGTACCACCCGCGCCTCTATCTGGTGGCCGACGAGGTGGCCGAGCGCGACGGCGGCATCGAGTTCGCCATCTGCGTCAAGCGCCACGACTACATCGACGACTTCAACGGCGAGCGCTATCCGGGCATCGCCTCGAACTACCTGTGCGATCTGCCGGTGGGCGCCAGCGTCGAGTTTTCCGGCCCCTTCGGCTATCCCTTCGCCGTGCCCGAGAGCCGCAAGTCGGACATCCTGATGATCGGCATGGGCACGGGCATCGCGCCCTTCCGCGCGCTGATCCGCACGATCTACGAGAAGTACGGCACCTGGGAGGGCAAGGTGCGCCTGTTCTACGGCGCAAAGACCGGCCTCGAAATGCTCTACATGAACGACGAGAACAAGGACCTGTCGCAGTACGTCTACCAGCCGACCTTCAAGGCCTTCCAGGCCGTCAGCCCGCGTCCGGTCTTCGATGCGCCCGTCGCGCTCGACCAGGCCATCGCGCAGAATGCCGCCGAGGTGTGGGAGATGCTGCAGGCGCCCGGCACGCATGTCTATCTGGCCGGCGTACATGACATGCAGGCGCCCATCGAGAAGACGCTGGCCGGCATCGCAGGTTCGGAAGATGCCTGGCTGCAGGCCAAGGATGCGCTGCAGACCGCCGGCCGCTGGCACGAAGTGCTGTACTGATCCTTGCCCGTCAGTGCGCGACGGGCTGGAAGCCTGGGTCGTCGAAATACTTGCCGTAGTTGTCGAGGGCGCCGATCACCTTGACCGCGCCGTCCATGTGTCCGGCCGGTTTCGCCTTGCCGGCCATCTGTCCGGCGCCGGCGAGCAGGTCGGCAACGACGAGGTGCAGCTGGGCGTCCGCTGCGGGCGGCAGCTTGCAGTTGGCGAGGATGTCGCCGACGGCGGTTTCCACCTTCTTCGCCAAGCCGTTGTAGCCCTTTGGCGACAGCTTGTTCTCGTGGATGGCGTGCAGCGAACCCGCCATCGACTGACGGATTTCGCCCATCGCCTTGCGCAGGGCCGCGTCGGTCTGCCATTTCTGGCCGGCGTTGAGCTGCAGCGTGACGCCGTGCGCTTCATGGCCGTGGTCGTGGGCATCGTTCGCGGCGAAGGCCGGGCCGGTGGCGGCGAGGGTGAACAGGGCGAGGATGGTCGGGAGCGGATGTTTCATGGCTGTTTTCTCCAGCGGTGATTGTCGAAAAGGTCGGCGGCGAATGCCGGCCGCCTCCCTTCAACGAACGCGGTGCCCGAATGTTCCTGCGGATCAGTCGCGGTGCAGCCGTTCGAAGCCCGAGGGGGCGGCCGGCTGCGTGAGCAGCAATGCGGCGAGCCGCGCGCGCTGCTGCGCGTCGAGCAGTTCGCGTTCCCTGAGCAGCTGCTCGATCACGCGCTTCTGTTGCGTGTCCTGCAGTGCCGCGATGGCGGCGCGCTCGGCGTCGATCACGGCCAGGTCGGGCGTGTCGGCAAAGATCGTTCGGATCATGCGGTCGCGGTGTGCCTGGATCGCCGTGGCGCCGTCGGCGAGCCGGGCGAGGAAGTCGCGTTCAGCCTCGTGCCAGCGCTGCGTCTGCCCGGCGTCCAGCCCGAGGTGGCGCGGCAGGCCGGGGAAGGCGTCCGCGGACAGCGCACGGTAGGCCGCGCCGCCGAGCACGCCGACGTTGATCAGCAGGGAAAAGACCAGCAGGGTTCGCAGCAGTCCGGGACTCATCGCATCGCTCCCATCGGAAGGGTGCCCCTGGCGTAACAGGATTCCGGGCCGGGGCAGAGGCTGCCCGGTGGAATGGGATCGAACACGCTCAGCACGGCCGGCCGGGGCAGCGCCGCGCCGCCGCCAACCAGGGCCGCGCCCATGGCGATGCCCAGCGCGACGGAGGCCGCCGCGCCGAAGCCGAGCGGCAGCAGGCCGCGCCAGCCCGGCGCGCGCGGTCGCGGGCGGGGCGCGGCCGCGATCCGGCCCGCGATGACGCCGGCGAGGTCGCAGCCGAGGCTGTCCTGCGGCAGCCGGTCGAAGTCGGCGGACAAGGCGGCGAAATCGGCAAGGCGTGCGGTGCAGCGCGGGCAGCCGGCGAGGTGGTCAGCGACGCGGCGGCGCTCGGTGCTGGCGAGTTCGGCGTCGAGATAGGCGGACAGATCGTCGTCGGTGACGTGGGTTTCATGCGGATCGGTCATCAGGACTCTCCCCGGCGTGGTGGCGGTAGTGGGCGAGGGCGGCGGCGCGCGCCCGGGCGAGGCGCGACTTGACGGTGCCCTCCTGAATGCCGAGCGTTGCTGCGATCTCGGCATAGCTCATGTCTTCCAGTTCGCGCAGCAGCAGGATCTCGCGCTGCCCGGCCGGCAGCGCGCCGAGGGCGCGCTCCAGCAGGCCGATGCGCTGCCGGTCGGCAAGCCGTTGCTCGGGCGACGGCGCCGTGTCGTGCGGCTCGAACATCGTCTCCCCGGGCGCGTCGGGATCGAGGGGGACGAATTCGACCCGCTGTCGGCGGCGCAGCAGGTCGAGGGCCGCGTTGCGGGCGATCTGGAACAGCCAGGTGGCGAAGCGCGCTTCGGGCCGCCAGCCGGGCAGGGCGTTCCAGGCCCTGAGGAAGGCGTCCTGGGTCAGGTCCATCGCTTCGTCGCGACTGTCGAGCATGCGCAGGACGAAGCGGAACACGCGCTCCTGGTGGCGGCGCACCAGGCGGGTGAACGCCTGCCGGTCGCCCGCCCGGGCGCGCAAGGCCAATACTTCGTCCGCGTCATCCATCCTCCGGCTCGTTCCTTTGTCGTCGTGGGCCATCCCGGTCCGGCATTGTGCTGATGCTAGAACGAAGCGCAGCGCCAAAAGTTCCCATAAGGCCCCCTTAAGTTTCGCGGCCTAGGATCCTCGCCTGTCCCCGGCAATGGCGAGACAGCCGCTCCATGACGGCGCTCCCATCGGGTGGGTGGCCATGCCTCAAGCCCTTCAAGGAAAGGAAAACATCATGAATATCGCTGCAGGATTCAGTGTGCTGTTCGCCAGCGCCGTGCTGGGGGGCTGCGCGAGCCTGGGTCCGGAGTATGTACACAGGGATGGCTGGCGTCCCGGTACGGTGACGGAGGTCGGCAGCAGCCGGGCAATCGTCGATCGCCTGTCGAATACCTGTGCGCCTGCAGAGCCGGGCAGCGTCTACGCATTGATCCGCTACACGGGCAACTCGCATCTGCGCTGGCGTGCCTTCCCGGTGCCCGAAGGCATGGATGCGAGGGTCGGCGACAAGGTCAGCCTCGACGTCAATGCCTGCAAATTCGCCAGGACGGAATAAGCCCATGCGCCTCCTTGCTTCCTTTCTGCTCGTCTGCTTGCCGTGGCTGGCGGGAGCCGCCGAGATCCGGATGACGCCGGAACAGGGCGCCCGCCAGGGGGTCGCCGTCGCGACGCTCGGCGAGATGCAGGCGCGCGGCGGTATTCGCCTGCCGGCCCAGGTGGTGGTGCCGCCTGCGCAGATCGAG
>JAVEWF010000072.1:0-11381 GCA_034004665.1 Rhodocyclaceae bacterium | reverse complement strand
GCTTCGCCGAACTCGTTGGCCAGCACCGAGGCGATCGAGTTGCCAGGCGAGAACAGGCTGCCGGTAATCTTGTTGGCATTGCCGATGACGAAGGTCACCGCCATGGTTTCGCCGAGCGCCCGCCCGAGCCCCAGCATGATGCCGCCGATGACACCGACGCGGGTATAGGGCAGGACGATGTTCCACACCACCTCCCAGGTCGTGGCACCGACGCCGTAGGCCGACTCCTTGAGTACCGGCGGCACGGTTTCGAAGACGTCGCGCATCACCGATGCGACGAAGGGAATCACCATCAACGACAGCACGATGCCGGCGGACAGGATGCCGATACCGATCGGCGGACCGGAAAACCAGCCGCCGATCACGGGGACATCGCCGAGCACGGTCTGCAGGTAAGGCTGGACGTGTTCGGCGAACAGCGGGGCGAAGATGAACAGGCCCCAGATGCCGTAGATGATCGACGGGACCCCGGCGAGCAGTTCGATCGCCGTGCCGAGCGGCCGCTTGAGCCATACCGGACAGGTCTCGGTCAGAAAGAGGGCGATGCCGAAACTGACCGGCACGGCAATGACCAGGGCGATGAGCGAAGTGGTCAGCGTGCCATAGGAAGCGATCACGGCCCCGTACACATCGTCGGGCACGTTCCACACGCTGCTCCAGAGGAAACCCACGCCGAACTGGCGGAAGGCCGGCACGGCCTCGATGGCCAGCGATATCAGGATGCCGGCCAGGACGACGAGAACGATCAGCGCGAACGACAGGGTCAACTTGTGGAAGACGGCATCCTGCCGCTTGAAGACCTTGACTCTTTCAGCCTGCGGGTCGATCGCCGGCACGGCGCTTGCCACCTGGGTAGGATTCGATGGGTTCATGTCGATTTCGTTTTCTTCGTCAGACACCTCGCCCCGAAGAACGAAGTGCCAGAGGAAGAAATCCTGGCTGCGTCGCAGCCAGGGAAACGGGTCAAGCTTACTTGATCTTCTTCAGCTCGGCTTCGACCATCTTGACCACGTTGCCGGGCAGCGCCACGAAACCCAGTTCCTCGGCCATCTTCTGGCCGTTGTTCAGCGACCAACCGAAGAAGTCGACCACGCTTTTCTGTTTCTCGGCATCGCGTCCCGAAGCGTAAGCAAGCACATAGGTGGCGGTGGTGATCGGCCAGGCATTCTTGTGCGACTGGTCGATCAGGTCGGGTGACATGCCCTTGACGCTGAAATCGGCACCGCCGGCGGCATCGGCAATCGCCTGCTGGCTCGGCAGAACGAAATTGCCCGCCTTGTTCTTAAGTGCGATGAAAGTCATGCCGTTCTTCTGTGCGTCGGCGAGATCGACGTAGCCGATGGCTCCGACGATTTTCGTCACGTTGGCCGCCACACCGGGATTGCCCTTGCCGCCGACTTCGTTGCCTTTCCAGTTCACCGTCTTGCCAGCGCCGACTTCTGTCTTGAACGCCTCGGACTGGCGGGCCAGATAGCTGGTGACGACGTCGGTCGTACCGGAGCCGTCGGAACGATGCACGATGGTGATGGCGGTATCGGGCAGTTTCACGCCCGGATTCAGCTTGGCAATGGCGGCATCGTTCCACTTGGCGACCGCGCCACGGAAGATATCGGCAGCCGTCGGACCGTCCAGCTTGATGTCGCCGGACTTGATACCGGGCAGATTGACGACGAGCGTGGCGCCTCCCATGACCGTGGGAATCTGGATCAGGCCGCTGGCCCCCAGTTCCTCGGCTTTCACGGGCGAATCGGTACCGCCGAAATCGACCGTCTTGGCCTTGATCTGCTTGATGCCGCCGGATGAACCGATGCCCTGGTAATTCACCGTGTTGCCGGTTTTCGCCTTGTAGGCCTCGGCCCACTTGGTATAGACAGCAAAAGGGAAGGTCGCGCCGGCACCGGTCAAATCGGCGGCCAGGGCGACATTGGCGCTCGCAGCGAGGGAAACCGCGACGAGGGAAGTCGCCAGCCACTTGGAAACCTTGATCATCTTCATCTCTCCTTGGGAATGATTACAGGTCGAACGGTGCGCACTTTAGGCATCGAATGTGACAACTCCGTGACAATGAAGCCATCCGGCCATGACCCCTTTCCGTGAATCCGAAAGCGCTACCACATGCGAAGCCCGCCCCTTGGGAGCATAATTCCGTAACAAAACTGTAATGAACATCATGGAACTCAGCAATATCAACGACATAGAAAAAGCGACGCGCAAAGCGCAACGCGAGCTTTTCCGCTTCGGCATGGCGCTGCTCTTCATCATCGGGGTGATGTTCTACACATGGGCCAGAGGTGGAGGCAGTTTCCTCCTCATCATCGCCGCCATGATCGGCGGCTACATGGCGATGAACATCGGCGCCAACGATGTCGCCAACAACGTCGGCCCGGCCGTTGGTTCCCGTGCCCTGACGATGACCGGCGCGCTGATCATCGCAGCGATCTGCGAGGCGGCGGGAGCCCTCATCGCGGGTGGCGACGTCGTGCAGACCATCCGGGGCGGCATCATCGCCCCTTCCTCCGTTGCGAGCAGCGACGTCTTCGTCTGGCTCATGATGGCCGCCCTGCTCGCCGGCGCCATCTGGCTCAATATCGCCACCGCCATCGGTGCGCCGGTATCGACGACGCATTCCATCGTCGGCGGCGTGCTCGGGGCTGGCGTCGCCGCGGGCGGCTGGGGCGCGGCCAACTGGGACAAGATGGGCGCGATCGCCGCCAGCTGGGTGATCTCGCCGGTCATGGGCGGCGTCATCGCCGCCGCCTTCCTCTATCTCATCAAGCGCCGCGTCACCTACCAGAGCGACATGATGGCCGCGTCGCGCCGCTCGGTACCGATCCTCGTCGCCTTCATGGCCTGGGTCTTTACCACCTACCTGATGCTCAAGGGCGTACGTGCGGTCGTGAAGATGGACTTCCTCTCCTCCATGCTGGCCGGATTTGCGGTGGCTGCTGCCGTCTATTTCCTGATCCGGCCACGCATCGACCGCCAGTCCCGTCTGCCGCTGGCCGAGGGAACCACCTTCAAGGCACGTGTTAACGCCATGTTCACCGTACCGCTCATCTTCGCCGCGGCGCTGCTGAGCTTCGCCCACGGCGCAAACGACGTGGCCAACGCCGTCGGCCCGCTGGCCGCGATCGCCGACGTACTCGGCACCAGCAATGTCGGCAAATCCGCCGCCATTCCGCTGTGGGTGATGATGGTCGGTGCGATCGGCATCGCCATCGGCCTGGCACTGTTCGGCCCGAAGCTCATCCGCACCGTCGGTTCCGAAATCACCGAACTCGACCAGATGCGCGCCTACTGCATCGCCATGTCCGCCACGATCACGGTCATCCTCGCCAGCCAGCTCGGGCTGCCGGTCAGCTCCACCCATATCGCTGTCGGCGGCGTCTTCGGCGTCGGTTTCCTGCGCGAATACCTGAAGTCGAACTACGCCCGCATGGTCGACGAAATCCTCTCCCACCACCCCCACACCGACCAGTCAGCCATCGAGGCCTACCTGCAACGGTTCGACAAGGCCCCCATCCGGGAAAAAGGCGACATGCTCGAAGCCCTCAAGCGCGAGCACAAGGCTCACGTCAGCCCCGAGCTTTTCTCGTCGCGCGATCGCAAGGGCCTGCGCAAGGTGTATCGCGGCGAGCTGGTCAAGCGCTCCCAGCTGATGAAGATCGCCGCCGCCTGGGTCATCACCGTGCCGGCCTCCGCACTGCTCGGCGCCGTCTTCTATTACGCGATCCGCGGCGCGATGCTGCCCTGAAGAGATTGAAACATGGGTGAAACGTGGGTCGGCGATGATGCCGGTCCATGCGAATACTCATGATCTCGGATGTCTATTTCCCGCGCATCAACGGCGTCTCGACTTCCATCGAATCCTTTCGGCACGCGCTGGCCGCCGAAGGTATCGAAGTCGACGTCGTGGCACCCCGCTACCCGGCTCCGCACGGCGACGACGAGCGGGTGACCCGCGTCGCATCGCGCCGTGTTCCCTTCGACCCCGAAGACCGCCTCATGGACTTCGGCACGCTCAAGCGAACGCTCGCGGCGACGGACCAACTGGCCCACGACCTCGTCCATGTCCAGACACCATTCGCCGCACACTATGCCGGCCTGCGCCATGCGCGTGAACGCCGCGTGCCCTGCCTTGCGACCTACCACACGCATTTCGAGGAATACCTTCACAACTACGTTCCCGTAGCGCCGAAAGACATGCTGCGGGGTCTCGCGCGCGGTCTCGCCCGCCGGCAATGCAATGCGCTCGATGCCGTCATCGTTCCGTCCAGCGCCATGCACCAAACGCTGGCCGGCTACGGCGTGACCGCCCCGATGCACCGGGTGCCGACCGGCATTCCGCTCGAACGGTTCAGCCGCACCCGCCGTCCACCCGGCGCCGACTTTCGCCGCTGCCACGGTATTCCGGCCCACTCGCCGATGGCGCTATTCGTCGGCCGCGCCGCCCACGAGAAGAACATCGGTTTCCTGCTCGATGCCCTGCCCCACGCCTTGCGGGATTGCCCGGGCCTCGTGCTGGTCATCGCCGGCGAAGGCCCGGCCCTGCCAGCCCTCAAGAAACAGTCAGCCAGGCTCGGGATCGAGTCCAGCGTGCATTTCGTCGGCTATCTCGACCGCTTCGACGAACTGCCGGACTGCTATGCCGCCGCCGACCTGTTCGTCTTCGCCTCGCGCACCGAAACCCAGGGGCTGGTGCTGCTGGAAGCCATGGCCGCCGGCCTGCCGGTGCTCGCCTTCGCCGCACTCGGCACCCGCGAGATCGTCGAGCCGCGCCGCGGCGCCCTGCCCGCGCCGCAGGAACCCGAGGCGTTCGGCCAGGCAATGGCGGCACTCGCCAACGATCCGCCACGACGCAGGGAAATGTCGATCGCCGCGCAGGACTTCGCCGGCGAATGGACCACGACCGCCTGCGCAAAACGACTGGCCGACGTTTATCGCGATGTCGCAAAACAGCCCGCCCGGCAAAGCTGATATCTTCCGCGCATGGACACACCACACGCGCCACGGAGCGGCGAGGCGGAAAGCCCGTTCAAGGGAAAGACCGGCCTCGTCCGACTGATCAATGCCTTCCGGTATTCACTGGACGGCCTCTCCGCCGCCTATCGTCACGAGGATGCCTTCCGCCAGGAAACCTGGCTCGCGTTGGTCCTGATTCCGGCGGCCTTCTTCATGCCGGCCAGCGGCCTCGGCAAGGCGCTGATGATCGGCAGCGTGCTGCTGGTACTGGTCGTCGAACTCATCAACTCGGCCATCGAGGCGGTCGTCGACCGCGTCTCGCTCGACCACCATCACCTCGCCAAGCGCGCCAAGGACATCGGCAGCGCCGCGGTACTGATCGCGCTGATCAACGTCGCGGCGGTCTGGCTGCTGGTGCTGTTCGGCTGACACAAATCCTTCACCGGGGTTTCATCAACGCGTAGCTACGCCGGCGCATGCTGTGCGCCATGAAGGTGCGCAGCATTTTCCTGTCGGACATCCACCTCGGCACGCGCGGCTGTCAGGCCGACAGCCTGGTAGCCTTCCTCCGCGAATACGAGGCCGACCACCTGTTCCTGCTCGGCGACATCGTCGATTTCTGGGCCATGAGCCGCTCGATCCACTGGACCGCGGCCCAGAACACCGTCGTGCAGAAAATCCTGCGCAGGGCACGGCACGGCGAGCAAGTCACGCTGATTCCGGGCAACCACGACGAAGTCCTGCGCGAGCATATCGGTGCCTCCTTCGGCGACATCCGCATTGCGGGCGAGCATGTCCATGAGACTGCCGACGGCAAGCGGCTGCTGCTGCTGCACGGCGACGCGTTCGACCAGGTGACGCGTCATCACCGCTGGCTGGCGGTGCTCGGCGACATCGGCTACAACATCCTCGTCCGTATCAACGCCTGGCTCTCATGGTGGCGCCGCACACTGCGCATCTCCGGCTACTGGTCGCTGGCCGGATACGCCAAGCGCCGCGTCAAGAGCGCCGTCTCCTTCATCTTCGACTTCGAGGATGCCGTGATCCGCACCGTGCGGGAGCGCGGCCTCGACGGCGTCGTCTGCGGCCACATCCACAGCGCCACCATCCGGCCGATGGACGATGTCCTGTACATCAACTGCGGCGACTGGGTCGACAGCTGTACCGCCATCATCGAGCACGTCGACGGGAAGCTCGAACTGATCGAATGGCGCAACGCGTTGCCCGCCCTGCTGCCTCTGCGCGCCGCAGTCTGACGATGACCCGCCCGGGCAGGCTCAGGATCGCGCTGGTCACGGAAACCTACCCGCCGGAAGTCAATGGCGTGGCGATGACCCTGGGACGACTGGCCGATGGTCTCGCCGCCGGCGGCCACCGCATGAGCATCGTGCGCCCTCGACAGGCGCAGGAAGCTGCCGGGCATACACCTGAAAATCATCTGCTGACGCCGGGGCTACCCATCCCGCGTTATCCGGAACTGCGTTTTGGACTTCCATCCGTCCGGCGGCTCCTTCAAGCCTGGAGAACTCGCCGGCCTGACATCGTTCATATTGCCACCGAAGGTCCCCTCGGCTTTTCGGCTCTGATCGCCGCCCGTCGACTGGACATTCCTGTCGTTTCGACCTTCCATACCAACTTCCACAGCTACAGCCGCCACTATGGGATCGGCTGGCTGCAGGGCAGCATCGAGCGCTATCTGCGATGGTTCCACAACCGCACCGCCACCACGCTGGTGCCGACTCCGGAACTGGCGGAGCAACTCGCATGTCGCGGCTTCCGCAATGTCGGCGTGCTGTCCCGCGGCGTGGACACGCGGCTGTTCCATCCCGGCAGGCGTTCGGCAGAGCTGCGGAAATCGTGGGGAGCTGGCGAACATGACTCCGTGGTCATCATCGTCGGCCGCATGGCTCCGGAAAAGAACCTCGATCTGGCACTGCGGGCATTCTCGGCAATCCGTCGCCTTCATCCGAACGCCCGCATGGTCTGCGTCGGCGACGGTCCGCTGCGCGAAACGCTCTGCAGGCAGCACCCGGAATGCCTGTTCGTCGGCACCAAGCGCGGCGAGGCACTGGCGGAACATTACGCCAGCGCGGATCTGTTCGTGTTTCCCAGCCTCACCGAAACCTTCGGCAACGTCGTCAGCGAAGCACTGGCCAGCGGCCTTCCGGTCGTCGCCTTCGACTACGCGGCTGCAAGCGACCTGATCGTGACGGGCGAAAACGGCCGATCCGTTCCTCCAGGGGATGCCTCCGCCTTCATTGACGCCGCCGTGGAACTCGTTCCTGCACGGCATCTGCTTGCGGACCGACGTACTCGCTGTACAAGCAGCGTCCAACACCTCGACTGGTCGCTGATCCATGATCGTTATGTGAACCTGCTGCATGAGACGATCCTGCATCACCCGGCACACCAGGAGGATCGCACCGTCTTTCGTTGCGTTCCGGACTGACCCGCCTGCGTCACCAGCCTGTCACAACCGGCGGATAGGATGACCGGGTTCGGATTTCTGCAGATCCATCATGAATTCCTGTTTACCTGAATCAGCGTTGCCGAAAACCGGCGACTCGCCTCGCCTGCGTGACACACCCAGTGCGACGACGCTGGAGCGTTTGCGTCCATTCCCTGCCAACTCATGCAATGGCGCTCCCTGCCACTGGCTGACGGAGGAAAACCTGCGCGCATTCATACGGCTTTATGAACAGCGCAACCTGTATGCGGTATTCCAGCCCATCCTCGAGTTTCGTGGTCAGCGCTATTTCGGCTATGAAGGGCTGATTCGCGGACCGGCCGACTCAGCCCTGCATAGTCCCGCCATCCTGTTCGGCCTTGCCCACGAATGCGGCCTGACCGTCGAGTTCGAACGTCTCTGCCGCGAAATCGTCCTGCAGGATTTCGCGCGCCTGAAACTGGAGGGGCGCCTGTTCATCAATGCAAGCATCGCCAGTCTTGCCGATCCCCGCTTCAGCGACGGGGAGACGCGGCAACTGTTGCAGGAATTGCATCTGCGCCCCGGACAGATCGTCATCGAAGTCACCGAGAACCAGCAGGTGGGCGATTTTGGCGCGTTGCGGGAGGTGCTGGATCATTACCGCAATCAAGGCTACCAGATCGCGATCGACGATCTCGGTGAAGGTTTTTCCAATCTGCGCATGTGGTCGGAAATCAATCCTGATTTCGTCAAGGTCGATCAGCACTTCATTCGCGGCATCGCTGACGATCCTCTCAAATTCCGCCTTGTGCAGGCCATGCGCGATATCGCCGAAAGCTGCGGTGCCGGCCTGATCGCGGAAGGCATCGAGACGGGCAGCGAATTCGCCACCGTGCGCGATCTGGGTATCGCTCACGGCCAGGGTTTTCTGATCGCACGTCCGATGGCGGATCCGGAACCCCGGCCTTCAACTTCGGTCCGGCAACTGCTCAACCAGTGCAACCTGATCGTGTTCCCGCGCCAGCACAGCCAGTCCGGTGCGACCGTGCGCCAGCTCGTCCAGACCGTCGCCCCTCTGGCGCCGCACATGCTCAATGACGAGGCCTACGATCGCTTCGCCGCCCAACCCGAACAGATCGCGCTACCGGTAGTCAGCCACGAAGGCAGCCCGCTGGGGCTGATCAACCGCTACTCACTGATCGACCGGTTCGCCCGCCCGTTCCGCCGCGAACTCTATGGCCGGCGGCCTTGCACCCAGTTCATGAATGCGACACCGATCCGCGTTGATCACTCGACACCCGTACAGGAGCTCGGTCAGATGCTCGGATTTGCCGAACCTCACCAGCTCATCGACGGCTTCATCGTGACCGAAAATGATCGCTATCTCGGCATTGGCACTGCACAGACGTTGATGGGGTTGATCACCGACATGCAGATTCGCGCCGCACGCTATGCCAATCCGCTGACCCAGCTGCCCGGCAACGTGCCAATCAACGAACACATCGACCGCCTGCTCGCGAACGAGGTCGCCTTCATCGCCTGCTATTGCGACCTGGATCATTTCAAGCCGTACAACGATTGCTACGGCTATCGCGAAGGCGACCGAATCATCCAGTTGGTCGCCACCCTGCTGACCCGTCATTGCGAACCACGGCAGGATTTCATCGGCCATGTCGGCGGAGACGACTTCATCCTGCTGATGCAGAGCCACGATTGGGAAGAGCGCTGTCGTGCGATCCTCACCGCCTTCGATGCTTCAATCGTCGCGCACGCCAATCCAGAACATCTGGCCCAAGGCGGGTACTTTGCGGAAAACAGGCGGGGCACTCGAGTCTTTCATCCGCTACCGGCACTCTCGATCGGTGCCCTTGCAGTCGAGACGTACCTGTTCCACAGTCACCACGAAGTATCCAGCGCTCTCGGCAGCACGAAGAAGCAGGCCAAGAAAATTCCGGGCAGCGCACTGTTCATCGAGCGGCGACGCCACGGCGCATTAACCGCCTGACCGCGGACGCTCCACGGGAAAAGTCGGCGCCGACAGGACGGCGGCCGTGATGCAGATTCAGGCCCCGGCCGCCTTCCGCACGACCGCGGCGATCGCCTCGGCCTGCACCAGCACCAGCGCCTCGTCGCTGCCCTCGACCATCACGCGCAGCAGCGGCTCGGTGCCGGATGGACGCAGCAACACGCGGCCGTTGCCGTTCAGTGCGCCTTCTGCCGCCCGGACAGCCGCGGTGATGCCGGCATCCGCCTTCCAGTCGAAACCGGACGAGGCGAGGCGCACGTTGATGAGCTTCTGCGGAAACATCGCCAGGTCGGCGCAGGCCTCGTCCAGCGTCTCGCCACGCTCCTTGAGTGCCGCGAGCACCTGCAGGGCAGCGACCGTGCCATCGCCGGTGGTATGCCGGTCGAGGCAGATGATATGGCCCGAATTCTCGCCGCCGAGTGTCCAGCCCCTCTCCTGCATCAGTTCGAGCACATAGCGGTCGCCGACCTTGGCCCGGGCGAAACCGACGCCGAGCCGGCCGATGGCCTGTTCGAAGCCGAGGTTGCTCATCAGCGTACCCACGACTCCCGGCAGGTCCGGACGGTTGCGGGCGATGATGTAGAGCAGCTCGTCGCCGTCGAACAGGCGGCCGGACGCATCGACCACCAGCAGGCGGTCGGCATCGCCGTCGAGCGCCAGCCCGATGTCGGCACCGTGCTGCAATACCTGCTCCTGCAGGAATTTCGGTTTCGTCGCGCCGACCCCGGCGTTGATGTTGAGGCCGTCCGGGGACGCACCGACGGCGACCACCTCGGCGCCCAGTTCATGGAAAACCTTCGGAGCGACGCTGTAAGCCGCGCCGTGGGCGCAATCGACGACCAGTTTCAAGCCACGCAGGTCGAGTTCGTTCGGGAACGTGCTCTTGCAGAATTCGATGTAACGGCCGGCCGCATCGTCGATGCGCCGCGCCTTGCCGAGCTGTGCCGAGTCGCGGCAGCCCATCGGCTGCTCGAGACGCGCCTCGATCTCCTCCTCGATGGCGTCCGGCAGCTTGTAGCCGCCGGCGGCGAAGAACTTGATGCCGTTGTCGTCGTAGGGATTGTGCGAGGCTGAGATCACCACGCCGGCAGCGAGCCGCAGGGCGCGCGTGAGGTAGGCCACGGCCGGCGTCGGCATCGGCCCGCACAGCATCACATCCACGCCGGCGGCGGCGAAGCCCGATTCGAGGGCCGCTTCCAGCATGTAGCCGGAAATGCGCGTGTCCTTGCCGATCAGCACCGCCGGCCGCTCGCCATCCTGGGCGTGTCCGAGGGATCGCGCATGGGCGACCAGCGTCTCGCCGGCGGCGAAACCGAGGCGCAATGCGAAATCCGGTGTGATCGGATACTGCCCGACGCGGCCGCGCACGCCATCCGTGCCGAAATACTGTCTTGCCATGATTACCTGTCCTCTTCCAGCGCGGCCCGGACGGCCAGCGCATCCTTCGTCGCGGCGACGTCATGCACGCGCACGACGCTCGCCCCCCTATCCACCGCCAGCAGGGCCGCGGCGATGCTGGCCGGCAGACGCGCCACGCCGTTCGCCCGTCCGGTCACGGCACCGAGCATCGACTTGCGCGAAAGCCCCGCCAGCACGGGCGCACCCATTTCGGTGAAGCGCTGCAGTTCCCGCAGCAGCGTGTAGTTGTGCGCCACCGTCTTGCCGAAACCGAAGCCGGGATCGACCAGCAGCCGGTTCATCGCAATGCCGGACTGCGCGCAGGCAGCGACGCGCGCCGCCAGAAAGTCATGCACCTCGGCGACCACGTCGTCATAGTGCGGATTGGCCTGCATGGTGCGCGGCTCGCCCTGCATGTGCATCAAGCAGACAGCGGCATCGCTGCCAGCCACGACATCCATCGCCCCGGGCGCACACAGGGCGGCGATGTCGTTGATCATCGACGCCCCCTCCCCGATCGCCGCGCGCATCACCTCCGGCTTGTTCGTATCGACCGAAACCGGCACG
>JAVEWF010000144.1:0-2538 GCA_034004665.1 Rhodocyclaceae bacterium | reverse complement strand
CCCGTCGCGCGCCCAGAGCGGTTCCGTCGCAAGGTCGCGGCGCCGCGCCGTCAGCGCCACCGTCAGCTCGACCCCCTGCAGCGCCTCGGCGAGCGTGTCGACGACGCTGGCCGAAGCGAGCACATCCCCGGCGCCCGAGGCCATCGCTTCAGCCTGCGGGTCCGGAAAGATTTTCGGACGCACCAGTACCAGACGCGAAAACCCCATCGTCTTCATCGCCCGGGCTGCAGCGCCGATATTGCCCGGGTGACTGGTGCGGGACAGGACCACTCGCACACGGCTCATTGAATCAGGCGCAGCAAATGCCGACAGTTTAGAATTCATCGTTTCTCTTTGAACGGGCCATCGCCCCGCCTGCCATGCATCCCATGCTCAATACGGCCATCAAGGCCGCCCGCCGCGCCGGCAGCATCATCGGCCGCGCCAGCCTCGACCTCGGCCAGATCACGGTCAGCGTCAAGCAGCAGAACGATTTCGTCACCGAAGTCGACCGTGCCGCCGAAGCTGCCATCATCGACACCCTGCGCGAAGTCTATCCCAGCCATGCCATCCTCGCCGAGGAGTCCGGCCGTAGCGGCAACGATGACGAAAATCCCGAATACCAGTGGATCATCGATCCGCTCGACGGCACCACCAACTTCATCCACGGCTTCCCGCAATACGCCGTGTCCATCGCGCTGGCCCACAAGGGCGTGCTGACGCACGCCGTGATCTTCGACCCGAACCGCAACGAACTCTTCACCGCCAGCAAGGGCGCCGGTGCATTTCTCAACGACAAGCGCATCCGTGTCAGCAAGCGCGCCAAGATCGACGAGGCACTGCTCGGCACCGGCTTTCCCTACCGCATGTTCGACCATGTCGACGCCTACCTGGCGATCTTCAAGGAAATGACCCGCCGCTGCGCCGGCGTGCGTCGCCCCGGCGCCGCTTCGCTGGACCTTGCCTGGGTCGCCGCCGGACGCCTCGACGGCTTCTGGGAATTCGGTCTGTCGCCCTGGGACATGGCAGCCGGCGCACTGCTGATCCTAGAAGCCGGCGGCCTCGTCAGCGACCTCGCCGGCGAAGGCAACTACCTTCAGACGGGCAACATCGTCGGCGGCACGCCGAAGGTTTTCAACCAGTTGCTGCAGACGATTCAGCCGCATCGTACCGCCGCGCTGCAGGCCTGACTTTTTTTAAAAAAAGATGGTGCCGTCGGTTGACAGAAGACAATCCGCCGCTAAAATGCGCCCCTGTTCTGCGGGAGTAGCTCAGTTGGTAGAGCGATACCTTGCCAAGGTATAGGTCGAGAGTTCGAGACTCTTCTCCCGCTCCAAATTCCAGGGGGAAAGCAGAAATGCTTTCCCCCTTTTAAGTTCAAAGCCCAGCCACTGGGCGACGGCGCGATAGCAAAGCGGTTATGCACCGGATTGCAAATCCGTGTAGGTCGGTTCGACTCCGGCTCGCGCCTCCAAATCACCCATACCCAATACGCATCTTGAAATCATGGCTATCGCCATGAACTATTCGCACGTCCGCCGGTCATCATCACCTGTCATCGACGAGGATTCCGAATGAAACGAATTTTTCTCTTCCTGGCGACCAACATGGCCATCGTGCTGGTGCTGTCCGTCACCATGCGCCTGCTGGGCGTCGAACCCTATCTGAACGCCAACGGCCTCAACCTGACCTCGCTGCTGATCTTCGCGGCCGTCATGGGCTTCGGCGGCTCGTTCATCTCGCTCGCCATCTCCAAATGGTCGGTCAAGCAGTCGATGGGCGTCCATGTCATCGAGGCGCCCTCGAATTCGACCGAGTTCTGGCTCGTGGAAACCATCCGCAAGTACTCGCAGGAGGCCGGCATCCGCATGCCCGAGGTCGGCATCTATGAATCACCCGACGTCAATGCATTCGCCACCGGCATGAGCAAGAACAGTTCGCTCATCGCGGTATCGACGGGATTGTTGCAGCAGATGACCCGTCAGGAGGCCGAAGCCGTCCTCGGTCATGAGGTCGCCCACGCCGCCAACGGCGACATGGTCACACTGGCGCTGATCCAGGGCGTGGTGAACACCTTCGTGATGTTCCTTTCCCGCGTAATCGGTCATCTGGTCGACCGCGTCGTCTTCAAGACCGAACGCGGCCAAGGACCGGCATTCTTCGTGACCATGATCGTCGCCGAACTGGTGCTCGGCATCCTCGCGTCGATCATCGTCATGTGGTTCTCGCGGCAGCGAGAATTCCGCGCGGACCGCGGCGGCGCCAGTCTGGCCGGGCGCCGCAACATGATCGCCGCGCTCGAACGCCTCAATTCCCTGCATCCGCAGCCGCTGCCCGACAAGATGGCGGCCTTCGGCATCGCCGGCGGTGTCGGTGGCGGCCTCAAGCGCCTGTTCATGACGCACCCGCCGCTGGAAGAGCGCATCGCGGCCCTGAAGGCGGCTGCATAAGCGTCGACGGGCACGGGGTGCCTCATCACTCACGGGCCGTCCGGATCCTTTGCCTCGGATCCGGAATCCTGGCCCTGACGCTGGCGATCCTCGGGATTTTCCTGCCGCT
>JAVEWF010000143.1:0-2544 GCA_034004665.1 Rhodocyclaceae bacterium | reverse complement strand
GAGCTCAAGCAGTACGAGATGGCGACCGAATTTCCGGAAAATCGCTACCGGGCCATCCGGTACTTCCTCGGCGACGTGCGCGACAAGGATCGCCTGCATCGTGCCTTCGACGGCGTCGACATCATCATCCACGCGGCGGCCCTCAAGCAGGTCCCGGCCTGCGAGTACAACCCGCTGGAGGCGGTCAAGACCAATATCCTCGGTGCCTCCAACGTCATCGATGCCGCCATCGACTGCGGCGTGCGCAAGGTCATCGCCATCAGCACCGACAAGGCCGTCAGCCCGGTCAATCTCTACGGCGCCACCAAGCTTTGTTCCGACAAGCTGTTCGTCGCCGCCAACAAATATTCCGGTTTCAATGCCACGCGCTTTTCCGTCGTGCGTTACGGCAACGTCGTCGGCAGTCGCGGCAGCGTCATTCCGCGCTTTCTGCGCTGCCGCGAGACCGGCGTGCTGCCGGTGACCGATCCGCGCATGACGCGTTTCTGGATCACCATCGAACAGGGCGTCGAGTTCGTGCTCTCCTGCCTGCAACGCATGGAGGGCGGTGAGGTCTTCGTGCCGAAGCTGCCGAGCATGAACATCATGGACCTCGCGCGTGCGATCGCCCCCCAGTGCCGTATCGACCTCATCGGCATCCGTCCGGGCGAAAAGCTGCATGAAGTGCTGCTGCCGGACGAGGATGCCCGCAACACCATCGAATACGACCGCCTGTTCGTCACCTACGCGAGCGAGGAAAGACGCAATGCCAACGATCCGCGGCTCGGCAGCGGCGGGCGCTGGTGCGACGAAACCTTCCGCTATTCGAGTGACAAGAACGATCACTGGCTGACGGTCGACGAACTGCGCGCGATGCTGGTGCAATTCGAGGCTCCGCACGAACCATGAAGTCAGGCGACCACGTCGGTTGGAGGATGATCGCCGGGACGAGCGCATCTCGTGGGAGCGGCTCCGCCGCGACGATCCCGGCAGTGACCGGATGCGCCGGATCGTTGACGTGTTTTGCCTTGTTGGGTGAGGTGAGCACATGATCCCCTCGACCCTTCGTCTGTTCGCGGCTGGACGCTACAGGCTCGAAGCCGGTACCGCGTGGTACCTCAACGATCTGGGCGAGTTCCGTGGCAAGCAGGAGCTTTATACCCAGCAGTCGCCGCAGCGTCTCAAGGCATTGCGCGAGTCCGCCATCATCGAAAGCGCCGTGTCATCGAACCGCATCGAGGGCGTGAATATCGACCCGTCCCGTGTACGGGATGTCCTGGCTTCGCCGCGTCCGCTGTTTCGGGATCGGGATGAGGAGGAGGTGCGCGGCTATCGAGATGCCCTGGCGTTGATCTACAGGAGTCCCAGGGCACTGCCGATCTCGAATGAGACGATCCAGCATCTGCACGGCATGATCCGTGGGCAAATCTGGGATGCCGGCCGTTACAAGGATAAGGATGGCGACATCATCGAACGCTTTCCAGACGGCTCCGAGCGCATTCGTTTTCGCACGGTACCGGCAGCACGAACGATCTCCGCCATGGGCGGCCTGATTGCGGACTGGCAACGATGCCTGGATGAACGATGGGTTCCACCACTGATCGGGTTGGCGGCGTTCAATCTGGACTTCCTCTGCATTCACCCCTTCCGCGATGGCAACGGACGGGTCTCGCGCCTGCTTTGGCTATTGCAGAGTTGCCAACTCGGCTACGAGGTCGGCCGCTACGTCAGCCTGGAGCGTCTCGTCGAGGAAAACAAGGATCGCTACTACGCGACACTTGCCGAGAGTTCCTTGAGGTGGCACCAGGGCAAGCACGATCCGTGGCCCTATGCCAACTTCGTGCTCTCGATCATGAAGATGGCCTATCGGGATTTCGTGGAACGGGTTGGCGAGGTAAAGGCCCCGCGCGGCGAGAAACGTGGAAGAGTGCTGGCCGGTATCCGAGACCTGCTCGCCAGACCCCAGGGCTTCAAGCTCAAGGAACTGGAGCAAGCCTGTCCTGGTGTCAGTCGCGACATGGTGCGCCACGTCCTGCGTGAACAACAGGAGACCGGCGAAATCACCTGCACCGGACGAGGACCTGGCGCGGTTTGGGTGCGGGCCAATAAGGGGAATGAATTACCTTCCGATAAGGGTAATAATGAGGGTAATAGCGGGGGCAGGCAAAAACCCTGATCGACCAGAAAATCCCCGGGACGGAGAAGGTCATGAGCCATCACGATGCCCCAACCTTCATCAGGGTGACGTAAATCGAATATCACTGGCCTGTCTGTCTATCTATCGAGACAGGCGGGCATCTCAAGGAAGAATGGAAGTCGATGGATTGATATTGCGATTCATCAGATCCGAGAACGTGTAAATGCCTTCCAGTCCCGGACGCAACGACCCCTGTCCCTGCGGCAGCGGCAAAAAGTACAAAAAGTGCTGTGGTGCCACAGGTGCCGTTCGTATTGCGGCGCCGGCCACCTCGACTCGACCGCCACCACAAATCACCCCGCAGGCCGCGCGCGA
Organism: Rhodocyclaceae bacterium; assembly: GCA_034004665.1. GTDB lineage: Bacteria > Pseudomonadota > Gammaproteobacteria > Burkholderiales > Rhodocyclaceae > Sulfuricystis. The sequence goes on along the minus strand of JAVEWF010000143.1, from coordinate 53 downwards.
GCTTCTGGCGGCATTGGATCTGATGGGCAAGGGACGTCTTGCGGATGCGGAGC
>JAVEWF010000071.1:0-11470 GCA_034004665.1 Rhodocyclaceae bacterium | reverse complement strand
ACGTCGGCACGCGGCACGACCTGGTTGTAATGCACGTTGAAGCCGTGGGCGAAAGCGAGCGTGGCGCCCTTTTTCATGTTCGGCTCGACGTCGGCGTAATAGACGGACGGGATGGTCTCGTCGGGCAGCAGCATCATGACGACGTCGGCGTCCTTGACCGCCTTGGCAACTTCCTCGACCTTGAGTCCGGCCTTCTTGGCCTTGCTCCAGGAGGCGCCGTCCTTGCGCAGGCCGACGGTGACCTTGACGCCCGAATCCTTGAGGTTCTGGGCGTGGGCGTGGCCCTGCGAGCCGTAGCCGACGATGGTGACTTTCTTGCCCTTGATGAGGGAGAGGTCGGCGTCCTTGTCGTAATAGACTTTCATGATTTTCCTTTGGATAACAGTATGTTCAGACTTTGAGGATGCGGTCGCCGCGGCCGATGCCGCATACGCCGGTACGCACGGTTTCGAGGATCAGCGAACGGTCGATGGCGTCGAGGAATGCGTCGAGCTTGGCAGTGTTGCCGGTCAGCTCGATGACGTAGGACGACTCGGTGACGTCGATGATGCGACCGCGGAAGATGTCGGCAACGCGCTTCATCTCGTCGCGATCCTTGCCGGTGGCGCGCACCTTGACGAGCATGAGTTCACGCTCGATATGCGCGGCTTCGGACAGGTCGACCACCTTGACGATGTCGATCAGCTTGTTGAGCTGCTTGGTGATCTGCTCGATGATGTCGTCGGAGCCGATGCTGACGATCGTCATGCGCGACAGCGAGGCATCCTCGGTCGGCGCGACGGTCAGCGACTCGATGTTGTAGCCGCGGGCCGAGAACAGGCCGGAAACGCGCGACAGGGCGCCGGATTCGTTCTCGATCAGGATGGAAATGATGTGGCGCATGATCAGAGCTCCTCCGCCAGGATCATTTCGGACAGGCCCTTGCCCGCCGCGACCATCGGGAAGACGTTGGCTTCGGGATTGATGATGAAGTCGAGGAAGACGAGTTCGTTCTTGTGCTTGCCGAAGGCTTCCTTGAGCGCCGGCTCGACGTCGGCCGGTTTCTCGACCTTCAGCCCGACATGCCCGTAGGCTTCGGCCAGCTTGACGAAGTCCGGCAGCGCGTCGACATAGGACTCGGCGTAGCGGTTGCCGTGGAACATCTGCTGCCACTGGCGCACCATGCCCAGATAACCGTTGTTGAGGTTGATGATCTTGACCGGCAGGCGGAACTGCTTGCAGGTCGACATTTCCTGGATGTTCATCTGGATCGAGGCCTCGCCGGTGATGCAGGCCACCTGGGCCTTGGGGTTGGCGAAGCGCACGCCCATCGCCGCCGGCAGGCCGAAGCCCATCGTGCCGAGACCGCCCGAGTTGATCCAGCGGCGCGGCTTGTCGAACTTGTAGTACTGCGCGGCGAACATCTGGTGCTGGCCGACATCGGAGGTCACGAAGGCTTCGCCGCCGGTGACCTCATAAAGCTTCTCGACCACGTACTGGGGCATGATGATGTCCTTGCCCATCTTGTATTTCAGGCAGTTCTTGCCGCGCCAGTCCTCGATCTGCTTCCACCAGGCGGCCAAGTGCTTGCCATCCGGCTTGCCTTCGGCCATTTCGAGCTGCTTGAGGATCTCGTCGAGCACGTCGGGCACGTTGCCGACGATCGGCACATCGACGCGCACACGCTTGGAAATCGAGGAGGGGTCGATATCGACGTGGATGATCTTGCGGGCGACCTCGCCGAAGTGGGACGGGTTGCCGATCACGCGGTCGTCGAAGCGCGCGCCGACGGCCAGCAGCACGTCGCAGTGCTGCATCGCCATGTTGGCCTCGTAGGTGCCGTGCATGCCGAGCATGCCGAGAAACTGGCGATCGGTGGCCGGATAGGCACCGAGGCCCATCAGCGTCTGGGTGATCGGGTAGCCGAGCTGGCGCGTCAGCTTGGTCAGCTTGTCGCCCGCATCGGAAAGAATCACGCCGCCGCCGGTGTAGATCATCGGCCGCTTGGCGTCGAGCAGCAGCTGGACCGCCTTCTTGATCTGCCCGGTATGCCCCTTGACCACCGGGTTGTAGGAGCGCATCGAGATCGACTTCGGATAATGGAACTCGCACTTCTGCGCCGTGATGTCCTTCGGGATATCGACCAGCACCGGGCCGGGACGGCCGGTTTTCGCCAGATAGAACGCCTTCTTGATGGTGACCGCGAGGTCCTTGACGTCCTTGACGAGGAAGTTGTGCTTGACGCAGGGCCGGGTGATGCCGACCGTGTCGGCCTCCTGGAAGGCATCCTGACCGATGTACTGGGTTGGCACCTGGCCGGTGATCACCACCATCGGGATCGAGTCCATGTAGGCCGTCGCGATACCGGTCACGGCGTTGGTCACGCCAGGCCCGGATGTCACCAGACAAACGCCGATCTTGTCCGACGAGCGCGAGTAGGCATCTGCCGCATGAACGGCCGCCTGCTCATGCCGGACCAGGATGTGCTTGATCTGGTCCTGCTTGAAAAACTCGTCGTAAATGAACAGTACCGAGCCGCCAGGGTAGCCGAACACGTGCTCGACCTTTTCTTCCTGGAGGCACCTGATTACAATCTCCGCGCCCGTCAGTTGCATTATTCTCGATCCATCCGCTATTCGTTACGTTATGCGGGCTTCGCCCGAAACGCGCAACGATACTTGACAGTCGCGTGACTGGTCAAGGCTTGCCAACCACCCCGACACGACCTCCCGCCTTGGCTTCCCGCTCCGAACTGTCCGATTTTCTTGCTGGCGTCGAGCGCCGCGCCTTCAGGCAGGCCAATTTTGCCGTGCGCGACGAGGAAGCGGCCCTCGACATCGTCCAGGACAGCATGATGCGTCTGGCCGAACACTATGGGGAGCGGCCGGCCCAGGAATTCCCGATGCTGTTCCAGCGCATCCTGCAGAACGCGATCCGCGACCATTACCGTCGTTCGCGCACCCGCGCGGGGCAGACAGTCAGCCTTTCCTCGCTCGAACATGACGACGACGAGGCCGCCGACCCGCTGGAAACCCTCGACATCGATCCGGACCGCCATCCGTTCGCCTCGCCGCATGCCGCCCTGCTCCAGCAGGAAACGCTCGGTCGCATCGAGTCCGCCCTGCACAACCTGGCACCGCGTCAACGCGAGGCCTTCCTGCTGCGTTACTGGGAAGGATTGGACATCACCGCGACCGCCACGGTGATGGGCTGCACGGAGGGCAGCGTCAAAACCCACTGCTCGCGCGCCACCCATGCACTGGCGGCAGCCCTCTCGGCACAAGGCATCCGTCCACAGGAGTCACCATGAGCCCCGAAGAACAATTCGCCCGCCGCTTCTGCGACCTGCTCGATCAGGAAGGCATGTCCCTCGAACCGCTGATCGCCGAGCGTCTGCGGGCCGCACGGGTCCGTGCGCTCGACCGCCAGCACGTCGCGCTGGCCGGTGAGGCCCCAATAGTCGGTGCCGGCGGGACGGCGATCCTCGGCCGCGGTCACGGCGGCCATCCGTGGCGGAACCTGCTCGTGATCCTTTCACTCCTGCTGGGCATGGGCATCGCATACTATTGGAACGGTTTCGAGCAGGCGGACGAAAACGAGGAAATCGACAGTGCCCTGCTCGCCGACGACCTCCCCCCCAAGGCTTATCTCGATCCGGGCTTCCAGGCATGGCTCTCCCACTACGCGCACTCTGCACGGTGATCCTGTGCTGGCTTGCCGCCAGCGCGGGCGCGGTCGTGCCGCCGCTGGAGCAACCGGCCTGGTCCCAGCTGTCCGGGCAGCAACAGCACGCCCTCGCTCCCCTCGCGGCCGAATGGGATGCGATGGAAGCCTACCGGCGCAAGAAGTGGCTCGGCATCGCCGCCCGCTACGACACGATGAAGCCTGACGAACAGCAGCGGGTCCAGCATCGCATGCGGGAGTGGGCCCGGCTCGCGCCCGAAGAGCGCCGGCAGGCACGCGAGAAATACAAGACCTTGCAGAACGTCAGTCCCGAGCAGCGCAAATCGCTGCGCAGCAACTGGGAGGATTACAAGGCCCTGCCCGATGCGGAGAAGAAGCGCCTGCAGGCCGAGGCCGTGCGCCGTCCGCCGAAGAGCACCCTTCCACCGGCCAGGCCGGCCAACCAGCAGCTGCGCCAGCAGATCAGGCCGTGACGACCGATACTCCCTTCGAGCGTGCGGGCCTCCGTCGCCGCCTTGCCAGCCTGCTCTACGAATCGCTGCTGGTGCTCGGAGTGCTGTCGGTCAGCTTCATGCTGCCCCATCTCGCGCTCGGCATGGGCATGGGCATCGTCCTGCCGGGGCCGGTTCTGGTCATCCATGTCTTTCTGGTGCTCGGCGCCTATTTCATCTGGTACTGGCGACGCAGCGGCCAGACGCTCGCCATGCAGACCTGGAAGCTGAAGCTGGTCGCGCGTGACGGCAGCGCGCCTGCGACGGGCCAGCTCGTCCTGCGCTACTTCCTGTGCTGGCCCAGCCTGCTGTTCTACGGCGCCGGTCTGCTCTGGGCGCTGTTCGACCGCGACCGGCAGTTCCTGCACGACCGGCTCGCCGGCACGCGCGTCATCTTCGTTCCACCCACCACAGCATCGAGCCCGCCGCCAGCAGGAACATGACGCTCGGCGTCACGGCCGCCGTCAGCGGCTGCCAGCTGTTGATGACGCCGAGATGCGAGAACAGGCCGTTCAGCATGTGGAAGAAAATGCCCAGCATGACGCCGGCGAACACCTTGACGCTCACCGCACCCATGCGGTCGTGGGCATAGGCGAAGGGCAGCGCCAGCGCCATCATCACCAGCGTCGCCAGTGGATAGACGAGCTTCTTCCACAGGGCGATCTCGTAGCGCTGGGTCTTCTGCCGGTTGTCGCTCAAGTGGCGGATGTACTGGTAGAGGTTCGCCAGCGACATCCGCTCCGGAACCACCAGCAGGACCGAGAGGATGTCGGGATTGAGGCCGGAGGTCCATTGCACGCTCTCCTCGCGCGAAACGCGGGCCTGTCCCTCGATGAAATCGGTGCGGACGACCCCGGTCAGTTGCCACTGGCCGGGCGGAAGATAACTGCCCCGCTCCGCCTCGCTGACCGAACTCAGGCGGTAACGATCGTCGAAAGTGTAGACCCGGATGCCGCGCAGGCTGGCATCGGGAAGCACGTCCCGCACGTTGATGAAGGACAGGCCGTCCTTCACCCACAGGCCGGAACGGAATTCCTGCGCCACCAGCTGGCTGGTCGCCGCCAGCCGCAGTTGCTGCGCGGCCCGTTCGGCGGGCGGCGCCACGAACTCGCCGATGATGAAGGTGACGGCGACGAAGGCGATGCCGATCCGGCCGAGCGCCAGCAGCAGCGTGCCGGTCGCGAGCCCCGAAGCGCGCAGCACGGTGATCTCGGAGTGCCGGGCCAGCAGCGTCAATGCATACAGCGTCCCGATCAGCACGGCGATCGGCAGGATTTCGTAGGCCCGGCCGGGGAGGGTCAGGGCGACATAGGCCAGCGCATTGTGGAACTGATAGCTGCCCTTGCCGACCTCCTCCATTTCGTGAATCAGGTCGAAAAAGGCGAACAGGGCCAGGAAGGCCGCCAGCACCAGCAGCGTCGCGCCGTAGATTTCCCGCGCCAGATGGCGCTCGTAAACTTTCAGCGCCATGTCATCGCCGCCGCTGCCACACCGAAAACACCGCCAGCCGCTTCCAGAACAACGTGACCAGAGCGACGCCCATCAGCAGATGCACGGCCCAGACGCCGATGGAAAAAGGCACGCGTCCCTGCGCCACCCAGGCCTGGCTCACCGACAACAGGTTGCTGTAGATCATGAAAGTCAGGAGGGCGAAGATCAGGTTGTTGGTGCGGCCTGCGCGCGGATTGACGAAGGACAGCGGGATCGCCAGCAGGGCCAGCGTCAGCGCAGACAACGGCACGCCGAGGCGCCAGAGCAGTTCCCCGAGGTTGCCCGGATTCCTGTCTTTCAGCAGTTCGAGGGTCGTCAGGTTCTTGGCGGTCTTCTCGATGCCGAGGCTTTCCGCCGTTTCCATGCGGATGGCGTAGCGCTCGAATTCCATGATGCGGTATTCGCTGGACCCGGCCACCGTTTCATAACGCCGCCCCTGCGTGAGCACGATGAACTTGTCGCCGTTCGCCGCCACCTCGGAATGCCCCTGGGCCGCAGCCACGACGCCCAGACGGCCATGCTGCACCGAGCTGATGAAGACGTTCCGGACACGCTCATCCTGCCCCTGGGCAGTACCGGTCGACTCGACGAAGAAAACGCGATCGCCCTGCGCCGATTCCTTGAACGCCCCCGGGCTGACCCGTGCGACATCGTCGCGCTGATCCATGCGCTTCTGATACTCGGCGCGCTTGTTCAGCGCCCAGGGGGAAAGAAACAGGGCGAGGACAGCGATGGCCAGGACGATCGGCAGTGAAAACCGCAATACGGGACGTATCCACGCGACGAGCGAAACCCCGGAGGAAAACCAGATCGCCATTTCCGAATCGCGATAGACCCGCGACAAGGACAGCAGGATGGCGACGAACAGCGTCAGCGAAAGCAGCACGGGCAGATAGTTGAGCGCCGCGAAGCCCAGCATGGCCGCGACCGCCTCGGATGCGATGCGCCCCCCGGCAGCCTGCCCCAGCAGGCGGATCAGTTGCGTCGTGAGGAGAATGGCGAACAGGGCGACGAATACCGCCGCGGCTGTCTGGGCAAATTCGCGCCGCGCGGCGCGCTGGAAAATCATCGTCTGACCGAAACCGAAAATTGCGAATTCGCCGCCGGAATCGGGATATCCGGGGAAAATTGCTTAAACTTCAAGTTTTCCCGATCCCGAGGAGTGTGCGGTGGAATTTAGCATAAAGAGCGGCAGCCCGGAAAAGCAGCGGACGGCCTGCGTGGTCGTCGGCGTCTTCGAACCCAGAAAGCTCTCGCTGGCGGCCGAGTTGCTCGACAACGCCGCGCGCGGCTACCTGTCGGACCTGCTGCGCCGCGGCGACATGGAAGGCAAGGCCGGCACCACGCTGCTGCTGCAGAAGATTCCCGGCTGCGAGGCGGACCGCATCCTGCTGGTCGGCCTGGGCAAGGAGCGCGAGTTCCGCGAAAACGAATATCGCGCCGCCATCGCCGCCACCGTGAAGACCCTCAACGATACCGGCGGATTCGACGGTACGCTCTACCTCACCGAGCTACCGGTGAAGAAACGCGATGTCGCCTGGCGTGTCCGCCAGGCGGCCATCGTCGTGGAGGAAACCCTCTACCGCTTCGACCAGCTCAAGTCGAAAAAGGACGAGGTGCGCCGCCCCCTGCGCAAACTCACCTTCTGCGTCGAGCGCCGTACCGAACTCGCCCCGGCCGAGCAGGCGCTCGCCGAAGGCCAGGCCATCGCCGCCGGGATGGGGTTCATGAAGAACCTCGCCAACCAGCCGGGCAACATCTGCCACCCGACCTGGCTGGCCGAGCAGGCACGCGCCATGGCCGGCGAACACGGCCTGCCGGTCGAGGTGCTCGGCCGCGCCGAAATGGAACAGCTGGGCATGCATTCGCTGCTGGCGGTGTCGAAAGGCTCGCACCAGCCGCCGCAATTCATCGTGGTCCGATACGAAGGCGGAAAGTCCGGGCAGAAGCCGATCGTACTGGTCGGCAAGGGCGTCACCTTCGACACGGGCGGCATCTCGCTCAAGCCCGCGCCCGAAATGGACGAGATGAAGTACGACATGTCCGGCGCGGCCAGCGTGCTGGCGACGATCAAGGCGGCGGCACTGATGAAGCTGCCGCTGAACGTAATTGCCGTGGTGCCGACGGTCGAGAACATGCCCGGCGGCGGCGCCACGCGTCCCGGCGACATCGTCACCTCGATGTCCGGCCAGACCATCGAGATCCTCAACACCGACGCCGAAGGCCGCCTGATCCTCTGCGATGCGCTGACCTACGCCGAGCGTTTCGAACCCGAATGCGTCGTCGATGTCGCCACGCTGACCGGCGCCTGCGTGATCGCGCTCGGCCACGTCGTCAGCGGCCTGCTCGCCAACGACGACGGCCTCGCCCGCGAGTTGCACGAGGCCGGCCACGCCAGCTGGGACCGCGCCTGGCAGATGCCCCTGCTCGATGACTATCAGGAGCAGCTCAAGAGCAACTTCGCCGACATGGCCAACATCGGCGGCCGAGCCGCCGGCACGATCACGGCAGCCGCCTTCCTGTCGCGCTTCACGAAGAAATACGAGTGGGCGCACCTCGACATCGCCGGCACAGCCTGGAAATCCGGCAAGGACAAGGGCTCGACCGGACGCCCAGTACCGTTGCTGACCCATTTCCTGCTCGCCCGCGCGGAGAAGGCTGCAAAAGTCGGCGCCGGCGGGACGGCGAAGTGACGAAGGTTTCATTCCTCCACGGCGCGGCCGACCGCATCCAGTCGGCCGCCCAATGGTTGCAGCAAGCCTGGGCGCGCCGGGAACCGGTGCTGGTGTATGTGCCGGACACCGAGCAGGCGAACCGGCTCGATCGCATCCTCTGGACGCAGCCGCAACTCTCCTTCCTGCCCCACTGCCGCGCCGATTCGCCGCTCGCCGCCGAAACGCCGATCCTGCTGACAGACACGCTCGACACCCCGCCGCAGGATCAGACCCTGCTCAATCTCGGCAACGAACTGCAAACGGCCTTCTCCCGCTTCGAGGAACTCGTCGAGATCGTCAGCACTGACGACGCCGACCGCTTGCCGGCACGCGAGCGCTTCAAGTTCTATCGCGAACGCGGCTACGCGATCGACAGCCGCGACATCTCCGGAGGCCTGTGATGCCTGACGAACACGACGTCATCGACCAGGCCGATGCGCTGATGCGCCGGCACCGCAGCTTCGTGGCACGGCCCAGCGATGCGGTAGTCCGGGAGCAGGCCCGGGACGAGCCCGTCGACATCGACCTCCCGGTCCTGACGGAAATCGTCGCCGATGACGACATTCCGCCCCGCGACATCCGTGCCGTGCTCGATGCCCTGGGCGACGAAATCGATGCCGAGCTTTCATCCTGGCTGGTCGAGGTACTGCCGGCTGCCGTTGCGAACGCCAGCCAGCAGATCCTCGCCGAACTGGATGCCAAGGCGCGCAACACCCTGCTGCCGCGCCTGCGCGAGATCCTCGACAGGGAGCGCGAACAGGCCCGGCAGCAGGGTATTGCAGGCCAGTCGCTATAATCCGGCCCCTTCGTTTCACCCCGCCCAACCGACCCTCCCATGGAACTCGCCAAAAGCTTCGAGCCCGCCGACATCGAGCGGCGCTGGTATCCCGTCTGGGAATCGAACGGCTATTTCGCCGCCGGCCTCGACACGACCAAGTCCGACAATTTCTGCATCCTGCTGCCGCCGCCGAACGTCACCGGCACGCTGCACATGGGCCACGGCTTCAACCAGGCGATCATGGACGCGCTGACGCGCTACCACCGCATGCGCGGCGCCAACACGCTGTGGCAGCCGGGCACCGACCACGCCGGCATCGCCACGCAGATCGTCGTCGAACGCCAGCTCGATGCGCAGGGCATTTCGCGCCACGACCTCGGCCGCGAGAAATTCCTCGAAAAGGTATGGGAGTGGAAGGAGTATTCGGGCAACACGATTACTCGCCAGATGCGTCGTTTGGGCACCTCGCCCGACTGGCGTCGCGAACGCTTCACGATGGACGCCGGCCTGTCGAAGATCGTCACCGAGACCTTCGTCCGTCTCTACAAGGAAGGCCTGATCTATCGCGGCAAGCGCCTCGTCAACTGGGACCCGAAGCTGCTCACCGCCGTTTCCGACCTCGAAGTCGTCAGCGAAGAAGAGGACGGCTTCATGTGGGAGATCAGCTATCCCTTCGCCTGCGGCAATGGTTCTTTGACTGTTGCAACAACACGGCCAGAAACCATGCTCGGCGACGTCGCCGTCGCCGTCAATCCTGAGGACGAGCGCTACCAGCACCTCGTCGGCAAGCAACTCGTGCTGCCGCTCACCGGACGGACGATCCCCGTCATCGCCGATGCCTATGTCGACAAGGAGTTCGGCACCGGCTGCGTCAAGATCACGCCGGCGCACGATTTCAACGACTGGCAGGTCGGCCACCGCCACGGCCTGACGCCGATCTCGATCTTCACGCTCGACGCGCGCATCAACGAGCACGGCCCCGAGAAATATCGCGGCATGGACCGCTACGACGCCCGCAAGGCGATCGTCGCCGATCTGGAAGCCGAGGGGCTACTCGTGTCCACCAAGCCGCACAAGCTGATGGTGCCGCGCGGCGACCGCACCGGCGTCGTCATCGAGCCGATGCTCACCGACCAGTGGTTCGTCGCCATGAGCAAGCCCGGCGCGGATGGCACGTCCATCGCCGCCAAGGCGCTCGAATGCGTGGCCTCGGGCGAGATCAGGTTCGTGCCCGAGAACTGGGTGAACACCTACAACCAGTGGCTCAACAACATCCAGGACTGGTGCATCTCGCGCCAGTTGTGGTGGGGCCACCAGATCCCGGCGTGGTACAGCGACGACGGCCGCGTCTATGTCGCTCATGACGAAGTCGAGGCCTGCGCCCTGGCTAAGCAGGATGGTTACACCGGCGGCCTGGAGCGCGATCCTGACGTGCTCGACACCTGGTATTCCTCGGCGCTGTGGCCCTTCTCGACGCTCGACTGGACCCCGGAGTGGCCGGCCAGGTCGAACCCCGCACTCGATCTCTACCTGCCCTCGACGGTGCTGGTCACCGGTTTCGACATCATCTTCTTCTGGGTGGCGCGCATGGTGATGATGACGAAACACATTACCGGGAAAATTCCGTTCAAGCATGTGTATGTGCATGGCCTGATCCGTGACGCGGAAGGCCAGAAGATGTCGAAGTCCAAGGGCAACGTGCTCGACCCGATCGACCTGATCGACGGCATCTCGCTCGACGACCTGGTGAAGAAACGCACCACCGGCCTGATGAACCCGAAGGATGCGCCTAAGATCGAGAAGCGCACCCGCAAGGAATATCCGAACGGCATTCCCGGCTTCGGCACCGATGCCCTGCGTTTCACCTTCCTGTCGCTCGCCTCGCCCGGCCGCGATATCAAGTTCGACATGCAGCGCTGCGAGGGCTACCGCAATTTCTGCAACAAGCTGTGGAACGCCACGCGCTTCGTGCTGATGAACTGCGAAGGCAGGGATTGCGGTGTCGAACTGCCGAACAGGGAATCCTGCAACACCGGCTACCTGGACTTCTCGCCCGCCGATCGCTGGATCGCCAGCCTGCTGCAGCGCGTCGAAGCCGACGTGGCGAAGCATTTCGCCGACTACCGCTTCGACCTGCTGGCGAAGTCGATCTACGAATTCGTCTGGGACGAATATTGCGACTGGTACGTCGAACTGGCCAAGGTTCAGCTCCAGAACGGCAGCGAGGCGCAACAACGCGCCACCCGCCGCACGCTGTTGCGCGTGCTCGAAACCACGCTGCGCCTTGCCCACCCGCTGATCCCCTTCATCACCGAAGAGCTCTGGCAGACCGT
>JAVEWF010000070.1:0-11544 GCA_034004665.1 Rhodocyclaceae bacterium | reverse complement strand
CACTGGATCTCGCCGCGCCACACCGGGCCGACCGGGTTGCCGAGCACGAAGCAGGAGACGATATCGGTGCCGCCGGAGATCGAGGCCAGTTGCAGGTCGGCCTTGATGTCGCGATAAACGTAGTCGAAGCTTTCGGGCGAGAGCGGACTGCCGGTCGAGAACATCGCGCGCAACGGGGACAGGTCGTGCGTCTCGCGCGGCTTGAGTTCGATCTTCGCACAGGCGTCGATGAACTTGGCCGAGGTGCCGAAGTGCGTCATGCCTTCGGCGACGGCGTAGTCGAACAGGATGGTGCCGCGGCCCACGAAGGGCGAGCCGTCGTAGAGCAGCAGCGTGGCGTCGGACGCGAGGCCGGTCACCAGCCAGTTCCACATCATCCAGCCGCAGGTGGTGAAGTAGAACAGTTTGTCGCCCGGCCTGACGTCGGCGTGCAGGCGATGCTCTTTCAGGTGCTGCAGCAAGGTGCCGCCGGCGCCATGCACGATGCACTTGGGCACGCCGGTGGTGCCCGAGGAATACAGGATGTAGAGGGGATGGCCGAACGGCAGGCGCGCGAACTCGATCTCGGTCTGCCAGCGGTACGGGTCGACGAAGTTGCGCAGCATGATGCCGCGCGGGATCTCGCCGACCTCGTGGCCGGACTTGCGCACGTAGCGTGCGACGATGACCTTCTGCACGCTCGGCAGGCCGGCAGCAATCTCCTGCACGCGCGGCAGGCTATCGATGGTCTTGCCGTTGTAGTAGTAGCCGTCGGCGATGAACAGCAGTTTCGGATTGACCTGGCCGAAGCGGTCGAGCACGCCCTGCACGCCGAAGTCCGGCGAGGCGGAGGTGAACACCGCGCCGAGCGACGCCGCGGCGAGCATCGTAATCAGCGTCTCGGGCATGTTGGGCATGTAGGCGGCGACCACGTCGCCCGCGACCACGCCCTCGTGCCTCATCGCCAGCGCGAGCCGTGCGACGCGGCGGTAGAGGTCGCCGCGGCCCATGCGGCGGATCAGCTTGTCCTCGCCCCAGAACACCAGGGCCGTGCCGTCGTCGCGACGGCGCAGCAGGTTCTCGGCGAAGTTCAGCCGCGCCTCGGGAAACCACTGCGCGCCCGGCATGCGATCACCGTCCACCAGGACGCGATTCCCCTTCTCGCCGATCACGCCGGCGAAGTCCCACACCGTCGACCAGAATTCGGCCGGCTGTTCGATCGACCAGCGGTGCAGCGCGAAAAAGTCGGCGCCGGCGGGACGGTGCGCGAAAGCGGCAAAAGCGGTCAGATGGGCGGCAGCCACGCGATCGGCGGACGGCTGCCAAAGCGGCTGGATGTGCGGCTGGGGATTATTCATGGGGATACAGGGCGCGTAGATGATCGGGAAGGGTGAGCGACTTGCCGGTACGGGGGTTCCACCAGACGACCTTGGCAGCGCCTTCGGCATAGACCTCGTCCCCACCGGCCACGCGCATTTCGTAAAAGGTGGGCAGGCTGCTGCGGCCGGGCTGGCCGATCAGCGTCCGCACCTCGACGGTGGCCGGATAGGTGATCGGCTTGAGGAAGGTGCAGCTGGCATTGATGATCACCGGCCCTTCCTCGACGGCGACGATGTCGGGATAGCCGAGCGAGAGCAGCCATTCGATACGCGCCTGCTCGGCATAGCGGAAATAGACGGTGTTGTTCACGTGGCCGAGGGCGTCCATGTCGCCCCAGCGAACGGGAATCAGCGTGGTATGTACGGGGTGTCGGGGATGGTCCATCGGGCGAGTCTGTCACGAACGGGCAGGCCGGGATGTCCTGCGGGAGACAATTACAAAACACGTGGCAACTATAATAATCGCTAATCGCCACGCAGGGAACGCACAGGGAGAAGGAACGATGGACACAGTGGTTCGCGAATCGATGGAATTCGACGTGGTGGTGGTCGGTGGTGGACCGGCAGGTCTGGCCGCAGCCATCTGCCTCAAGCAGCGTTCTCCCGAAGTCAATGTCTGCCTGATCGACAAGGGCGCCGAGATCGGCGCCCACATCCTCTCCGGCGCGATCATGGATCCGCGCGCGCTGAACGAACTGATCCCCGACTGGCAGGAGAAGAACGCACCGCTCGACACGCCGGTGTCGCAAGACCGCTTCATGTTCCTGACCGAAAACGGCGGCATGGCATTGCCGACCGCCCTGCTGCCCGCCTGCTTCCACAACGACGGCAACTACGTCATCAGCCTCGGCGACGTCTGCCGCTGGCTCGGCGAGCAGGCCGAGGCGCTCGGCGTCGAGATCTACCCGGGCTTCGCCGGCGCCGACCTGATCGAGGAAGACGGCGCCATCAAGGGCGTCGTCACCGGCGACATGGGTGTGCAGAAAGACGGCACGCCCGGCCCCAACTTCCAGCCCGGCATGGAACTGCGCGCGAAATACACGCTGTTCGCCGAAGGCTGCCGCGGCCACCTCGGCAAGCGGCTCGAACAGCGCTACGCACTGCGGGCCGGCGCCGGTCCGCAGGTCTATGGCATCGGCATCAAGGAACTCTGGGAAGTCCCGGAAACGCAACACACCAACGGCCTCGTCATGCATACCGCCGGCTGGCCGCTGGCCGCCGATACCTACGGCGGCGGCTTCTGCTACCACTACACGAACACGGCAGGACAGCGCCTCGTCTCCTTCGGCCTCGTCGTCGGCCTCGGCTACAGGAACCCCTACCTCTCGCCCTTCGAGGAAATGCAGCGGCTCAAGACCCATCCCGAGATCCGCAACATGCTCGAGGGCGGCAAGCGGCTCGCCTACGGCGCCCGCGCACTGGCCTCGGGCGGCCTGCAGGCGCTGCCGAAGCTGATCTTTCCCGGCGGCGCGCTGCTCGGCGACGATGCCGGCTTCCTGGTCGCCTCGCGCATCAAGGGCAGCCATGCGGCGATCAAGTCGGGCATGCTGGCGGCGGACGCCGTGGCCGATGCCCTGGCGTCCGGCCGGCAGGGCGACGAGCTGACCGCCTATCCCGAGGCGTTCCGCCAGTCCTGGCTGTTCGACGAACTGCACCGCGCGCGCAACTTCAAGCCGCTGATGAACCGCGGCCTGTGGCTCGGCTCGCTGCTGTTCGGCATCGACCAGAACCTGTTCCGCGGCAAGGCGCCGTGGACGCTGCCGCTGACGGCCGACCACGTCAAGCTGGAACCAGCGGCCAGGCACACGCCGATCGATTACCCGAAGCCGGACGGCACGCTGACCTTCGACCGGCTTTCCTCCGTCTTTCTCTCCAACACCAACCACGAGGAAGACCAGCCCTGCCACCTGCGGCTGAAGGATGCGGCGGTGCCGATCGCGCACAACCTCGCCCTCTATGCCGCGCCCGAGCAGCGCTACTGCCCGGCCGGGGTCTACGAGATCGTCGAGGAAGGCGGCCCGCGCCTGCAGATCAACGCGCAGAACTGCGTGCACTGCAAGACCTGCGACATCAAGGATCCGGGACAGAACATCGACTGGGTCACCCCGCAGGGGGGCGAAGGACCCATCTATCAGGGCATGTGATTGGGCGATACATTTCCTTAGTCATAGTGATATAGACTTTCGGGCAGCGTCCTGGCTTCATCTTCGCCCGTGCCGAACCCATCTGCCCCATCGACCGTTGCGCAGACACTCAAACTGAGGGTCGCCCTCGCCCTCGTGGCGTGCCTGGCGATTGTCTGGCTGGCCGCCTGGTATGAACTGGACCGCAGCAGGACGAACCGCCTGAACGAGTACGAATTTTCGACCGTCTTCCAGGCACAGGCGTTCGCTGAAAACACGCTATCGATCACGCGGCGCATCGACGAGATGCTGCACGATCTGCGCCAACGCTGGACCGGCGACCATGCCGCGTTTGCCGAGTACGTACAGCGCCGGCAGACCTACATGGCCGATATCGCCTTCCAGGTGGCGATCATCGACACCGACGGCTATCTGGCCTACTCCAATCTCGCCCCGGCGACGAACCGCGTTTTCCTCGGCGAGCGTGAACACTTCCGCTTCCACAAGGATCACGACACCGACCAGCTGTTCATCAGCACGCCGGTGAAGGGCAAGGTGTCCGGCAAATGGTCGATCCAGTTCACCCGGCCGATCCTCAAGGAGGACGCCTTCGCAGGCGTGCTCGTGCTCTCGGTAAGCCCCGACACCTTCGGCGCCTTCCGCGAAAAGCTCGGCCTGGGCACCGATGCGATCATCACGATGGTGAACGAAACCGGGGACATCCTGGCACGCAACCCGGGCAGCGAACTGGCCATGGGCAAACGGATCACCGACACTCCCTATCTCGTGCCTGCCTCGCCACACTCCGGCAGTTTCCGGCGGCTCGCCCAGGTCGATGGCATCGAGCGCATCTACGGCTATTACCGCCAGCCCCAGTACGGTCTGATCTTCGTCGTCGGCCATGCGGTGGACCAGGTGCTGCGACCCTGGACCGAACACCGCAACGGCGTCATCACCGCCGCCCTGGCCGTCAGTGCCCTGACCGTGGTATTCCTGCTCCTGCTCTACCGCTCGCTCACGGCACGGGCCATCGTCGAGCAGCGCCTGCTCGACAGCCAGGCAATGATGCGCTCGGCCGTCGACACCATCGGCGAAGCCTTCGTGATCTACGACGAGCATGACCGGCTCGCCTACTGCAACGAGCAGTACCGCGCCTACTACCAGACGTCTGCCGATCTGCTGGTGCCGGGACGCACCTTCGAGGAGATCATCCGCATCGGTGCGGAACGCGGCCAGTACCAGGAAGCCGTCGGCCGTGTCGATGCCTGGGTGGCCGAGCGTCTCGCCGCACATCGCAGCGGCAACACGGACCTGATCCAGCCGCTCGACGACGGGCGATACCTGCGCATCCGCGAACGCATGACGCCGGAAGGCTTCATCGTCGGCTTCCGCATCGACATCACCGAGCTCTACCAGGCGAAGGAAGCCGCCGAAACGGCCAACATCGCCAAGAGCCGCTTTCTCGCCACCATGTCGCACGAGATCCGCACCCCGCTCAACGGCGTGCTCGGCATGGCCCAGCTGCTGCTGATGCCGGATATCGGCGAGGAGGAGCGCAAGGAATACGCGCGCACCATCCTCAACTCCGGCCAGACGCTGCTGACGCTGCTGAACGACATCCTCGACCTGTCGAAAATCGAGGCCGGCAAGCTCGAGCTCAAGCAGGCCGCCTTCGACCCGCAATCGCTGGTGCATGAAATAGTCACGCTGTTCGCGGAGCCCGCGCATGCCAAGCGGCTCGTCATCGAGGCCGCATGGCTCGGCCATGCCGGACGCCGCTACGAGGGCGATGCCGTGCGACTGCGCCAGATGCTCTCGAACCTGCTGAACAACGCGATCAAATTCACCGAACGCGGCGGGATCCGCATCGTGGCCGACGAGACGGCCATCGACGGCAACGAGGCCCTGCTGGAGTTTTCCGTCGCCGACAACGGCATCGGCATCAGCGCGGAACAGCAGACGCTGCTGTTCAAGCCCTTCTCGCAGGTGGACAACTCCCCGACACGCGCGCAGGCAGGAACGGGCCTCGGCCTGTCGATCGTCCGCCAGCTCGCGCTGCTGATGGGCGGCGACGTCGGCGTCGACAGCCTTCCCGGACAGGGTGCGCGCTTCTGGTTCCGCATCCGGGCACGCATCGTTCCGGGCGACAGTGAAACGCGCCAGACCGAACGTGCCGTCCACGCACCCGCGGCACAGGCACGGCTGACGGGGCATGTCCTCGTCGTCGAGGACAACCCGACCAACCGGGCCGTGATCGGCACGCTGCTGAAGAAGATGGACATCGGCTTCGAATGCGTCGGCGACGGCCATGCGGCGGTCATCGCCGTCACGCAGGACTCGCGGCCCGATCTCGTCCTGATGGATGTGCAGATGCCGGTCATGGACGGCATCGAAGCCACCGGGCGGATCCGGCGCTGGGAAGCCGACAACGGCTGCGCGCGCCTGCCGATCGTGGCGCTCACGGCCAGTGCCTACGACGAAGACCGCCAGCGCTGCCTGCAGGCGGGCATGGACGACTTCCTCACCAAGCCGGTGCACATCGAGGAACTGGAAACGATGCTGCGGAAGTGGCTGGGCGGCCGCCCTGCTTCACCTACTTCAGTGCGCTGATCAGCGACTGCACCTCGCCGGCGGATTCGGCGAGGACCTCGGACAACATCGACGAATCGAGCACCATGTCGATGCGCGGCAGGCCCGTATCGGCGCTTTCGGCGCCCGGCGACCAGTAGAGCGGCGAGGCGACCGGCGCGAGCTCCTCCGCCAGCAGCAGCGTGTCGCCGAGCGAGGTGGAGGGAATCGCCAGATAGCCTTCCCACAGGTCATCGATGGCCTGCGCCACGGCTTCCGGCACTTCGAGTGCCTTGAGCAGCGCCGCGCCGACCGTTTTTTCCCCTTCGCCCTGCCAGTCGGCGAGATCGCCTTCGAGCAGCTCCGGCATTTCCTTCGCCCGGGCGATCAGGTAGAAGCCGGCCACTTCGTGCAGGATGCCGGCGAACAGGGCGGCTTCGGGATCCTGATGCGTCACGCGGCGGGCAATCACGTGGCAGAGGGCGGCGACATGCACGGTGTGCTCCCAGAGCCCCTGCGCCAGCTCGCGGTGGACCGGATTGTCCGGCTCGCCGGACAACTGCTTGACCAGCAGCGACATCGCCAGGGTGCGCAGGGTACGGAAGCCGAGGCGGGCCACGGCCTGGCGCACGTCGGCGATCTCCCGGCCACCAGGGTTGTAGGCGACCGAGTTCGCCACGGCGACCACGCGTGCGGCGAGGAAGGGATCGGCCTGCACCAGCTTCGCCGCCTGGTCCACGGAGCAGTTCGGATCGTCGAGCGTACGGCGGATGCGCAGCCCGAGTTCGGCGTGCGTCGGAATGACCACATCGCCGCCATTCGGGCCGGCGGCGATGCGGCGATAGAGTTCGCTTCTGTCCATGAGCGCGAAGTGTAGCAGCCCGCGTCCGGCTTCCTCCATCAGAACCGGTCGTCGTGCAGGGCCAGCACGCTCGCGCCGCCGGTGACGATCTCGCGGGCCAGCCCCGGCGCCTCGACGAGCACATGCTCGGCGTAGAAGCGGGCGGTTTTCAGCTTGGCGGCATAAAAATCCGCCGTCCCCAGGCTGGCGGCGGATCCGGCTGTCGCCGTCCCGCCGGCACCGACTTTTTCAAGCGCGATCCGCGCGGCGCGGCCCATCTGCCAGCCACCCGACACGATGCCCATCAGCTGCAGGAAGGGCACGGCGCCTGCAGCGACCTCGCGCACGTTCGTGCCGTATTGCGCGACGATGTAATCGCCGGCCTGCGCCACGGCATCGATGCCGATAGCGAGCGCGGATGCAATCGCCTGCGCATCCGTGTCGGCCGACGCGGCCAACGCCGCCTGCGTCGCGCGCATCTGCGCGATGACGGCCTGCAGCGTCGCACCGCCTTCGCGGGCGATCTTGCGGCCGATCAGATCGTTCGCCTGGATCCCCGTGGTGCCCTCGTAGATGGTGGTGATGCGCGCGTCGCGCATGAACTGCGCGGCGCCGGTCTCCTCGATGAAGCCCATGCCGCCATGCACCTGCACGCCCAGGTAGGCGAGGCGGTTGGCGGTCTCGGTGAGCCAGCCCTTCACCACCGGCGTCATCAGGTCGACGAAGGCGGCCTGCCGCTGCCGCTCCTCCGCATCGGGATGATGCAGCGCCTTGTCCTGTGCTGCGGCCGTAACGTAGGCCAGCGCGCGCATCGCTTCCGTCTGCGCCTTCATCAGCATCAGCATGCGGCGCACGTCCGGATGGCGGATGATCGCCACCGGGGCATCCGAACCCTCGATGGCCCGCCCCTGCACGCGTTCCTTCGCATAGGCCAGCGCAAGCTGGTAGGCGGCTTCGGCATGGCCGAGGCCTTCGAGGCCCACGGCGTAGCGCGCCGCATTCATCATGATGAACATGTATTTGAGCCCCTCGTTCGGCTTGCCGACCAGGAAGCCGGTGGCACCGCCATGGTCGCCGAAGCTCATCACGCAGGTGGGGCTGGCATGGATGCCGAGCTTGTGTTCGATGGAAACGCAGTACGCGTCGTTGCGCGCACCGAGGCGGCCGTCGGCGTTGACGAGGAACTTCGGCACGACGAACAGCGAAATCCCCTTCACGCCGGGCGGCGCATCCGGCAGGCGCGCCAGCACGAGGTGGATGACGTTCTCCGCCATGTCGTGCTCGCCGTAGGTGATGAAGATCTTCTGGCCGAACACCTTGACGCTGCCATCGGCCTGCGGCTCGGCACGCGAACGGATCGCCGCGAGGTCGGAGCCGGCCTGCGGCTCGGTGATGTTCATGGTGCCGGTCCATTCGCCGGCCACCATCTTCGGCAGGTACCGTTGCTTCAGCTCATCGCTGCCGCACAGTTCCAGCGCCTCGATGGCGCCGTCGGTGAGCATCGGGCACAGCGCGAAGGCGTGGTTGGCCGACTTCCACATCTCGCGCACGGCCGCCGAAACGACGCGCGGCAGGCCCTGACCGCCGAACTCGGGATCGTGGCCGAGGCCGGCCCAGCCGTTGTCGACGAACTGGCGATAGGCATCGCCGAAGCCCGGGGGCATGGTCACCGTGCGGTCGAACCAGATCGCACCGGTCCGGTCGCCCGACCGGTTGAGCGGCGCCAGCACGCCGCCGGCGAACTTGCCGGCTTCTTCGAGGATCGCGCCGACGACATCGGCCGTCGCCTCCTCGCAGCCGGGCAGCTGCGCCACCTCATCGAGGCCGGCGAGCTCATCGAGTACGAATTGCATGTCCTGCAGCGGAGCGGTGTAGTTCATGGCTTGGGTTCTTTCTTCTGCCAGAGGTAGCGCCGGTCGTCAAAGCTGCCGACCCAGCGCGGGTAATAGACCACCATCAGCGTGATGGCGGCGCCGTTGAGCCAGGCTTCGGCGAAGCCCAGCAGCACGTAGAAGGGCAGGTAGTCGGACAGCAGCAGGTCGGCGGTATAGGCGCCTGCCAGCCACAGCAGGCCGCCGGTCAGGAGCCCGGTCGCCACCGCCGCCAGTCCGCCGCCGAAAAATGCCGCGACGAAGAAATAGACGAAGACGTTCGGCGGCAGGCAGCGCTCGACACAGCGCAGGACGGCCCGTGCGACCAGTACCGGAAACACCGTCAGCGCCAGCGCATTGAGCGCGAAAGGCTGCCAGCCGGTCAGGCCGCCGCCTCCACCCTTCAGCGAAGCATTGAGCGTCACGGCCGCGAGCACCACGGCCAGGCCGATGATCGCCAGCTGGCGACCGAACATCAGCGTGAAGGCGGTCACGCCGAGCAGATGCAGGTTCAGCCCCGGCTTGACGCCGGCCTTGAGGCTCCAGACCAGCGTCAGGACCACGATAGCCCCCAGCCAGACGTTCAGCTGGCCGCCCTCGCGGTCTTCCGCCAGCCGCTGCCAGGGCGCCGTGCGCACCGCCCGCCACAGGATCAGGGCATAGGGCAGGATCGCCCCGTAGGCCCAGAAATCGCCGAACAGGCCGTCGGGAAAGTTCATGTTTCGTTACAGCGCAGCGGTCAACTCCGGCACGAGCTGGAACAGGTCGCCGACGAGGCCGTAGTCCGCCACCTGGAAGATCGGTGCGTCCGGGTCCTTGTTGATGGCGACGATGACCTTGCTGTCCTTCATGCCGGCGAGATGCTGGATCGCACCCGAAATGCCGATGGCGAGGTAAAGCTGCGGCGCGACCACCTTGCCGGTCTGGCCGACCTGATAGTCGTTCGGCACGAAGCCCGCATCGACGGCGGCGCGCGAGGCGCCCAGCGCGGCGTTCAGCTTGTCGGCCAGCGGCTCCAGCAGTGCGTGGTAGTTCTCGCCCGAGGCGAGGCCGCGCCCGCCGGAGACGATCACCTTCGCCGCGCCGAGTTCGGGACGTTCCGATTTGGTCAGTTCGCGGCCGACCAGCTGCGTCAGGCCGAGGTCCGGGCCGGCGGCGATGGGTTCGACGGCGGCTGCCCCGCCCTCCCCGACCGCGTCGAAGGCCGTGGTGCGCACGGTGATGACCTTCACCGCGTCGGCCGACTTCACGGTCGCCAGCGCGTTGCCGGCGTAGATCGGCCGCACGAAGGTATCCGGCGACTCGACGCCGCAGATTTCGGAAATCTGCGCCACGTCGAGCAGCGCGGCGACACGCGGCAGCAGGTTCTTGCCGAAGGTCGTCGCGGGCGCGAGGATGTGGCTGTAGCCCGCCGCATTGGCGACTACCAGCGCGGCGAGGTTTTCGGCGGTCTGCTCGGCGTAGTGGGCCGCATCGGCGCACTTCACTTTGGCCACGCCGGCCAGTTGGGCGGCGGCCTGCGCGGCGGCGGCGCAGCCGGCGCCGGCGACGAGGACGTGAATTTCCCCGCCGATCTTCGCGGCGGCGGCGACGGTGTTGAGGGTGGCCGCCTTCAGCGCGGCGTTATCGTGTTCGGCAATGACGAGAATGGACATGGTCAGATCACCTTGGCTTCGTTCTTGAGCTTCGCCACCAGTTCGGCGACGTCCGCGACCTTCACGCCGGCCTGGCGCTTGGCCGGCTCGACGACCTTGAGGGTCGTCAGGCGCGGGGCGACATCCACGCCAAGCTCGGCGGGCTTGAGGGTGTCGAGCGGCTTCTTCTTCGCCTTCATGATGTTCGGCAGCGTGGCGTAGCGCGGCTCGTTGAGGCGCAGGTCGGTGGTGACGATGGCCGGCAGCTTGAGCGCCAGGGTTTCGAGGCCGCCGTCGATCTCGCGCGTCACCGTCGCCTTGCCGTCGGCGACGACGACCTTGGAGGCGAAGGTCGCCTGCGGCCAGCCCATCAGCGCGGCGAGCATCTGACCGGTCTGGTTGGCATCGTCGTCGATGGCCTGCTTGCCGAGGATGACGAGCTGCGGCTGCTCCTTCTCGCACACCGCCTTGAGCAGCTTGGCGACGGCCAGCGACTGCAATTCCCCTTCGTTGAGTTGCGCCTCGACCAGAATGGCGCGGTCGGCGCCGAGCGCCAGCGCGGTGCGCAACTGCTCCTGGCTCGCCGTCGCGCCGCAGGACACGGCCACCACCTCGGTGGCGACGCCGGCTTCCTTGAGGCGCACCGCCTCTTCCACCGCGATTTCGTCGAAGGGGTTCATCGCCATCTTCACGCTGGCGAGCTCGACGCCGCTCTGGTCGGCCTTCACCCGCACCTTGACGTTGTAGTCGATCACCCGTTTCACCGGCACCAGAATCTTCACATTCGTCTCCTCTTCGCGTTCAGAGACCATACCGATGCGTATGGTCGGCTGCTATACTAACCCAAATCCCGGACCCGTATCAATACCACCCCGTATGGACAAAAAGCCGCCCCGCAAACCGTCAGCCAGCCGCGAAGCACTCGACCGGGCCGCATGGATCGCCGCTGCCCTGAACATCGTAGCGCAGGACGGCATCGACGGTTTGCGTATCGAAAGCCTGGCCAAGAAGCTCGGCGTCACCAAGGGCAGCTTCTACTGGCATTTCAAGGACCGCCGCGACCTCATCGACGCCGTGCTCGACGACTGGCGCGCCGGCCGCATCCGCGACATCCGCAAGCAGACCGCCGCCGAACCGGGCGGCGAACTC
>JAVEWF010000142.1:0-2568 GCA_034004665.1 Rhodocyclaceae bacterium | reverse complement strand
CGACGATGACGGCCGAGGAGCGGCGCCCCGCCTGCGTGCGCGCCTGTCCGACCAGCGCGCGCCTGTTCGGCGACATCCACGATCCCGAATCGGAAGTCTCGAAGGCGATCCGCGAGGCGGGCGGCTATCAGCTCATGCCGGAGTGGGGCACCAATCCGGCGAACCACTACCTGCCGCGACGCAAGACGAAGCTCAGGATCCGGGAGGACGAACTGGAGCGCGCCGACAACCCGCTCAAGATCGACCAGCAGTTGCCGAAGCCCGGCAAGGCCGAGCCTTCGCTCGACGACGTCACCAGCTGGTAAATATGGCCACCCACGCCCGCAAATTCATCTCGCTGCCCCCCACGGGGAGGCGCATGCCGCTTTGGGGCGGCCCTGCAGCGGCATAGGAGTAATAAATGCATCCCGCTTTTTCCGTCGTATTCCTCACCACGCTGATCGGTGCCGGGCAGGGCCTGTTCCTCGCCCTGTTTACGGTCGAGTCCTATGCGGCATTCGGCCTGCTGCCCGCGCAGACGAACGGCTTATATGCCGTGGGCAGCGCCATCGCCATGGTCCTGCTCGTGTTGGGACTGATCGCGTCTTTCTTCCATCTCGGCCACCCCGAGCGCGCCTGGCGCGCGGCGACGCAGTGGCGTACCTCGTGGCTGTCGCGCGAGGTGATCGTGTTGCCGGCCTTCATGGGCACCGTCTTTCTTTACGGCATGGCGCATTGGCTCGGCATCAATCCGGTGCTGGCGCAGCTGCCGAGCGGTGCGCCGGTGAATGTCACCGCGGTACTCGGTGTCGTCGGCACCGTGCTCGCATTTGCGCTCTACGTCTGCACCGGCATGATCTACGCCTGCCTGCGCTTCCTGCGCGAATGGCATACGCCGCTGACCGTCATCAACTACATCCTGCTGGGAGGCGCTTCCGGCTTTACGTTGGCGGCCGCCCTGGCCGCGGACGTCGCGCCGGAGGTGATGCCGGTGCTGGCGGGCTGGGCGCTGATCATCACGGCGCTCGGCCTGATCGGACGGGTCGCCGCGCTGGTCCGCAATGCCCGCCTGAAGCCGAAGTCCTCGCTCCAGACGGCGATCGGTATCAAGCACCCGAAGATTGCCCAGAAGGCCCAGGGCATGATGGGTGGCGCCTTCAATACCCGCGAGTTCTTCCACGGTCGGCCCGGCTCGGTGCTGCGCGCGGTCAAGTGGATTTTCCTGCTCGGCGCCTTCGCGGTGCCGTCGGTGCTGCTTGGTCTGGGGCTCGTCTCGATGGCGGGCGACGTCCTCGCATTCGCCTTCGTCGTGCAGTATCTCGGATTGCTCGCGGAGCGCTGGTTCTTCTTCGCCCAGGCCAATCACCCGCAGAACCTTTACTATCAATCGGTCGCCTGAGACTTGATCATGAGCAAGTAGCGGAATGCGGAAGAGCGCATAAGTTTCTCGAATTGCCGCCTCTTTGAATGCGGCTTATGATGCACCATTAAGCTTTTTAACCCACTCATTCAACACCGGAGGATACACAATGAATTTCGATCGCGAACTGGATGCCCGTGGCCTCAACTGCCCTCTGCCGATTCTGCGCGCCAAGAAGGCGCTGGGCGAGATGACCAGCGGTCAGACGCTGCGCATCATCGCCACCGATCCGGGTTCCGTGAAGGACTTCGCCGCCTTCGCCAAGCAGACCGGCAACGAGCTGCTGTCCAGCGCCGAGAACAATAAGGAATTCGAGTTCTACATCAAGCGCAAGTAAATTGCGGTGCGGCGGCGCAGCTGAAGACAGCCGAGCCAGGAAATGCAGGGGCGCCCATTCGCAAGGAGGGCGCCCTTTTCTTATGCAAATGTCCGCATAAATAAAATTGCTTCGATGCTGCACCGCGATGTATCGCATCATCCGTTTCACTAGCTACCGAATACACGGTAATCCGATGCCATAGGCCGCATCGTCACAGGAGATTCCATGAGCACCAACCCCGAAATCGAAGAATTGATCAACAAGCGGCTGGACGAGCTCCTGCCGCAAAAACTCGATGCCCTGCTGCAGGAGCGCGAGGAATCGAAGACCCCCTCGATGGCGATCATCGCCACCAAGGGAACCTTGGACTGGGCCTATCCGCCCTTCATCCTTGCTTCCACTGCCGCCGCGCTGGGCTGGGATGTCACGGTGTTCTTCACCTTCTACGGCCTTCAGTTGGTCAAGAAGGATGTTTCCGACCTGAAGGTGAGCCCGCTGGGCAACCCGGGCATGCCGATGAAAATGCCGTTCGGTCCCGACTGGTTCAAGAGCATCAACTGGAACATCCCAAATATCGTCCAGGCCGGTATTCCGGGCTTCGAAAGCGTGGCCACCAGCCTGATGCAGCAGACGATCAAGAACAACGGCGTGGCCGGCATCGCCGAGTTGCGCGAACTGTCCCAGGAGGCCGGCGTCAAGTTCGTCGTCTGCCAGATGACCGTGGAGCTGTTCGGCTTCAGCCATGACGACTTCGTCGAAGGCATGGACTACGTCGGCGCGGCCTCGTTCCTGCCCGTCGCCCAGAAGGCGGACGTCACCTTGTTCATTTGAGCCTTTGTCGCACCATTAC
>JAVEWF010000069.1:0-11644 GCA_034004665.1 Rhodocyclaceae bacterium | reverse complement strand
GGTCGAGGCCCTCGTCCCGGCCGTAGCCCCAGTCGTCGATGCGCACCCGCTCGTGCAGCCATTCGGCGGCGGCCTCGGCGAGGCGGTCGGCGAGCGACTTGAGCATGATCGCGTGGTAGTCGTCGTGCTGCGCCGCGAATTCCGCGAGCTTGGCTTCGATGCCGATGCCGGCGGTGACGGCGAAGGCGCCGATCCAGTCCGGTGTTCCCTTGGGGGCGATGAAATCGGCGAGGCAGAGGTTGGCCTGATCGCTCGGCCGCTCGTGCTGCTGGCGCAGGCCGTGCCAGGTCATCAGCGTTTTTGTCCGGCTCTCGTCGGCGTAGATTTCGATGTCGTCGCCGACGCGGTTCGCCGGGAACAGGCCAAACACCGCGTTGCTGACGAGCCACTTTTCCTCGACGATCTTCTTGAGCATCTGCTGCGCATCGTTGAACACCGATCGTGCCTGCTCGCCGACCCTGGCGTCGCCGAGAATCTGCGGATAGCGGCCGGCGAGATCCCAGGTCTGGAAGAAGGGGCCCCAGTCGATGTAGCGGGCGAGCGTTGCGAGGTCGATCTTGCACAGCGGGCGGATGCCGGGGCGACGCGGCTGGAAGGGGTTGTAATCCAGCTTCAGGCTGTTGGCCCGTGCGGCGGCCAGCGTCAGCAGCTTCACGCCCTGCTTGCTCGCGTGCTGGGCGCGGACCTTCGCGTAGTCGGCGGCGATCTCGTCCTTGAAACCGGCGGCCTGGTCGTCCGACAGCAGCTTGGTGACGACGCCGACGGCGCGCGAGGCGTCCGGCACATAGACCACCGTGCCCTGGTAGTTCGGCGCGATCTTGATCGCGGTGTGGGCGCGGCTCGTCGTCGCACCGCCGATCAGGAGCGGCGCGGAAAAGCCCTGGCGCTGCATCTCGCTGGCGACATGCGCCATTTCTTCGAGCGAGGGCGTGATCAGGCCGGAGAGGCCGACCGCATCCGCGCCGTGCTCCTTCGCGGCATGGAGGATCTTGTCGGCGGCGACCATCACGCCGAGGTCGACGATCTCGTAGCCGTTGCAGGCCAGCACCACGCCGACGATGTTCTTGCCGATGTCGTGCACGTCACCCTTGACGGTGGCGAGCACGATCCTGCCCTTCGCCGCCGCGCCGGTGCGCAGCTTCTCTTCCTCGATGTAGGGCACGAGGTGGGCGACCGCCTGCTTCATGACGCGCGCCGACTTGACCACCTGGGGCAGGAACATCTTGCCCGCGCCGAACAGGTCGCCGACGGCGTTCATGCCGGCCATCAGCGGGCCCTCGATGACGTGCAGCGGCGGCTTGCCGGCGGCGGCCAGCGCGGCGCGGCACTCCTCGGTGTCGGCCACGACGTAGTCGGTGATGCCGCGCACCATGGCGTGTTCGAGGCGTTTCTCGACCGGCCACTCGCGCCAGGCCAAATCTTGAGTTTGTTCCTTGGCCTGGCCTTTGACGGTGGTCGCGAATTCGACCAGCGTGTCGCCAGCGCCGACTTTGTGGTTGAGCACCACGTCCTCGACCAGTTCGCGCAATTTCGGATCGAGCTGGTCATAGACACCGAGCTGGCCGGCGTTGACGATGCCCATGGTGAGGCCGGCCTTGATGGCGTGGTAGAGGAAGACGGTGTGGATCGCCTCGCGTACCGGCTCGTTGCCGCGGAAACTAAAACTCACATTCGAGATGCCGCCGGAGATATGCGCGTGCGGCAGGTTGGCGCGGATCCAGCGGCAGGCCTCGATGAAATCGACCGCGTAGTTGTCGTGCTCGGGAATGCCGGTGGCAATCGCGAAGACGTTGGGGTCGAAGATGATGTCCTCGGCCGGGAAGCCATCTGCTGTCAGCAAATTGTAGGCGCGCTGGCAGATCTCGATCTTGCGCGCGTAGGTGTCGGCCTGGCCCTGCTCGTCGAAGGCCATGACGATGACGGCGGCGCCGAGGCGACGCGCCATCCGCGCCTGCTCGAGGAACTTCGCCTCGCCCTCCTTCATCGAGATCGAGTTGACGATGCCCTTGCCCTGCGCGCACTTGAGGCCGGCCTCGATGACCTCCCATTTCGACGAGTCGAACATCAGCGGCACGCGCGAGATGTCCGGCTCGCTGGCGATCAGGTTGGCGAAGCGCACCATCGCCGCGCGCGAATCGAGCATCGCCTCGTCCATGTTGATGTCGACGACCTGCGCGCCGTTCTCCACCTGCTGGCGCGCGACGGTCAGCGCGTCGTCGAGGCGGCCTTCGAGGATCATCTTGGCGAAGGCGCGCGAACCGGTGACGTTGGTGCGCTCGCCGACGTTCACGAACAGGGAATCGGCGCCGATGTTGCAGGGCTCCAATCCCGAGAGGCGCAACGCAAAGTCGGGGCTGGCAGGACGGCGCGGCGCGATGTCTTTCAGCGCCGTCGCGATGGCCTTGATGTGGTCGGGCGAGGTGCCGCAGCAACCACCGGCGATGTTGAGCAGGCCGTCCTTCGCCCACTGCGCCAGTTCGTCGGCCAGCATCGCCGGCGTCTCGTCGTAGCCGCCGAAGGCGTTGGGCAGGCCGGCGTTCGGATGGGCCGAGACGCAGCAGTCGGCGACGCGGCCGATCTCCTCGACGTACTGGCGCAGTTCCTTCGCGCCGAGCGCGCAGTTGAGGCCGAAGGACAGCGGCCGCGCGTGGCGCAGCGAGTTCCAGAAGGCCTCGGCGGTCTGGCCCGAGAGCGTGCGGCCCGAGGCGTCGGTAATGGTGCCGGAGATCATGATCGGCCAGCGCCGGCCGGCCGCGTCGAAGAATTGCTCGATGGCGTAGAGCGCCGCCTTGGCGTTGAGCGTGTCGAAGATGGTCTCGACCAGAAGGATGTCGGCGCCGCCTTCGACGAGACCGCGCGCGGCTTCCATGTAGTCGGCCACCAGCGCGTCGAACGTGACGTTGCGCGCGCCCGGGTCGTTCACATCCGGCGAGATCGAGCAGGTGCGCGAGGTCGGGCCGAGCACGCCGGCGACGAAGCGTGGTTTCGCGGCCGTGGAGTATTTGTCGGCGACTGCGCGCGCGAGTCGCGCACTGGCGACATTCAGCTCATAGGCAAGATCTTCCAGCCCGTATTCGGCCTGCGACACGCGCGTGGCGTTGAAGCTGTTGGTCTCGAGGATGTCGGCGCCGGCTTCGAGGTATTCGGCGTGGATGCCGCCGATCACGTCCGGCCGCGTCAGGCAGAGCAGGTCGTTGTTGCCCTTGAGGTCTTTTGCGTGATCCTTGAAGCGTTCGCCCCGGTAGTCGGCCTCGACCAGACCGTGCTTCTGCACCATGGTGCCCATGGCACCGTCGAGAATGAGGATGCGCTGCGCGAGCAGGGCGCGCAGTTCGTCGGAGCGATCGGGAGGCATGGGGAAAAGCGGCGGAAGTGGTTGAAATCGGGGGAAATTTTAACATGCGACATATATTCGCTTGATCTATGACCTGATTAGCATTACTGTTCATGCCCGCCCACAAGGACCCATGCACAAAGGAAGCGACCATGGAACACCTGACTCCAAAAGAGACTGCCGAATTCCTGCAACACAACCCCAAGGCCCTGTTCATCGACTGCCGCAGCGAGATGGAATTCCTGTTCGTCGGCCATCCGGCCGGCGCGCTACACGTCGCCTGGAACGACGGCCCGGACTGGGAAGTGAACCCCCACTTCGTCGGCGAGGTCAAGAAACTCGCCGGCCATGTCCAGGATCGCCCCGTCGTGCTGATCTGCCGCAGCGGCAACCGCTCGGTCGATGCCGGCAATGCGCTGGAAGGGGCCGGCTTCACGCGCGTCTACAACGTGCTGCACGGCTTCGAGGGCGAGCTCGACGACCATCACCATCGCGGCACCGAGAACGGCTGGCGCTTCGACGGGCTGCCCTGGGAGCAGTGCTGAACGCTTACAGCCGGCGTCGGTCGTAGGCCGCCGCCACGGCGGCGACACGCTGGCCGAACAGCTTCGCCGTCGCCAGATCGCCCGGCAGCATCTCGTCCGGGCTGCTGTCCGACGGCGACTGGGCCATCGCGCCGCTGGACGAGCCGACAAAATTGATGTCGTTGCGCTGGGCGGCCTTGGTGTTGGAAGGCATCATCCCGGTACCGACCCATACGCCGCCATGCTGCATCGCCAGCGTGAAGAGATAGTGCAGCGTCGACAGCTTGTCGCCATTCATGGTCGCGCTGTTGGTGAAGCCGGCGAACAGCTTGTTCTTCCAGCCCTGGGCGAACCAGGCCTTGCTGGAGGCGTCGGCGAATTTCTTGAACTGCCAGCTCACCGTGCC
This sequence comes from Rhodocyclaceae bacterium, assembly GCA_034004665.1. Classification (GTDB taxonomy): domain Bacteria; phylum Pseudomonadota; class Gammaproteobacteria; order Burkholderiales; family Rhodocyclaceae; genus Sulfuricystis. Next base: position 7,380 of record JAVEWF010000069.1, on the reverse strand, counting down.
CATGTAGGTCGGCGAACCCATGATGATGGCGTCGGCGGCGGCGAGAATGTCCCAGCCGTCGCCGGGCAGGTTGCCTTCGGCGTCGATGGAAACGAGTTGTGCACCGGCCCCCGCGGCGACCGCCTCGGCCATGCGTAGTGTGTGGCCATAGCCGGAATGGAAGACGACGGCGATTTTGCTCATGTGTAGCTCCTGTAAGGTTGTAAGGGTCAGGCAAGGCGGCCGTCGCGGAAATCCATGACGGCCTGGTAGATCTGCTGCTGGGTATTCATGACGAAGGGGCCGTGCTGGGCGATCGGTTCGGCGAGCGGCCGTCCGGCGAACAGCATGACGCGCGCCTCGGTCGCGGCGACGATGCGGACGCCATCCGCCGCCGCGTCGTCGGCAGGATTGGCGAGGATCGCCAGCCGGCGGGCCGGCACGCGCGTCCCCTCGACCGTCACGCTGCCCTGATGGACGAAGAAGCAGGCGTTGTGTGCGGCCGGCAACGGCTGGTCGAAGGAGGCACCCGCCGGCAGGATCAGGTCGAGCATCAGCGGCGCGGTGGCCGGACGTTCGACGGCACCGGCGACACCGTGGCTCGCGCCGGCGATCACGGTCGCGCTGACGCCCCCGGCCGTCCGGAAGCGCGGCAACTCGGCGGCGCCGTAGTTGCGGTAGGACGGCGCGCACATCTTGTCGCCGGACGGCAGGTTGAGCCAGAACTGGAAACCTTCCATGCGTCCGTCTTCCTGCTCCGGCAGTTCGGAATGCACGAGGCCGCTGCCGACGGTCATCCACTGCATGCCGCCGTTTTCGATCAGGCCCTCGTGGCCGGCGCTGTCGCGGTGGCGCATGCGTCCGGCCAGCATGTAGGTAACGGTTTCGAAGCCGCGGTGCGGGTGGTCGGGAAAGCCGGCGATGTAGTCCTCGGGATCGTCGGTGGCGAAGACGTCGAGCATCAGCCACGGGTCGAGGCGGCGCTGCAGGTCCTGCGTCAGCACGCGGGTCAGCCGCACGCCGGCACCGTCGGTCGTCTCGATGCCTTCCACCTGGCGCTCGATGCGGCACGAATGGTGGATGGACGAATCGGTCGGGGTCATGGCGTTCTCCTGTTTCGTTGGTATGGCTCCAATGTATTGGTCACAAAACAAAAACAGAAGAGGGTAATTTGGATAAGATTGTTGCCTGCATGGAACAAATATCGCCAGACGACCTCTTTTTGTTCGCCCGCGTGATGGAGGTCGGCAGCTTCAGTCGCGCCGCCGAACGGCTCAGGCTGCCGAAATCCACCGTCTCGCGGCGGATCGCGCAGCTCGAAAGCCGGCTGGGCGAACGGCTGATCGTGCGGACCACGCGCCGTCTCGCCATCACCGACTTTGGTCGCGAACTGCTCGCCCATGCACGCCAGGTGGCGGCCGAAGTCGAAGCGGTGCAGGCGCTGACCGAATACCGCCAGGCGCAGCCCTCGGGCCGCCTGCGCGTGTCGATGCCAAGCGATTTCGCCACCCTGATGCTGGCCGACATGCTGGCGGCCTTCACCGTCCTGCATCCGGCCGTGACGCTGGAAATCGACCTGTCGCCGCGCCGCGTCGACCTGCTCGGCGAAGGCTTCGACCTCGCCATCCGCATGGGCGAGTTGCCGGACGACGGGCTGCTGGTGGCACGCCGGCTGGCGGAGTTCTCCGGCGGGCTCTACGCCGCGCCGGGCTATCTGGCCGATCGCGGCGAACCGACCGTGCCCGACGAACTTGGCCGCCATGCGGCACTGTGCCTGCTCGGCCGGACGGGCGAACCGGAACCGTGGACGCTGATCGGGCCGGAGGGCGCCCGCTGGTCAGGTCAGCCCGGGAATCGTGTCGGCGCCAATTCGCCGGAATTGCTGATCGCCCTGGCGCGGGCCGGTGCCGGCATCGCCGCCGTGCCCGACACCTTCGCGATGACAGCCGTGCGCGCCGGCCAGTTGCGACGCGTGCTGCCCGCGTGGCGCACACCGTCACATGTCGCGTGGGTGGTTTTCCCCGGCCGGCGCCTGATGCCGGCCAAGACGCGCGCCTTCATCGACATGCTCGACGCGGCGCTGGTGCGGCCCCTGGAAAATCAGTAGCGCTTGCGGGGTGCCGCGGCGGGTCCCGGGGTACGGCCCTCGATATGGCGGAAATTGATGCGCCCCTTGCTGAGATCGTAGGGGGACAGTTCGAGGGTGACCTTGTCGCCCGCGAGAATGCGGATGTGGTGCTTGCGCATCTTCCCCGCGCTGTAGGCGACGAGGACGTGGCCGTTGTCGAGGGTGACGCGATAACGCGAATCGGGCAGCACTTCGTCGACCACCCCGTTCATTTCGATGAGTTCTTCCTTGGCCATCTGTTCTCCTGTGTCCGTTGGAAAGGCTGAAAAGGAAAAAGCCCGGCACAGGCCGGGCTCTTCCGGTCGAGCAACGTCACCGCCCGGCCACTGGCCGGGCACGTCGCTCAGTCAAGCGAGCGGATGTTCGACGCCTGCTGGCCCTTGGGGCCGGTGGTGATGTCGAAGCTGACGCGCTGGCCTTCCTTGAGGGTCTTGAAGCCCTGGCTCTGAATCGCGGAGAAATGCGCGAACAGATCTTCACCGCCGCCCTCGGGCGTGATGAAACCAAAACCTTTCGAATCGTTGAACCACTTCACGGTACCTTGTGCCATTCTTGAAAATCCTTTAAAAACATAACGATGGGGATTCATCCCCGGATGGGACGACTATCAAGACGGCGGGGTGATGAAGGGAAAAAACCCGCGGGAACCGCACGGCAACCTTGGGCATAACACCGAACAACAATGACACTGCTTGAAAATCGTGCTGCGCACTATGCGCCCGTTTTGCCAACAACGCAATGAATTTCATAAAAAAGTCGGTGCCGGCAGGACGGCAGTTCACTCCAGGCAACATGCACAGGCTGTCCCTGTAACATCCCGCCATGCGCCTGCCCCGCCCCCATGCCCTGCTGACCGCCCTGCGCGACCCCCGCCGCTGGAAGCGCTGGGGGACCGAGGCCCTGATCCTGATCGCCATCGTCGGCGCCGTCACCGCCTGGCAGAACCGTGGCCTGGCCTCGGGCAGCGCCCCGCCGCTCGAAGGCATCCGCACCGACGGCAGCCACGTGAAACTCGGCGCCGGCGGGACGGCGGGCAAGGCGACCCTCGTCGCCTTCTGGGCCACCTGGTGCAAGGTCTGCCGCGCCGAAGCCGGCAACATCGAGTCCGTCGCCGCCGACTGGCCGGTCATCACCGTGGCCATGCAGTCCGGCGACCGGGACGAAGTGCGCGCCTACCTCGCCGACCAGGGACTGAAGACGCCCGCGCTCGAGGACGACGACAGCATCATCTCGAAGGCCTGGAATGTCCGCGTCGTCCCCGCGCATTTCATCGTCGACGGCGCCGGCAACATCCGCTTCCGCGTCGTCGGCTACACCACCACCTTCGGCCTGCGCGCCCGTCTCTGGTGGGCGCAGAACGTTTCCGCATGAATCCGCCACCGATCAGACTGGCATGGACGGTCTGGGGCCTCGGCGCCCTGCTCTACCTGTTCGCCTTCTACCAGCGCGTCGCCCCGGCGGTGATGACCGACCAGTTGATGGCCGAGTTCGCCATCGGCGGCGCGGCGCTCGGCAACCTCTCGGCCTTCTACTTCTACGCCTACGTCGCGATGCAGATTCCGACGGGCGTGATGGCCGACCGCTGGGGACCGCGCCGCGTGCTCGCCGCCGGCGCGGGCATCGCCGCCATCGGCAGCCTGCTGTTCGCCTTCGCGCCGAGCTTCGGCTGGGCCGGCATCGGCCGCCTGCTGGTCGGAGCCTCGGTCGCGGTGGCTTTCGTTTCGACGCTCAAACTCGCCAGCCACTGGTTCCCGCCGCAACAGTACGCGCTCGCCTCGGGCATGGCGCTGTTCTTCGGTGTCAGCGGCGGCGTCATGGCCGGCGTGCCGCTGCGGCTGCTGGTCGAGGCCTTCGGCTGGCGTGTGGTGATGGGCAGCGCAGGCGTATTCGCCGCCCTGCTGTGCGTCGCGATCTGGCTGCTCGTCCGCGACGATCCGCGCCAGCGAGGCTATGCGAGTCACCATGCGGAAACAGTGACGCACGACAGCCATCGCGGCCATCCGCCGATCGTCGCCAGCCTGGTCGAGACGCTCTCCTACCGCAACACCTGGCTGCTGATGCTGGCGCCGATCGGCTTCTCGGGCGCCGTGCTGACCTTCGGCGGCCTGTGGGGCGTGCCCTGGCTGCGCCAGGTGCATGGCCTCGACCCGAAGGCCGCCGCCGCGGTGACCTCGACGCTGCTGGCCGCCTGGGCGCTCGGCGGACCACTGCTCGGCAGCTGGTCGCAGCGCATGGGCCGGCGCAAGCCGCTCTACCTGATCAGCGGCGCACTCGCCTGCGCCGGCTGGGCCGCGGTGATCTTCCTGCCGCTGCCGCTATGGCTGATGATCCCGCTGCTCGTCGTGATCGGCTTCGCCTCGGGCAACATCATCATCGGTTTCGCCTGGGCCAAGGAATCGCTGCCGCTGCGCCTGATGGGCACGGCCTCGGGCGTGGTCAACATGGGGCCGCTGCTGGGCGGCGTCTTCCTGCAGCCCGGTGTCGGCTGGATGCTCGACCGCGGCTGGGGCGGCGAACTCGCCGGCGGCGTGCGCCTCTACGACGCGGCCGCCTGGCAGGACGGTTTCGCCCTGCTGTTCGTCACCGTCCTGCTGGCGCTCGCCTGCATCCCCTTCGCCCGCGAAACGCACTGCCGGCAGGCCGGCTAATCGCCTTCCGGCACGCCGCCGAGCAGGCGCGCGAGGCGGCGCAGCTCGGATTCCACCGCATCGAACAGCGGTTGCAGCTGGCTCGCTGTCAGCGTGCTGCCGTCCTCTCGCAGCCTGAGTTCGAGGCTTGCCGCCGCTTCCGAAAGCGCCTGGGCCCCGAGCGTGGCGGCCGTCCCCTTCAGGGTATGGGCGATACGGCGCGCCACCGCATGCTGATCCGCCAGCACGGCGGACGCCGCAGCAGTCATGTCGTCGCCGTGGGTGCTCACCAGTTCATGCATCAGGGCCAGGTAACGATCCCGCTTGCCGCGCAGCACGGCCAGTCCCTGCACCGTATTCACGCCGGATGCGGCGTCGAGCCGGGCCATCACGGCACCTTCGGCATCCCGGTCGACCAGCGGCGGTGCCGTCACGCCAGCACCGACTTTCGCAATACCGGGCGATGCCGGCAGCCATTCGAGCAGCGTGGCATAGAGGGCGTCGGGGTCGACCGGCTTCGCGACGAAGCCGTTCATGCCCGCATCCGTGCAGGCCTGGCGGTCCTCGTCGAAGGCGTTCGCCGTCATGGCGAGGATGGGCGGCTGCAACCGGCCCGGCAGGGCGCGGATCGCACGGGCCGCGTCCAGGCCGTCCATTTCCGGCATCTGCACATCCATCAGGATCAGCGCGTAGTCGTAGCGGCTCGCCATGTCGAGCGCGGCGCGGCCGTCGACCGCCACATCCACCACGAGCCCGGCGCCCTGCAACAATTCGAGGGCCACCTCGCGGTTGATCACATTGTCCTCCGCCAGCAGCAGGCGCGCGCCGGCATGGCGCCGCCGCAATTCGGCCTCGCCACCGGCGGCTTCCTGCGATTTCCGCGCCACCGGCTGGCCGGGTGCGAGCCAGGCGGTGAACCAGAAGGTACTGCCCTGCCCCGGCGTGCTTTCCACTCCCGCCTCGCCCTCCATCATCCGCGCGAAACGGCGCGTGATCGCCAGACCGAGGCCGGTGCCGCCATACTTGCGCGTGGTGGACAGGTCGGCCTGCTCGAAGGCCTGGAACAGGCGGGGGAGCACATCGGCGGCGACACCGATGCCGGTGTCCTGCACTTCGAAGCGCACGAGGCAGCGGCCGTCCCTTTCCTCGACCAGCCGGCTGCGCAGCGTGATGCCGCCGCTGCGCGTGAACTTCACCGCATTGCCCGCATAGTTCAGCAGTCCCTGGCGCAGGCGCGTGGCATCGCCGTGCAGCCAGGGGGGCACGCCCAGATTCTCCGCCATCACCGCGAGTCCCTTGGCCCGTGCCGCTTCGCCGATCAGCGAAGCCACTTCATCGAGCATCGCCTCGGGCGAAAAATCCTGTGTCTCGAGAACGAGCTTGCCCGCCTCGATCTTCGACAGGTCGAGAATGTCGTTGATCACCGACAGCAGGTGCTTCGCCGCCCCGTCGATCTTCGTCAGCCGTTCGATCTCGTGCGGGGAAGAGGCATCCCGCCGCAGCAGGTGGGTCAGGCCGAGAATCGCATTCATCGGCGTGCGGATCTCGTGGCTCATGTTGGCGAGGAAGGCGGATTTGGCCTGGTTGGCGGCCTCGGCCTGCGCGCGCGCCTGCTCGAGCTCGGCGGTACGCTCCGTCACCAGCTGCTCGAGATGGTGGCGGTGGGCGTCGAGTTCGGCCCCGAGGCGCTTTTTCTCGGTGACATCCTCCTTCACCGCGACGTAGTGCGTGATCCGGCCGTCCGGCTGGCGGATCGGCGTGATGATGGCGAACTCGACGTATTCGCTGCCATCCTTGCGCCGGTTGTAGAACTCGCCCTTCCAAGTCTCGCCACGCTTGAGGGTACCCCACAGGGAGGTGTAGTTCTCGTCCGGCGTCCGGCCCGAGTGCAGCAAGCGCGGGTTCTGGCCGATCACTTCCTCGCGGGCGAAGCCCGTGGTCTGCAGGAAGGCTTCGTTGACGTACTCGATGCGGGCGTCGAGATCGGTGATGACGATGCTCTCCGGGCTCTGTTCGACCGCCATCGACAGCTGGCGCAGCTTGTCGGCGGTGGACTCCGCCTCGCGCTGTGCGGCCCGGGCATCTTCCATGAGGTTGAGCGCCGCAATGCGCGCCCGGCGCTGCTCCTCGAAAGCGGCCTGGCGGGCAGCCTGCAGCTCCGCCTCGGCCTCGCTGCGCGCGCGGCGCTGCTCCCGTTCGTCGAGGCTGCGCCGGATCGCCGGCCCCAGCCGGACCAGATCGTGCTTCAGGATGAAGTCGGCGATGCCGAGGTGCAGCAACTCGATGGCCGCCTCTTCGCCGATGCTGCCGGATACCAGGATCACGGGCAGCTCGGGCGCCTGCGCACGGATGCGCTGCAGGCTGGCGTGGAATGCCATGCCCGGCACGCTGTAGTCGGACAGCAGCAGGTCCCAGCCCCCCTCCGCCAGCGCCGCGTCGAGTTCGGCATCGCTGGCGACGCGGTGCATCTGCGCCGCCAGCCCCTGCTGGCGCAACTGGCGCTCCAGCAGCAGGAAGTCGGCGGGGTCGTCCTCGATGACGAGCAGTCTCTTCACCCGGTCCATGGTTTCCTCGTTTTCAATCGTCCGGCGGCGGCTCGTTGGTCACCAGCCAATACACCCCCAGGCGCGCCACCGTCTCGGCGAA
>JAVEWF010000141.1:0-2586 GCA_034004665.1 Rhodocyclaceae bacterium | reverse complement strand
CCGAGCACCATGCGCAGGACCAGGATTTTCGCCTCGGTGTCGCGTTCGATCTGCTTGACCAGGCGGTCGATCTTGTCGACGAAGGCATCGACCTCGGCGATCAGCAGGGCCGGGTTCGCCAGGGCAGGCGCGCTGCCGTCCGCCGCCGCCCGGAAACGCGGCTTCATCGCCTGCCAGGCCTGCTGCACGCCGGCATAGTCGCGCGAGAGTGCGGTTTCGGCTTGGCGCGGCATCAATTCCGTGATGTGCGGATCGGCCAGCGTGGATTCGAAGGTGCCGATCGCTTCGCCGAGCCGGGCCGCGGCCTGCCGGTCGGCCGACTGCCCGAGCGACAGCGCAAGGCCGCTCATCCGGTAGGTCTGCATGCGCAGGCTGCCCGCGAGATTGATCGCTTCGCCGCTGCCCTGTGCCGATTCGGCGATGATGCCCGAACTGGCCATGCCGAGAATGGCGAAACAGGCGATCAGCGCCAGCGCCCCGCCCAGTTTCAGCAGCAGCGAATGCTGCAGGAAGCCGCGTTTCTCGTTCATGTCCGTGTGCCGGCCGATTGGCCATCCGAAAATAAAGGAGTACCTCGAAAGTACCATGCGATCGAAGCCGAGCGCGCAGCGATCCGTCGATCTTGTAGTGAAAACATAGGCATAACAATCATTCTATATACATCTTACTGCCGCCCGCACCTGTAGTGTCGCCGCGGGCTCCAGCCCATACTTGCAGACCTCGGGATCGTATTTTCTTTATATATGCTAAATTTCGGGTGCGACACTCTGTCGCACCCGCAAGCGGTCGGGATGATTGTCTGCGGGTTCGAGCGGCCCGGATTGCGAAGCGCCAGTCCGGATGGAAATACCGATCATTTTCAAGATGGGAGCCCCACGACATGACACAGAATCCTACGCAGGACGACACCCAAACGCTCGCCCCCCAGCCTGACCTGGGTCGCCGCAAATTCCTGGGCACCAGTGCGCTGGTCGGTCTTTCCGGTGCGGGTCTTACGCTGGGCCTGTCGGCCTGCAACAAGGAAACGGCGCCCACCGCAGCGGCTCCGGCCGCCAAGGGCGAAGCGACCGCGCATGGCCCGTACGAAGTGGCGCCCGGCAAGCTCGACGATTACTACTCGTTTTCCAGCGGCGGCCATTCCGGCGACGTGCGCATTTACGGCCTGCCGTCCGGCCGCCAACTGAAGAGCATTCCGGTCTTCAACACGGACAACCTGGTGGGCTGGGGCATCACCAACGAATCCAAGGCGATCATGGGCACCAAGCCCGACGGCTCGCTGAAGTATTCCACCGGCGACACCCACCACGTGCACCAGACCTACACCGACGGCACCTACGACGGCAAATACTTCTACGTCAACGACAAGATCCACAGCCGTCTGGCGCGCGTCCGCATGGACACCATGGAGTGCGACAAAATCCTCGAACTGCCCAACGTGCAGGGCTTCCATGGCACCTTCACCGACAAGCGCGACCCGGTCGACCCCAACATCAATCACACCACCCGGGTGTTCTGCGGTGCCGAGTTCTCCACGCCGCTGCCCAACGACGGGCGCGACCTGGAAGACGGCAGCAAGTACAGGGCAATGTTCACGTGCGTCGATTCCGAATCCATGGAACCGCGCTGGCAGGTGCTGATCGACGGCAACTGCGATCTGGTGGCGACCTCCTACGACGGCAAGCTGGCGGCGACCAACCAGTACAACGTCGAGAATGGCGTCCATTACGAAGACATGATGGCTGCGGAAATGGACGCCTGCCTGTTCTTCAACGTGGCCCGCATCGAAGAGGCGGTGAAGGCCGGCAAGACGATCACCATCGGCAGTTCCAGGGTGCCGGTTGTGGACGGCACGCGGGCCGCCAACAAGGACCCGAAAACCGCCCTGACCTGCTACGTCCCGATCCCGAAGAACCCGCACGGCGTGAACATCAGCCCGGATGGCAAGTACTACGCCTGCTCGGGCAAGCTCTCGCCGACGGCTTCGGTGATCGAGCACGAGCTGGTGCTGAAATGGTTCGACGGCGGACTGGAGAATCCGCGCGATGCCGTGGTCGCGGAACCCGAAATCGGCCTCGGGCCGCTGCACACCGGCTTCGACAACAAGGGCAACGCCTACACCACGCTGTTCCTCGACAGCCAGATCGTGAAATGGAACGTGGAGGCGGCGATCAAATCGTACCAGGGCGACAAGAGCGCCAAGCCGGTGGTGGACCGCATCGACGTGCACTATCAGCCGGGACACGGCTTCACCTCGATGGGCGAAACGAAGGAAGCCGACGGCCGCTTCTTCCTTTCGGACAACAAGTTCTCCAAGGACCGTTTCCTGCCCGTGGGCCCGCTCCATCCCGAAACGGCGCAATTGATCGACATCAGCGGCGACAAGATGAAGCTGGTGCACGACCACTCGGTGCTGTCCGAACCGCACGATTCGATCATCGTCCGCCGCGACATCATCAAGACGCGCCAGATCTACGATCTCGACGAATTCCCGCTGGCGGTGAAGGATGCGAAGGAATCCGGCGTCTTCCGCAACGGCAAAAAGGTGACGGTCAAGCTCACCAGCCAGGCGCCCTCCTTCAGCCTGCG
>JAVEWF010000068.1:5508-11830 GCA_034004665.1 Rhodocyclaceae bacterium | reverse complement strand
CAGTAGGTGAGCTCGAAGGGGATGTCGGCTTCGGTCTGCTTCGGGCGCATGTCGGTGTCCGGCACGGTGAAGCGGATGTTGAGCGCGTATTTGTTGGCGCTGATTTCGGGCACGGCCGCCTGTGTCTTCGAGAGGCGCAGGCGGATCAGCTGGGCCGTGCGGCCGGACAGCATCTGCTGGAAGGCGCCGTGGCCGGCCATCTGGGCCTCGGGCCGGCCGGAAGCGCGCAGCAGGCGCAGGACGATGGCGAAGGCGGCCCGGATCGGCAGCAGCGGTGCGACCCAGCCGTTGATGTCGCGGCTGCGCTGGGCGTGGTCGCGGTTGAGCCAGAAGTGGTACGAGGGCAGGTCGAATTCGCACACGCCGCCGGGAATGCCGGCGCGGTTCTTGATGCCCATCAGCCATTCGTTTTCGCGCAGGTGCTGGCCGGTTTTGCCCTGCATGGCGAGCAGTGCCGTCGAGGCCTGCTCGATCTCGTAGAGGGCGCCGGAGAGGGCCTCTTCGGAAATGTCCGGATTGTTGCGGAAGGACAGCAGGATCTGGCGCTGGCGCTCGAGTTCCTGCGCGAGGTCGAACTTGAGATCGGCCCGGCTGGCGACTTCGAGGATCTCGAACAGCGTCACCAGCGCGACATGGTGCTCGTGGGGGCCGTCGGTATCCGCGAAATAGAGCACCTTCTCGAAGAGGTCTTCGAGACGCAGCAGCGTTCGGATGCGCTCGTTGAGGGGATATTCGTAGGTGATCACGCGCCGGCCCGGATGTGAGTGGCCCATTCTCGCGGATTTATGCCCAAAGCTCAAACCGGAACTCGACCGTAATCCGGCCGCAATCATCCTCTTTCCGCTATGCCGGAGGCATCGCCGCGCGCTCGCGGGCGAGGTCGAGATAGCGGTCGTGCAACGCGCGAATCCCGCTTGACAGCTGGTCCCGGCTGCCGTCGTTGCGGAGGATGTCGGCGGCGGCGGCGAGGCGGGCCGGCCGCGCTGCCTGTGCCGCGAGGATGGCGCGGACCCCTGCCTCATCCAGTCCGCTACGCGCCATGACGCGGGCGACCTGCAGCTCCTCGGGGCAATCGACGACGAGAATGCGATCCACGCGGTCGCGGTAGCCGTCCGATTCGACGAGCAGGGGGACGACGAGAACGACATAGCCTGAAAAGTCGGCGCCGGCGAGACGGCGGATGCGGGTATCTACTTCGGCGCGGATCAGCGGATGCAGGATCGCCTCGAGCCGTTGGCGCTCCGCCGGATCGGCGAAGACGCACTGGCGCATCGCCGCGCGGTCCAGCGCGCCATCCGGGGTGATCGCGGCATCGCCGAAGGCGGTGCGCAAGGCAGGAATCGCCTCGCCGCCGGGTGCGGTCAGCGCATGGGCGATGGCGTCGGTGTCAATGACGGATGCCCCGAGCGCCGCGAAGCCGTCGGCGGCGGCGCTCTTGCCGCTGCCGATGCCGCCGGTCAGGCCGACGACGAAGGGGCGCGTCATGGCGCCGCGCAGTCTTGCGCCGTGGCCTGCGGCAGCGTGGCCATCAGGTCGGGCAGCTTGCTGTCGAGCACGGCGGCCGGCGCGCGCAATTCGAGCGAAAACTTTTCGGCGGGCAGTTCGCGCTTGCCGACCTGGGCGGAGCGCACGCCCTTCTTCGTCAATGACTGGAGCAGTTCCTCGGCCCGCTGCCGGTCGCGGAAGACACCCAGCGATACGGCGAAGGGCCCCTGGTCGGCATCCTCGACGATTTCTCCCTGCTTCACGCCCAGTTGCTGCAACTCGCTCTTCTTGCGCTCGGCTTGGGTACGGTTGGCGAGAGACGGGATGAGTACCCAGTGTGCCGGTTCCTGTACCTGCGGCTTGAGCTCGAGCTGCCAATCGGGCAGCGTACCGAGGGTGTCGCGCAGGCTGGCGGCTTCGTCGCCGCTCAGCCCCTCGATGCGCTTGCAGGTCAGCGCCGGTTTGGGGGGCGCAACCGGCACCGGAGCGGCGTCGGCCGGCAGGATGGCCAGGCGCTCGGGCGCCTTCTGCCGGCCGATGCGCTCGGGCTCGCGACCTTCCGCCGAAGCGCCGAGGTGGCCCTGTCCCCAGAAGAACAGGACCCCGTTGGCCAGCAGCAGGATCAGGAACGCCAGCCGCACCCTTGCTTATCCCACCTTGGGCAGGTGGGTCAGCGAGGCCTGGATCGCCTCGTCCGGATACTCGAAATCCTCCAGCTTGCCGGCGAAATAGCTTTCGTAGGACGACATGTCGAAGTGGCCGTGGCCGGACAGGTTGAAGAACAGCGTCTTCGGCTCGCCGCTCGCCTTGCAGCGCAGGGCCTCGTCGATGCAGGCGCGGATGCCGTGGCAGGACTCGGGGGCCGGGATGATGCCTTCGGCGCGGGCGAACATGACACCCGCCTCGAAAGTCGCCACCTGCGGCACGGCGACCGCCTCGATCAGCTTCTCGTGGTAAAGCTGCGAGACCAGCGGCGAGTCGCCGTGGTAGCGCAGGCCGCCGGCGTGGATGCCGGGCGGCATGAAGTCGTGGCCGAGGGTGTACATCTTCATCAGCGGCGTGAAGCCGGTGGCATCGCCGTAGTCGTAGGCGTAGACACCCTTGGTCAGCGTCGGGCAGGAGGCCGGTTCGACGGCGACGCAGCGCAGGTGCTCGGCGCGCTTGTCGCCGGCCGCCTTGTCGGCGAGGAAGGGGAAGGCCGCGCCGCCGAAGTTCGAGCCGCCGCCGCAGGGGGCGAAGATCATGTCCGGATATTCGCCGAACTTCTCGAACTGCTTCTTGGCCTCGAGGCCGACGATGGTCTGGTGCAGGATGACGTGGTTGAGCACCGAGCCGAGCGCATACTTGCTGCCGGGAACGGTGACGACTTCCTCCACGGCCTCGGAAATGGCGATGCCGAGGCTGCCGGGGTTGTTCGGATCCTGAGCGAGAAGGTCGCGGCCGGTCTTGGTCATGTTGGTCGGGCTGGCGAGCACTTCGCCACCCCAGGTCTGCATCATCAGGCGGCGGTAGGGCTTCTGCTCGTAACTCACTTTCACCATGTAGATGCGCACCGGCAGGCCGAACATCTGTCCGGCGAAGGCCAGCGAGGAGCCCCACTGGCCGGCGCCGGTCTCGGTGACCAGGCGCTTGGTGCCGGCGATCTTGTTGAAATAGGCCTGCGGAATGGCCGAATTCGGCTTGTGCGAACCGGCCGGCGAGACGCCTTCATACTTGTAGAAGATCTTGGCCGGCGTGCCGAGGATCTTCTCCAGGCGTTCGGCACGGCACAGCGGGCTTGGCCGCCACAGGGCATAGGCCTTGCGTACCTCGTCGGGAATCGGAATCCAGCGTTCGGTCGACATCTCCTGCTCGAGGATCGGGCCGGGGAAGATGGCGAGCATCTGCTCGGGACCGACCGGATTGCCGTCCGGGCCGAGCGGCGGCGCCGGCGGATTCTTCAGGTCGGCGGCGACGTTGTACCAATGCGTCGGGATTTCGGACTCGTCGAGGATGACGCGGGTGGTCATGTTCAGGCTCCCTGGATTTTTAGAAGAAGCGCAACCTTACCGCAAGTCGCCCCATGGCTCAAAGTGGCTCAAAGTCGATCTCGACGGGAAAACGAATCTCGGATAGGCTAGCGACATGAAAAACACACTGTTTCGATGCGGAGGAACGACGATGTACAGCATGCGCAGCCTGATCTGGGGAACCGCCCTGTTTTCTGCCGCCGTCATGGCGCAGCCGACTTTTGAAAGCCCCTCGGCCACCGCGGGCTCGAGCAGCTCCGAAAAGGCCAACGAGATGGCCGACAAGGGCATGTACAAGGCGGTCGAGTACGAAAATGCCGGCAAGCGCGGACCGATGCTCGTCGTCATTCCCGGCGACATCAAGAGCAACAACGCGACCTTCATGCAGAAGTTCGGGTCGAACAACATCGCCGATTTCGCCGAGCTCGAACTGGGCCGGGCCAACTTCGGCATCCTCGAGCGCAGCGACATGGGGCCGCTGATGCAGGAGTTCCAGCTTGCCTATACGATGGGCGACCCGCAATCCGCCCGCAAGATGCTGCAGAAGGGCAAGCTCAAGACGACCAAGTGGGTCGTCAAGTTCGATATCCTGAAGGCCGAACAGGTCGCCAAGGCGCAGGAAGGCTTCGACGGCCGGGCCGTCGGCCAGTTGCTATCGATCTTCGGCGGCGGCAGCGGCGGGGCGGCGGCGGGCACCGTGGCCGGGTCGGTACAGACGGGCGAAACGACCGGCGTCTGGATCATCGGCATGCGCTACAAGATCCTGGATGCGAACACGACGGAGCAGATGGCGACGGGCTACACCGAGGAGAAGATGGAAGTCGGGGCCAAGTCGTCCTCGGTGCTGGGCTTTTCGCAGGGCGCGCAGGGCGGATTGACGCTCGACGGCATGGTGCAGCGCCTGGTCCAGAAGCTGGTCTGGGACATCGATCGCAAATACAAGTAACGCGCTTCTGACGAAAGTTGCCGATGACCGCCAGGTCGGCGTGGAAAAGCCACCCCGCTGTGCTGGCGATGGGGGTCGCCGCGTTGACGACCGCCCTGTTCCTGCTCTCACTGAATGGTGGCTGGGCGTCCCGCCTGGAAAACCTTTATCAGGACGCTTGGCATCGACTGGCCGGCAAGCGCTTCGAACCCCGGCATGTCGCTCTCGTGATGATCGACGACGCGACGCTGGCACGCCATGCCGATACGCCGCTCGCGTTCTGGACGCCGCATTTCGCCAAGGCCATCGAGACGCTGAGGGCCGTCGGGGTGCGCCTGATCGTGCTCGACTTCATCTTTTCCGGCAGTCCCGAACAGTGGCTGGCGAAGCTGGGAGTGACGGATCTGGAGCACGCGCGCAATCACGATCGCGACTTTCGCACGGCGATCAGCGAAGGCGATGTGATTCTGGCTGGGTTCATGGTCGGCGAAGGGCAGGAAGTCGGCGATTTCACCCTGCCGACGCCTGACCTCCTGCTGTCGCTGCCGCGACAGGATGTCGCCGGGCATGTCGGTCTGGCCAATCTGCTGCTCGATGCCGACAGTGTCGTGCGGCATTACCGGGTGCGTCAGCCGATCGTCGAATCCATGCGGGAGGCGGGTTTGCCGGATTACACGCTGGCCGGTCTGGCGGTCAAGGCGGCTGCCATGGACAGCCTGCCGACCGACCGGATCCGGCCGATTACCTACGCAGGACCGCCTGGAACGTTCCCGTTTATTTCCTTTGCCCGCTTGCTGGAGGCGAACGCCCGGGACGATCCCGGACTGCGTGGGCTGGCCGGGAAGATCGTGATCATCGGCACGGGCTATGCGGGCATGAACGATGTCCATCCGACACCCTATTCGAACACCATCGGTGCGAGCGACCAGCTGATGTCGGGGCCCGAAATCCAGGCCAACATCATCGAAACCATGCGCTCCGGCCACGAGATGCAGCCGGCGTCCGCCTTCGCGGAAGCGACGGTGCTTTTCCTCGGCGCCTGGCTTTGCGCCTACCTGGTGCTGCGCCAGGGCTTTTCGATTGCGCTGGGGGGGTACGTGACCTTTGTGGTTCTGGTCGCCTACGGCGCTTATCGTGCCTTCATCGAAGGCACGCTGGTCGACACGTTCCAGATGCAGGCCATGCCCATCATCGCGCTTGCGCTGGCGGGCGTCGGCAAGTTCGGACGTACCGAACGCGAACGCAAGCGCCTGAATGCCCTGTTCGGCCGCTATGTTTCCGGGCGCGTCATGCAGGCGTTGATGGATAGCCCGGACATGCCGGTGTTGGGCGGTTCCCGTCGTGAAATCACGGTCCTTTTTTCGGATATCCGGAATTTCACGACCCTGTCGGAACAGCTGGCGCCGGAAGAGGTGGTCGAGTTGCTCAACGGATATTTTCAACGCATCTGCGCCGTGTTGCTGGCCGAAGAGGCGACGATCGACAAGTTCATCGGCGATGCGGTCATGGCCGAATTCGGTGCGCCACTGGCCCAGCAGGACCATGCCGACCGCGCATTGCGGGCCGCGATTGCGCTGCAGCGCACCGCGCACGAATTCGCGGACTGGGTGAAGACACGCTTTCCGGACCGCCAGTTGCCGGCATTCGCCATCGGGATCGGCCTCCATACCGGGGCGGCGGTCGTCGGCAACATCGGTTCGCAATGGCGCATGGAGTACACCGCCGTCGGCGATACGGTCAATACCGCTTCCCGCCTGGAAGGAATGACCAAGACCGTCGGTTGTCCGATTCTCGTGAGCCGGGCGACGTACGAGGCTGCGCAACAACGCGGGGACAAGCATTTCGGCGAATGGCACCGCCTGTCGGTCAAGGGCCGCAGTCAGGAAGTCGAGGCCGTCGAGTT
>JAVEWF010000068.1:0-5408 GCA_034004665.1 Rhodocyclaceae bacterium | reverse complement strand
GATGACGTTCTAACGCCGTATCACCGACCTTCGGCCACCCAGGCAAACGCCAACGGTAGCGGTCGGCATGCACGGCGTTTCAGGCTAATCCTGCTTGCCGCCTATGCTGCCGACGCGGTTGCCGGCCGTGTTCTTTTGTCCGATTGCGGCAGCTGTTGCATCGTTCGATCGTGCGTCGATGCGTGTCGAACCGGAAATATTGACGCCCTCGCGACCGCCCTGGG
This sequence comes from Rhodocyclaceae bacterium, assembly GCA_034004665.1. Lineage (GTDB taxonomy): Bacteria > Pseudomonadota > Gammaproteobacteria > Burkholderiales > Rhodocyclaceae > Sulfuricystis. Next base: position 5,184 of record JAVEWF010000068.1, on the reverse strand, counting down.
CCGGGGCGGAAACGGCATTGACGGAAGACGTGCCGTAGCTGGCGCCCTGCCGGACGGTCGTATTGACCGGCGGGGTTGCCGCGCGGCTGGAAGTGGGCTGCGCTGGACGCCCGTCGCTGGCGATGCCGCGCGGGTGACTCGATCGCGTGGTGGCCTCCTGATCCATCTGGGCCGATACGCCGGCGACCAGGCCAAAGGCCAAAAAGACGGGAAAAACGATGTGCTTCATGGGCAGAGAAAAAAGCGGCCCGCCACGGGCCGCTTTCATGATCAACGCTGAATGATCAGTTGCCGCCGATCTGACCAACGGCGTTTTCGGCCTTGTTGCCCTTGCCGACTGCCACTGCAGTCTGCTTGCCGGCCACGGCGTTGATGTTGGTGTTGCCCTTGATGTTCGTGCCGCCCTTGATGGCGCCGACCGTGTTCTTGGCGGTGTTGCCCTGTCCGACTGCCACGGCGGTTTGGCTGCCGACGGCAGCATTGATGTTGGTATTGCCCTGGATGTTGACGCCGCCCGACGTGACCTGGGCGCTACCCGGAGCAGCTTGTCCGCCAGCCTGGGCAAACGCGACGGCAGTGGCGGCGGAAAGGATGGTGGCAACGATGAGTTTCTTCATGGTGAATCTCCCTATAAGAGTAAAGGCAAAAAGCCCTCAACCGATGATGCGGAATTGCACCCGGCGGTTTTTGGGATCGGTCGGCTCATGTCCCGGCAAAGGCTCCATCGGCCCTTTTCCGACAGGCATGAGACGCATCGGATCGATACCGAAATGGTCGATCAGATGGTTCATGACGGCGAAGGCGCGTTCGCGCGACAACGCCAGATTCCGTTGATAGTTGCCCGAGATATCGGTGTGACCCTCGACGAGCAACCGGATGCCCGGGTCTTTTTGCATCAGCCCGGCGATCGATTGAATGAATGGCAGCGATTCGGGCAGCAACTGCGCGCTATTGACCCTGAACTGGATCGGAAAGGCGATTGCATTCTCCGAAACCTGCATGCTCTGCCCCGCGGCGACCGGAGCCGGAGCAGGAGCGACAGCGGGTGCACTCGGGGCGACGGCTGCCTGTTGCATGGGAGCGGCAACGGGGGCTGGCGCCGGTTGCGGGGCAGGCTGCACTTCGGGCGCGGCGGGTTGAGCTTCCTGCGGAGCCGCATCTCCGAAAACGATGGCCCGGGTCTTGAATTTCTTCTGTCCGGCCTTTTCGCCGCCGAGCAGTTTCTGCTGCAGTTCCTCGGCGCTGGGTGCACGCTCATATACCGTTACATCCGCCCACGCCGCACCGATTCCCAAGCTCAAACAGCATGCAAGGGCAATATGCCTCACCGGAAGCCGGCCGGCACCTCCCCGTTTATTTGCAGACATTGATGATCTCCTTCGCGGTCACGATGGTCTCTTTCGAGTCCTTGCCGCCTTGCGTGGCACCGACGTTCATCGTGCAGGTACCCGCCCGCTTGCTGCCGATATTGACCTGGGTCTGCTGCTTTTGCATGCTTTCCGCCCCGCTTTGCAGGTAGCCTTTTGCCAGGGCCTTGTTGACCTTGGATTGACCGCGCGGCTGGAGATGCGTGCCTTCGTTGAGCGCAAGTGCCGGCATCGAGAGCGCCGCGCCCAGAACAAAAGCCACCAAGCCTGTTTTCCGGTATTTCATGATTCCTTCCCCTCACTCGCAACCATCGACACCCTTCGTGCCGATGTTGATGCAACCCTTCTGCCCGGCGCCGCCAACGACATTGGTCACGCTACCGACACCGACAGTCACTTTGGCATTGCTGCGATCCTTGACCACGCCGACGTTCGTCTTCGCCGTATTACCCGCCCCTGCCGCGATCGTCGTCATGTTGCCGACGGCTGCATTGATCTGCGTGTTGCCCCCGACATTTTTCGCCACCCCGACATTGCCCTGCGCCTTGTTGCCCGCGCCGACGGCGATCGTCGTCTGGTTGCCGACAACTGCATTGATGTCGGTCTTGCCGCCTGCACTGCCCTTGACCACGCCGACATTGCTTTGCGCCTTGTTTCCAGCACCGACGGCGATGGATGTCTGTGCGCCGACCGCCGCATTGATGCTCGTATTGCCGCGCACCGCACCCCCTTGCGCCTGGGCGAAGGCGACAGCCGCGATGCCCAGCATCGCAATCATGCCGCACACGCCCCGGAATACGATCCCATCTTTACGCCGCATCATCTTATGCTCCCGTTCCTTCGCTACTTTGACACTTAATGAACGCACTGACAATACGTTGGTTGACACTTGCCATTCATCTATCCTCTGATTCCTTAATAGCGCTTCGCCAAGGCGATGAGTTGATCCATGTCAAGAAAATACTTTATCAGCATGAGAAGCTTGCGCATCATGAATCCATGTACGATTGACTTCACCGGGTGCAATGGCGGCAATCGGCAATCGCTCCCGAACATCATGAACGCTAGGGGAAGGCAATGAGCAAAATCAGCATGCGAACGACGGTCGCCCTGACCGCGATGTCATTGGCTTTGGCGGCTTGCGTGGCAGACCAGCCCAAGCCCGAGACGGCAACGGTGGCCACCGCGGTCAAGACGCCTGCCACGAAGGCCGTGACCAATTTCACGCCGGCCTTGCGCTGCATGGACGACATGCTGCTCGCCTATGGCAAGCGAGATATCGTCATTACCACCGCAGGCATTCCGGACTCGACCGGCAAGGTCATGGCCGGCACCAAGGAAATGCTGATCACTGCCGCATCGAAGATGTCGATCAAGAGCAAGGGCCTGACCTTCATCGACTACGACACGGAGCGTTCCGACCTGCTGGCCCTGTTCCAGGATCTGCAGGCGGCGGGCGCGTTCCAGCACAAGCTGCCCAACTACTACATCCGTGGCGCCATCACCCAGCTCGACGAGAACGCGATCGACTCGCAGCAGGGCGCCGGCATTGCCCTGCCATTCCTCGACCTGGGCGTTTCGCGTGACCAGGTTTCGTCCGTGGTTTCCATCGACATGAATGTCGGCGAATCCACCTCGCGCATGATCCTGCCCGGCGTCAACGCCAGCAATTCGCTGGTCATCACGCGGGCCGGCAAGGGCGGCGAACTGGGCGGCAAGCTCGGCAAGGTCGGCTTTTCGTTCAACATGTCTCTCAACAAGTCGGAGGGGCTGGGTTCCGGCGTCAGGGCACTGATCGAACTGGGCATGATCGAGCTCGTGGGCAAGCTGACCGGCACGCCCTACTGGAAGTGCCTGGAAATCGACAAGACCAACCCGGTGATGATCGAGCAGGCGCGCGAGTGGTATGACGGCATGAGCCCTGCCGACCGCGTCAAGCTGGTACAGCGCAAGCTGGCCGGCATGAACCTGTACCAGGGCCCGGTCAATGGCGTCGCCACGCGGGACCTCACGTCCGCCATCGGCAAGTTCCAGGCCGACAATGGCCTGATCGCGGACGGCCGCATCAATTTCGAGTTGTATTACGCCTTGCTGGATGCCGACCAGCCGCTGGCATCCGACCCGACCGCCGGGCCGACCGCGCCGGTCGTCAATGCGGCGCCGAAGCCGGCGGGCGGCGGACCGTTGAGCCTGAAGCTGGATACGGATCGCGGCCCGCGGCCGACCTACCGGCCGAAGGAGTTTCTGCAGGCGAAAGTCCAGCTGTCCAGCGACGGCATCCTGTATTGCTACTATCGCGACAACTCGGGCGTGATCGCGCGGATCTTCCCGAACCGCTTCAATCCGGATCCGTTCGTGCGCTCCGGCAAGGCCATGTCGCTGCCGCCTGAAGGTTCTCCGTTCAAGATCCGGTTCGATCAGCCCGGGCAGGAACAGATCGTCTGCTATGCCAGCGAACGCGATCTGCCGTTGCCGCCCAGCCTGAAGGCGGCCGATCTGACGCCGCTCAAGGTGGGTTCGCTGGAGGAAATCGCGACGGCCTTCCGCAAGTCGAATCCGAACGTGGCCGAAGCGAAGCTGCCGATCACGATACGGTGAGGAGAACGAAATGCGCCGGTCGCTTCTGCTGGGAGCACTGGCCTGCGTGACACTGTCGGCGTGGGGTGGCGAGATCATTTTCGTCGATCCCGTGCGGGAAAAGGCGCAGCGCTTGCAGCCTCCGGAGGACGGGGCTGCGCGGCATGATCAGTTGCGCGAGCGCGTGGTGGAGGATGCACGCGACTACCAGAACGACACCTCGACCGCTCAACCGGCCGTCATTCTCAGGAATGCGCCGCCGCCAACGGACGCGGCCAAGGCGCGACAGACGGCACGGGGATGGGTGGCACCGCCGGCCGCCAGCACGTCCGGCAATCGCTGCAAGACGGAAAATACCGTCGGCGGCATCGAGGGCAGCGCGCAGGGGCACACCGTCATCCAAAGCAATACCAGTGGCGTTACGACCATATGTAAATAGCAGAGAGGAGTACGAAATGCGTGGAGTCGTGTGGATCGCATTGGCCGGATTGGGCAGCCTGCTCGCGGCAGGCGGGGCGTGGTCGCAAATCGGCATTTCCTCCGGAGGCCAGGACGTGCGCATCAATGCCGACGGCAGCGTCAGCGTCCGCGGTGGAGGAGAGGATGTGCGTGTCGGAGGCGGTAGCCAGGTATCCGTCGGTCCCGGCAACGAGGCGAAGTCGTCGGTCGGCGAAATCGCACCGGGTGCGAACATCGAAGGCGTGACGATCATCAATGGCAAGTTGTGGATCGACGGCAAGGAAGTTCCGCCGGGTGTGAAGCGCTACAAATCGCCGAAGACCGGCAAGCTGTACAACATCGAACGCCGGGGCAACAACGTCTCGGTGACCAGCAGCGAGTGATGGCCATCATGTCGCGATTCGGTACTGCCACCCTGGCCGTGACCGTGGCAGCCGCTTTTGGCGGCAGCGGGAACGCAGTGCACGCCGAACTGCTGATCGCCGATCAGGCTCCGGCGGTGGAGTACTACGGTCACCCTGTGTTGCGTTCGCTTGTTTTCGTGTCGCCGGAGACGCGCGCCCGCTCGATTCTGCCGCCCGCGCCGGTTTTCGTCGCACCGCCCCCGCTCATCTGGCGAGCCCCCGGTGCCATGCCGGTGTATCCGCCGGCGACGGCCCCGGGCTTCAATCGGCCGGGGTCGCCCAGCAATCGCGACGTCGCCGCCTACAACCTCGCGCGTGCGCACGCATTCAGCCAGAACCTCTACCGGCAGGATGGCAACACGAGCCTCTGGTATGGC
>JAVEWF010000067.1:0-11832 GCA_034004665.1 Rhodocyclaceae bacterium | reverse complement strand
CTGGTGAATGCCGACCCGAAGGAAATCATCTGGACCTCGGGCGCCACCGAATCCAACAACCTCGCCATCAAGGGCGCGGCGCATTTCTACGCCGGCACCAAGGGCAAGCACATCATCACCGTGGCAACGGAACACAAGGCCGTGCTCGACACCGTCAAGGAACTCGAGCGCCAGGGCTTCGAGGCGACCTACCTGGATCCGCAGGAAAACGGCCTGATCTCGCCGGAGCAGCTGAAAGCCGCCCTGCGCAAGGACACCGTCGTGGTGTCGGTGATGGCCGTCAACAACGAGATCGGCGTCATTCAGCCGATCGCCGAACTGGGCGAGATCTGCCGCGCCAACGGCACCATCTTCCATGTCGATGCGGCGCAAGCCACCGGCAAGATGCCGATCGACCTGGCGGCGCTGAAGGTCGACCTGATGTCGTTTTCGGCGCACAAGACCTATGGTCCGAAAGGCGTCGGCGCCCTCTACGTGCGCCGTAAGCCGCGCATCCGCCTCGAGGCGCAGATGCACGGCGGCGGCCACGAGCGCGGCTTGCGCTCCGGTACGCTGGCGACGCACCAGATCGTCGGCATGGGCGAAGCCTTCCGCATCGCCCGCGAGGAAATGGCGACCGAGAACGAGCGCATCCGCATGCTGCGCGACCGGCTGCTGAAGGGCCTGTCCGACATCGAGGAAACCTACGTCAACGGCGACCTGGAGCAGCGCGTGCCGCACAACCTCAACATGAGCTTCAACTTCGTCGAGGGCGAATCGCTGATCATGGCGATCAAGGATCTGGCCGTGTCGTCGGGCTCCGCGTGTACTTCGGCCTCGCTGGAGCCTTCCTACGTGCTGCGCGCCCTGGGCCGTTCCGACGAACTCGCGCACAGCTCGATCCGCTTCACGATCGGCCGCTTCACCACCGTCGAGGAGATCGACTACGCCGTGAAGCTGCTGCACGACAAGATCGGCAAGCTGCGCGAACTCTCGCCGCTCTGGGAAATGTTCAAGGACGGCATCGATCTCGATACCGTCCAGTGGGCGGCGCACTAACAGGATTTCATCGAGGAGCATCACATGTCTTACAGCGAAAAGGTCATCGACCATTACGAAAATCCCCGCAACGTCGGCTCGTTCGCCAAGGACGAGGACGGCGTGGCCACCGGCATGGTGGGCGCGCCCGCCTGCGGCGACGTCATGAAGCTGCAGATCAAGGTCGGCAAGGATGGCGTCATCGAGGATGCCAAGTTCAAGACCTATGGCTGCGGCTCGGCGATTGCATCGAGCTCGCTGGTGACCGAGTGGGTGAAGGGCAAGACGATCGATCAGGCGCTCGACATCAAGAACACGCAGATCGCCGAGGAACTGGCGCTGCCGCCGGTGAAGATCCACTGTTCGATCCTCGCCGAGGACGCCATCAAGGCGGCCGTCGCCGACTACAAGAAGAAGCACGGGGAGTAAGCACATGCCGGTCACATTGAGCGAAGCCGCGGCGCAGCACGTCGCGAAGTTCATCGCCAAGCGCGGCAGGGGCATCGGCATCCGCCTCGGGGTGAAGACGTCGGGCTGCTCGGGCATGGCCTACAAGCTCGAATTCGCCGATGCCACCGAACCCGAGGATCTGGTCTTCGACAGCCACGGTCTCAAGGTGCTGATCGACCCGAAGAGCCTGCCCTACCTGGATGGCACCGAACTCGACTACACCAAGGAAGGCCTCAACGAGGGATTCAAGTTCAACAATCCGAACGTGAAGGACCAGTGCGGCTGCGGCGAGAGTTTCAACGTCTGATGACCGGCACCGGCTTCGACAATCTCCAGCAGGATCACTTCGCGCTGTTCGGCCTGCCGTGCCGGCAGGGGCTGGATGTGGCCCGACTCGAGTCGACCTATCGCGACCTGCAGGCGAAGGTCCATCCCGATCGTCATGCCCATCTGTCCGACGCCGAGCAACGTGTCGCCATGCAGTGGGCGACGCGGGTGAACGAAGCCTATCTGACCCTCAAGGATCCGCTCCGGCGTGCCCGTTACCTGCTGGAACTGGCTGGGCACGATGTCCGTCTGGAAACCAATACGGCGATGTCGATGGAGTTCCTGATGGCACAGATGGAGCTTCGGGAGTCGGTGGCCGAGGCGAAGGCGGGCGGCGACGTCGATGCGCTCGACCAGCAGCACCGGCAACTGAAGAAGCGCATCCGTGCAGAGCTCGAGGTCCTGCAGGCTGCGCTCGACGCCATGGATCTGGAGCGAGCTGGCGAGCTGGTCAGGCAGCTGATGTTCCAGGAAAAGCTGCTGCAGGAAATCGACGACGGGCTGGCGCTGCTGGAGACCTGATACAGGATTGAACGCGTTACGGCGCGGGGAGCACACAAGAACAATGGCACTGTTGCAAATTTCCGAACCGGGGCAGTCGGATGCTCCGCATGAGCACCGCATCGCCGTCGGCATCGATCTCGGCACGACCAACTCGCTGGTGGCCACGGTCCGCAGCGGCCTGTCGGTCGTGCTCAACGACGAACTCGGGCGGCCCCTGCTGCCTTCGGTGGCACGGTATGGCGCGGATGGACGGATCGAGGTGGGCTACGGCGCGCAGGCGCACCAGTCTTCCGATCCGCGCAACACCATCGTCTCGGTCAAGCGCTTCATGGGCCGCGGCCTCGCCGATATCGAACATGTCGAGACCATGCCCTACGAATTCGTCGATGCGGAAGGCATGGTCAAGATCAGGACCGCACAGGGCGTCAAGAGTCCGGTCGAGGTATCGGCCGACATCCTGCGCGCATTGCGCGAGCGGGCCGAACTGTCGCTCGGCGGACCGCTGACCGGCGCGGTGATCACCGTGCCCGCCTATTTCGACGATGCCCAGCGTCAGGCGACCAAGGATGCCGCACGACTGGCCGGCCTCAACGTGCTGCGCCTGCTCAACGAGCCGACCGCAGCGGCGATCGCCTATGGCCTCGACAATGCGGCCGAGGGCATCTATGCGGTCTATGACCTCGGCGGCGGCACCTTCGACATCTCCATCCTCAAGCTCGCGAAGGGCGTGTTCCAGGTGCTGTCCACCGGTGGCGACTCCGCGCTCGGCGGCGATGACTTCGACCATCGGGTGTTCTGCTGGATCATCGAGCAGGCGAAGCTGTCGCCGCTGTCGCATGAGGACGCGCGCCTGCTGCAGATGCGCGCCCGCGAGGCCAAGGAGTATCTGACCCAGCACGGCGAGGCGCCGATCACTGCCCGCCTGTCCACCGGCGAGTTCGTCGACCTGCGCCTGACCACCGAGCTCTTCAACCAGATTACGCATACGCTGGTGCACAAGACGCTCGGCCCGACGCGCAAGGCGCTGCGCGACGCGGGCCTGTCGCCTGACGAGATCACCGGCGTGGTGATGGTCGGCGGCGCGACGCGCATGCCGCAGATCCAGAAGGCGGTCGAGGACTTCTTCGGCTGCGAGCCGCTCAACAACCTCGATCCGGACAAGGTCGTCGCGCTCGGCGCGGCGACGCAGGCCAACCTGCTGGCCGGCAACCGTGCCGCCGGCGACGACTGGCTGCTTCTCGACGTCATCCCGCTGTCGCTCGGCATCGAGACCATGGGGGGGCTGGTCGAAAAGGTGATCCCGCGCAACTCGACCATCCCCGTCGCGCGCGCGCAGGAATTCACGACTTTCAAGGACGGCCAGACGGCGATGGCCCTGCACGTCGTGCAGGGGGAACGCGAACTGGTCTCCGACTGCCGCAGCCTCGCCCGCTTCGAATTGCGCGGCATTCCGCCCATGGTGGCCGGCGCGGCGCGCATCCGCGTCACCTTCCAGGTCGATGCCGATGGCCTGCTGTCGGTGACGGCGCGGGAACAGACCACCGGCCACGAGGCGCGCATCGAGGTCAAGCCGTCCTACGGCCTCAACGACGACGAGATCACCTCGATGCTCAAGGACAGCTTCACCCACGCCTCGGAAGATGCCTTCCGCCGTGCGCTGCGCGAGGCGCAGGTCGAGGCCCAACGGCTCGTCGAGGCGGTGCAGTCGGCCATGAAGGAGGATGCCCACCTGTTGTCGACCCTCGAGCGCGCCCACGTCGAAAGCTGCCTGACTAAACTGCAGACCGTTCTGCTCGGCGACGACCGGCGGGCCATCGACGCGGCGATGGACGCCCTGTCGAAGGGCACGGCCGAATTCGCCGCGCGCCGCATGAACCAGAGCGTCCAGCGTGCGCTGGCCGGAAAGAAGGTCGAGGAACTATGACCCAGATCATCGTATTGCCCCATGCCGAACTGTGTCCCGAGGGAGCCGTCATCGAGGCGGAGCCCGGCACGTCGATCTGCGACGCGCTGCTCGGCAACGATATCGAGATCGAGCACGCCTGCGAGAAGTCCTGCGCCTGCACGACCTGCCACGTCGTGGTCCGCGAGGGCTTCGAATCGCTTGGAGAGGCCGACGAGGTGGAGGAAGATCTGCTCGACAAGGCCTGGGGGCTGGAGCCCACCTCGCGATTGTCCTGCCAGGCGCTGCTGACGGATGTGCCGCTGGTGGTGGAAATCCCGAAATACACGATCAACATGGCGAAGGAAGGAGGAGGGCGCAAATGAAGTGGACCGACAGCCTCGACATTGCCATCGAACTGGCCGAACGCCACCCCGGGGTGGATCCGAAAGCCATCAACTTCGTCGACCTGATGCGCTGGGTCATGGAACTGCCGGACTTCGAGGAAGACGAACGCCACTGCGGCGAGAAGAAGCTCGAAGCCATCCAGCAGGCCTGGATCGACGAGACGGCATGAAAGCCCTGCGGCGCTTCGCGTTGCTCCTCCTCTTCGCGGGCAGCGCGCTGGCGGACCAGCCGGTCGGCATCACCGCCGACCGTCCCTATCTCGACGTGATGCACGAGGGCAGGCTGGTGCGCCTGCAGCGCGAGCAGGACAACTTCGCCCAGATCGATCCCGATTTCGCGATGACCTCGCGCCCCTGCCCGCCATACTGCATCCAGCCGATGCACCTGGCGCCGGGTGTCGAGACGATCGGCGAACTGGAAATGCTCGGCTACCTGGAGCGGATCGCGCGCGGTGACGATGGCGTGCTGGTGATCGACTCGCGCGACGGCGACTGGCTGCAGCGCTCCGGCATCATTCCCGGTGCGATCCACCTGCAGTGGGAACGCCTGCATCCGCAGCATGCCGAGCCGGCGGCGATCGCCGAAATCCTCGAACTGCAGTTCGGCGCATCCCGTACCGGCGGCAAGGTCCAGTTGTGGAATTTCGAGAATGCGAAGACGCTGGTCCTCTATTGCAACGGCCCGTGGTGCGGCCAGTCGCCGACCAACATCAGGCAGCTGCTGGCGCTCGGCTATCCCGCCCACAAGCTCAAGTGGTACCGCGGCGGCATGCAGGCATGGAAAAGCCTCGGGCTGACCACCGTGCCGTGGAAGGCAAAGTAATCCTCGTCGATACGCACTGCCATCTCGACGCGGCGGAATTCGACGCCGACCGCGACGAGGTGTTCGCCGCCGCAAAAGTCGGCGCTGGCGGGACGGCGGTTGGCGCAATCGTTATCCCTGCCGTCGAGCGTGCCAACTTCGGTGCCGTGGCCAGCGTCTGCCGCGACTATCCCGGCTGCGCGCCCGCCTACGGCATCCACCCGATGTATGTCGATCGTGCGCGGCCCGAGGACCTCGTGGCGCTGCGCGAGACGCTACGCCGCGAGCGCGCCGTCGCCGTCGGCGAGATCGGGCTCGACCGCCATGTCGAGCCACGCGACGATGAACGGCAGCGCTGGTATTTCATCGAGCAATTGAAGATTGCACAGGCGTTCGACCTGCCGGTCCTGCTGCACGTGCGCAAGGCGATCGATCCGATCCTCCAATGCCTGCGCGAGATTCGCGTTTGCGGGGGGATCGCCCATGCCTTCAACGGCAGCCGCGAACAGGCGCAGGCATTCATCCGGCTCGGTTTCAAACTCGGCTTCGGCGGGGCGATGACCTACGCGGGCTCGAAGCGCATCCGCGCGCTGGCGGCCGGGCTGCCCCTCGACGCCATCGTGCTGGAAACCGACGCGCCCGACATTCCGCCCGTTTGGAGGCAGGGTGGGCGCAATACGCCGGCCGACCTTGTGCCGATCGCCGAAACGCTGGCAAAATTGCGCTCCCTGCCGCTCGACGAACTGGCCGCGGTGACCACCGCCAACGCGCTGGCCGTCCTGCCGCGGCTCAGGGAATTCACAACCACAAACGGAGAAAAACCATGACCACCGTCACCCTGCAGGGCAACCCCTTCCGCGTCGATGGCAACCTGCCCGCCGTCGGCAGCGCCGCCCCCGCGCTCAACCTGACCAGCGGCGAACTGGCCGATGTCACGCTCGCCAATTTCGCCGGCAAGCGCAAGGTCCTGAACATCGTGCCGAGCCTCGATACGCCGACCTGCGCTACCTCGACGCGCAAGTTCAACGAAAAGGCGGCAAGCCTGAACAATGCCGTCGTGCTGGTCGTCTCGGCCGACCTGCCGTTCGCCGCCGGCCGCTTCTGCGCCACCGAGGGCCTGCAGAACGTCGCCCACCTGTCCACCTTCCGCCACCCCGAGTTCATGCAGGCCTGGGGCGTGAAGATGGCCGAAGGCCCGCTGGCCGGCCTGACCGCCCGCGCCGTGGTCGTGCTCGACGAGAACGACAAGGTGCTGCACAGCCAGCTCGTGCCCGAGATCGCCAGCGAGCCGGATTATGAGGCGGCGCTCAAGGCGCTCTGATTCCGTCGGAGGTTCGTAACAAACGGCAGCCCGGATCCGGAGCTGCCGTTTTTCATGGAGCGTTCAGGCCTGCGCCTGTGCCGCGGAAAGTCGCTGTGGCGGCCAGGACGAACGGGCGAGGAAGTCCTCCAGCATCTCGGGCGGCATCGGCCGGCAGATGTGGTAACCCTGCAGGCTGTCGCAGCCCAGTTCGGCGAGACGTGCCAGCGTCGCACCATCCTCGACGCCTTCACCCACGACGCGCAGGCCGAGGTTGTGGGCGAGTTCGATGGTCGAGTGCACGATCACCGCGTCGTCCTTGTTCGCCAGCATGTCCTTGACGAAGGAACGGTCGATCTTGATCTCGCTGACGGCGGTCTGGCGCAGGCGCTGCAACGAGGAGTAGCCCGTGCCGAAATCGTCGATCGACAGCGCGATGCCCTGCTCGCGGATACGCGTCACCACCGCGGCGAGCCGGTCCAGGTCGCCGAGGAAGACGTTTTCCGTGATTTCCAGCGTCAGCCCCGTCAGCGGCCCCTGCGCATCGAGCATCGCCATGAATTCGGGATTCATCAGTACGACGGGCGGCACGTTGATGGCGATGTCGATGTCCCAGCCGCGACTGCGCCAGGCCTGCCGCTGGCGCAGGGCCGTGGCGAGCAGCCAGCGGGTGAATGGCAGGATCAGCCCGGTCTGCTCAAGGGCCGAGATGAACATGTCCGGGGGGACCAGCCCGCGCTCCGGATGCGGCCAGCGTGCCAGCGCCTCGCAGCCGGCGATGCTGCCTGACGCCAGGTCGAGCTTCGGCTGGTAGTAGAGCGTGAACTCGCTGCGGTCGAGCGCCTCGCGCAGGTGCTGCGTGAGGGCGAAGCGCCCGGCCACGGGCGTATCGCTCGTGGGGTCGAAGACATGCACGCCGCCATGGTTGCGCTTGGCGCCGTTCATGGCGAGGTCGGCGCTCTTCATCAGGGCGCTCAGGTCGGCGCCCTGCGCGGGATAGATGGCGATGCCGATACTGGCGCCGATGGCGATGCGGTGCGTCCCCACGGTGATGCCGGCGGCGAGCCGCTCGTTCATCGAGCGCGCGATCGCGACCGCCTCCGCCTCGCCGACGTCGCAGACCAGGGCCGCGAACTCGTCGCCCGACACGCGGCTCAGGGTGCTGCCGGTCTTCAGCGCGCTGCCGAACAGGCGGGCGATCTCCTTGAGCAGGGCGTCGCCGGCTTCCTGTCCGTAGCTGTTGTTGATCTCCTGGAAGCGGTCGAGGTCGATCAGCAGGATGGCCAGCGTGGACCCCATGGCGCGTGCCATCTCGATCTCGTGATGGACGCGGTCGCGGAACAGCGTGCGGTTGGGCAACCCGGTCAGGCCGTCGAACAGGGACATCTGCTCCAGTTGCAGGTTGGCGGCGTTGAGGCGCTTGTTGAGGCGCTGCAGTTCGTGCTGCTGGGATTCCGCTTCGCGCCGCGCCTGCTCGACATTTTCCATCGCCATGGCGTTCTCGATGGCGATGGCGGCCTGCGCGGCGAACAGTTGCAGCAGGTTCAGGTCGCGCTGGCTGAAGCTGCCGCCGCCTTCCTTGTTGATGCCGGCCAGACCGCCCAGGAATGTGTGGCGGCCGAGCAGCGGCACCAGCAGGATGGTGCCGGCTTCGTGTTCCCAGAGATTGCGCTCCTCGTCGCTCAGCTCGGACAAGGCGCCGAGCCACCACGGCCGCTGGTGGCGCAGCACCCAGCCGCACAGGCCGAACTCGATGGGCAGCGACTGGCCGACGATCTCGTCGGCATTCGTGCCGACGCCGGCGCGATAGGTGTAGGCGGTCCGGTCGGCGTTGAGCAGCGGCACGAGGACGGTCTCGGCCTTGATCAGGCGACGCGCCCGATCGGCGATGGCGATGAAAACGGCATCGAGATCGAGTGCGCTGCCGATCAGCAGGCTGGTTTCGAGCAGCAGCGCGATTTCGCTCTCGCGCTCATCCAGCTCCTTGCGCAGGCCTTCGATCTCCTGGCGCATCGCCTCATCTTCGCCCATCCGGCGCTCCTCGTGGTTATGAAGATGGATTATGGCGAATTGCCCTCGCCTTTGGAAGGGCTGCCCTATGGCTAAAGCCTAGTCGAGCACGTGGGAAACGAGTCCGTCGGCAAGTTTCGGTTCGAACCAGGTCGACTTGGGCGGCATGACCTGGTTGCTGTCCGCGACCGCCATGAGCTGGCTCATGCGCGTCGGGTACATGGCGAAGGCCGCCGCCATCTCGCCCGAGTCGACGCGTTTCTCGAGTTCCTCGAGTCCGCGCATGCCGCCGACGAAGTCGATGCGCTTGTCGCGGCGCAGGTCGGCGATGCCGAGGACCGGCCCCAGCACGTGCTCGGACAGCAGCGAAACGTCGAGACCGGCGACCGGGTCGGTCGAGAACAGCTTCGGATCGATGTTGAGCCGGTACCAGCGTTTCGGCAGGTAGAGTCCGACTTCGCCGGGGCATTGCGGCCGTACCGCATCGCAGGAGGGGGAGACGAGGAAGTTTTCCTCCAGCCGCTTGAGGAACTCGTCCGCCGTCAGGCCGTTGAGGTCCTTCACCACGCGGTTGTAGTCCATGATCTTCATCTGCGCCTGGGGAAAGATCACGGCGAGGAAGTAGTCGGCGGACTGGATGCAGTCTTCCCGGCGGCGCGCGGCGGCGACGCGCGAGGCGGCGGCCGAGCGGTGGTGGCCGTCGGCGATGTAGAGCGCCTCCATGCCGTCGAAGCAGCGGGTGATCGCATCGACCTTCGCGGCGTCGTCGCAGACCCAGATGCGGTGGCGGATGTTGTCGTGCGCGGTCACGTCCGCGACCGGTTCGCCTTGCGTGATCTCGTCGACCAGCGCATCGGCGGCCGTCGAGGAGGGGTAGGCGAGCAGCACCGGGCCGGTCTGGGCGTTGGTCGCCTCGATCTGGCGCACGCGGTCGTCTTCCTTGTCGGGGCGCGTGAACTCGTGCTTGCGGATGCGGTTGGCGTCGTAGCAGGCGACCGAGGCGCTGGCGACCAGCCCCGTCTGCTCGTGCGCGCCCATGTTCAGGCGATAGGCGTAGTAGCAGGGTGCAGCGTCGCGCACCAGTACGCCGGCATCGATCATGCGCACGAGGTTTTCGGCGGCCTTGGCATAGACGGCGGGATCGTAGGGGTCGATGTCCGCCGGCAAGTCGATCTCCGGCTTGGAAATGTGCAGGAAGGACCAGGGCTTGCCTTCGGCGCGGCCCCGGGCTTCGTCCGAGGACAGCACGTCGTAGGGCGGTGCGGCGACCTCGGCGGCGCGGCCGGGCGCGGGGCGCAGGCCGCGGAAAGGCTTGATCAGGGTGGGCGGATTCATCAGGGAGCCTTCCTTCCGGCCAGCGGGCCGCGCAGGACGTCGTAGGCTTCGCGCACCATCTTCTCGGTCGTCGGCCAGTCGATGCAGGCGTCCGTCACCGAGCAGCCGTACTTGAGCTGGGCGAGGTCGTCGGGGATCGGCTGGTTGCCGGCTTCGAGGTTGCTTTCGATCATCAGGCCGACGATGGAACGGTTGCCGAGGCGGATCTGGTTCACCACATCGTGCATCACGAGCGGCTGCAGCTCCGGCTTCTTGTAGCTGTTGGCATGCGAGCAGTCCACGACCACGTTTTGCGGCAGGCCGGCCTTCGCCAGCGCCTGTTCGGCGATCGCCACGCTGACCGTGTCGTAGTTCGGCCGGCCGCCGCCGCCGCGCAGCACCAGGTGACCGTAGCGGTTGCCGCGCGTGCGCACGACGGACGAGCGGCCCTGCATGTTGATGCCGAGGAAGCTGTGCGGACTGGAAGCCGACAGGATGGCATTCACGGCGGTCTCCATCGAGCCGTCGGTGCCGTTCTTGAAGCCGACCGGCGTCGACAGGCCCGAGGACATCTCCCGGTGCGTCTGCGATTCCGAGGTGCGGGCGCCGATGGCCGTCCAGGCGATCAGGTCGCCGAGGTATTGCGGCGCGATGGGGTCAAGCGCTTCCGTGCCGGCCGGCAGGCCGATCTCGTTCACCGCCAGCAGGAATTCACGCGCCTTCTGCATGCCTTCCTCGATGCGGAAGCTGTCGTCCATGCGCGGGTCGTTGATGTAGCCCTTCCAGCCGGTCGAGGTGCGCGGCTTCTCGAAATAGACGCGCATCACCAGCAGCAGCGTGTCCGACACATCGTCCGCCAGCGCCTTGAGCCGCCGCGCGTAGTCGAGGCCGGCCACCGGGTCGTGGATCGAGCAGGGGCCGACCACGATGAACACGCGCGGGTCGCGCCGGTCGAGAATCGCCTCGAGCGAGCGCCGTCCCGCCACCACCGACTTTTCGGCGGCATCCGTCAGCGGCACGCGGGCGTGGATTTCCTCCGGCGTCGGCATCGTGTCGAAGGCTTCGATATTGAGGTTTTCGGTCTGTTGCATGGGATGGATTACCAGATGCGTTTGATGTTGTAGGTCGAGAAAATGGTGTCGGCGGTCGCCACGGAGAGTTTCCGGTTTTTCGCCTGGGCGATCAGCAAGCGGTCGAACGGGTCGCGATGGTGCATCGGCAGCGTCTCGACGAGCGCGACATCGGCAAGCTCGATGCCGAGCAGGCTGAAACCGTTCGCCTCGACATGCCGCGCGACATACCGTCCCGCCGGCTGGCTCAGGCGGATTTTGCCCAGCGCCGACTTGATCGCGAGTTCCCACGGCACGACGAGGCTGACCAGCACTTCGTTGTTCATGTTGGCGATCGAGGAGCGCGCCTTCGCCGAAAGCGCCGGATCATCTTCCACCCAGCGCAGGAAGGCGTTGGTGTCGAGCAGGATTTTCATCGAACGTATTCGGCGAAGTCGTCCGGAGTGGCGTCGAAGTCGTCGGCGATGAAAAGAATCTGTCCCTTCCCCGACCCCGGGGCGCGTTTCCCGGCGGGCGGCTTGATCGGCACGATCCTGACCTGGGGCTTGTTGTCGCGCGCGATGACGATCTCCTCGCCCAGCACGGCTTTCTGGACGAGTTCCGAGAGGTGGGTCTTGGCTTCGGCGATATTGAACTGGGGCATGGCGACAGGTTTTGCAAGCTCGATGTTGGTCATCCTACATGACCAACGTAGGCGGGTCAAGCCGCGACCCTGAGCGGTCCCGCTTTAATCGCCGTTTCTTCAGCCG
>JAVEWF010000066.1:0-11963 GCA_034004665.1 Rhodocyclaceae bacterium | reverse complement strand
CCAGCAAGCACCTACACCTATCGGCTGTTTGTTTGTTAAAGATCTGTTGCTGCTCAGCAGCGAAGAGGGCCGCATTATACGGATCACAAACCCCCCGTCAACACCTTCTACAAAGAAAATTTTTAGGGGCCTCAATCACCCTGCAGACGACGTACCAGTTCGACGCGATTTCCGACCTGGCACTTCTTGAAGGCATGGGCGATATGGGTGCGTACCGTCCAGTAGCTGACCCCCATGTCCTCGGCAATGCGCTTGTCGCTGAAGCCCATCGCAACGAGTGAGCAGATATTCGATTCCCGCGGCGTCAGCTGACAAGGCTCGCACCGCTTGCATTGCTGTGCCGGGAGCATTTTCGCTTCTGCGCCCGGGCTAATCCTTTCGTCCGTGCGACGATGCGTCATGCCGATGATGTGCGCCGAGAGTTCGGCCTCATCGACGGGCTTGGCGATGAACGCGTTGGCGCCTGCCCGCAAGGCCTCCAGGCGTCGCGCCTCGTCGGCATAACCGGACATGGCGATGGCCACGGCCCGGGATGAAGCGAGCATCGGCTGGCGCAAACGCCTCAAGAACTGTATGCCGGAGCAACCGCCATTCAGGACGAGATCGACCAGAATGAAGTCGAAGCGATGGCGCTCGGCCTCCCAGAGGGCGGCCTCACCGGAAGGCACGTGATCGACGGCAAAGCCGTAACGAGCCAGATATTCCTTGTAGTAAGCACCCAGCGCACGGTCGTCCTCGACGACCAGAGCGCGCAATGCCGCCCCCTTGCCGCGTCCCACCGAACTGCTGGTACTGAAATTTTCAAGGTAACTGGCCAGGTCATCGAGGTCGCGCTTGAAGAAAACCTCGGTCATCCCCTTGTCGAAGGCCTGCTGTACGACATGTTCATTGCGCCCCGCCACCAGAAGCAGGACGGGAATCAACCCCATGTCCTCCCGGCTCCGCACGCTGGACAGCACATCGAGATAACCGCCATCGGGCAATTCCGCCGCGGTGATGACCAGATCGTAGGGCGCCCCGTTCAGGCATTCGCGCACCTCTGCCAAGCTGGCGCACAATCTCATGTCCAGCCCCCAGTCGTCTCCAAGCTGTCCCAGAACCGCCCGCAGCGATGGCGACGGATCGACGCACAGCAATTTGAGACGTTTTCTTTTCCGGTTTGACACGATCGTGTTAGGGAGCTTGATGCACCAATATGGGACCCAAGCATATACCACATGCCTAGCGGGCAGGTATCACTACTTCAAGCGATAACGAAGCAGTCACTTCCCCGCCGCTTGCCTTCCAAGGGCCAGCGATTCAATACCCGATATCGGGCACCCTCGCCCTGTAACCGTGACTCGACAAGACTGAACTCCTGCGCCTGCCAGCGCACGGGCGGCCCCGGCGGAGGCAGGGACAGGCATTGCGCCCGACGCACCAGAGTGAGATGAGGATGATATGCCCGGGGCTCGGAGGGAAAGCCTGCCGACCCCAGTGCCTGCACCAGGGAATCATGAAGTCGGCGATGGCGGGACGGCATCGAGGCGCAGCCCAGCCAGAGGATGTGGTTGTGAGGCCACCAGCCGATCCGGTCGAGTACGGCCTCAAAAGGCTCCGCCACCACCGTCCCGGCGGCCTCGACAAGCACGGGAAGCCGTGCCTCGGGAACCGCCCCGAGAAAGGCCAGGGTCACATGCAGCGTATCGCGGCGCATGCGGCGCCCGCCACAACATTCCACACCCGTCCGGGCAAGGACATCGAGCCTGTCGAGCGCCGCCTCGTCAGGCCACAGGGCGAAAAAGAGCCGTCGCGACCCCGGCTCAGCCACGCCGCAGCAACACGACGGCCTCCGTGGCGATGCCTTCGCCCCGTCCGACGAAGCCCAGCCTTTCGGCCGTCTTTCCCTTGATATTCACCGCATCGGGCGCAACGCCCAGATCGGCGGCGATATTGACGCGCATCGCTGCGACATGGGGAGCGATGCGCGGGGCCTGTGCGATCACGGTACTATCGACATTGACGACCTGCCATCCGGCCGCCTGCACGGCCGCCAGCGCGCCGCGCAGGAGAACGCGGCTGTCTGCCCCCTTCCAGCGCGCATCGCTGTCCGGGAACATGCCGCCGATATCTCCCATGCCCGCGGCGCCGAGCAGGGCATCGGTAATCGCATGGAGCAGCGCGTCCGCGTCCGAATGGCCATGCAGGCCCATGGCGTGGGGAATCGTCACGCCGCCGAGAATCAGCGGCCGCCCGGGTACCAGCGGATGGACATCCCACCCCTGACCGACTCTCACGTCCATTTCAAGCCTCCCGGTTCTGCAGGATCCACTCGGCCAGGCGCAGATCGAGCGGATAGGTCACCTTGAGATTGGTCGCATCGGCCGCGACCAGGCGCGGATGCAGGCCGAGCGCCTCGATCGCGCTCGCCTCGTCGGTAACGCGCGGCGCATATTCGAGCGCCTCGGCCAGCAGACCGAGGCGAAACATCTGCGGCGTCTGGGCCTGCCACAGTTCATCGCGGGCGACCGTCGCCGCGACACGCACGCCATCCGCAATCGTTTCGTGGCCGCGCTTGAGCGTATCGGCCACCGGCACAGCCAGCAGGCCGCCAACGGCATCGTCGCCGACTTCGGCAATCAGCTTACCGACATGGGCCGGCGTGAGGCAGCAGCGCGCCGCATCGTGGACCAGCACCCAGTCGTCGGGGACGGCCGTCGCGCGCATCGCCCGCAAGCCATTGGTGACGCTTTCGGCGCGCGTCGCACCGCCGCAGCGGAGCACCGTCAGCCGTCCGGAAAACTCGCTCCAGTCGAAGCGACCCCAGTGCGCATCCCGGGCCGCCAGGACGACGAACACCTGCCCGATCGCAGACACGGACGACAGCGTGGCGAGCGTATGCCACAGGACGGGACGCCCCGCCAGCGGCAGGTACTGCTTGGGACAATCGCTGCCCATGCGGGCACCGCCGCCGGCTGCAGGAACCAAGGCAAAATAGCTCATGACGCAATTCTATAATGGCTTCATGTTCGAACCGGCTGCCTATCCTGTCGTTCAATCCTTCGCCATCAGCCTCGGCATCGGCCTGCTGATCGGGCTGGAACGCGAACGCAAGACCGACACCAAGGCAGGGCTGCGCACCTTCGCCCTGACGGCGCTGCTTGGCTGCCTGGCCGGGATGCTCGGCGAAAAGACCGGCAGCGGCTGGCTCGTCGCGGTCGGCCTGTTCATGGTGGCGGCGATGATGATCGTCGCCCAGGCCCGCGACCCGCTCGACGACGGCGACCCCGGCACGACCTCGGTCATTGCCCTGATGCTCTGTTACGGCCTCGGCGTACTCGTCTGGCACGGTCAGGCGACGCTCGCTGTCATGCTCGCGATCACCACCACCGTGCTGCTCTACTTCAAAACGCAACTGCAAGTCGTCTCGCGCAGCCTGACGCACAAGGACCTGATCTCGATCCTGCAGTTCGGCGTGCTGTCGCTCGTCATCCTGCCGATCCTGCCGAATCAGGATTACGGCCCCTATGACGCGCTCAACCCGCACCAGATCTGGTGGATGGTCGTACTGATCTCGGGACTTTCTCTGGCCGGCTACGCCGCCCTGCGCATCGTGGGCAACCGGCATGGCGCTCCGCTGCTCGGCTTTTTCGGCGGTCTCGTGTCGTCTACGGCGACGACGATGGTCTTCGCCCGCAATGCGCGCGAAGACGCCGGACTCACGGCCACCGCCACGCTCGTCATCCTCATCGCCAACCTGGTCGTCATCCTGCGCATCGGCATCATCGCCGTCGTGCTGGCGCCGACTTTGCTGGTACCGCTGGCCGGTGTACTCGGCATCGGCCTGCTGTTCGGGGTACTCGTCGCGGCCTTCAAGTGGCGCACCCTGACTGCAGCAGGCGAACTACCGCTGCCGGAGGTGAAGAACCCGACGGAGATTCGCACCGCACTCACGTTCGGCCTGCTCTACGGCATCGTCCTGCTGCTCTCCGCATGGTTGCAAAACATCGCCGGCAGCCAGGGCCTCTATCTGGTCGCCTTCGTTTCGGGTTTCACCGACATCGACGCCATCGCCCTGTCGACATTGCGCCTGTTCAACCAGAACACCCTGATCTCCGACCCGACGGTGATCGCCATCGGCTTGGCAGCGCTATCCAATCTCGTCTTCAAATCCGGTCTGGTCGTCACCATCGGCGGCCGGGATCTCGCCCGTCGGGCACTTCCCGGACTGGCAGCAATCGGCGTAGGATTCCTCATCGGCATCGTTCTCTTGGCTTGATTCCGCTTTGCCCGTCCCCACACCGGGTCAGGAAAGGAGGCATGGTCATGGAAATGCAGGGCATCCGTCTTCCCGCCGTCGCGGGCATGTTCTATCCCGGCGACCCCGACACCCTCGCCGGCGAAATCACGACCCTGCTGGCTGACGCCGTCGCGCCGACGCCGACTTTTTCAATCTGCCCCAAAGCCATCATCGTGCCGCATGCCGGGTATATCTACTCCGGAGCGGTCGCCGCCAGCGCCTACGCCTGCCTGGCGCCGCATGCCGCGACGGTCCGGCGCGTCGTCCTGCTCGGCCCCTGCCACCGGGTGCCCATCCGCGGCCTCGCCGTTCCCCACGTCTCGGCGTTTGCCACGCCGCTCGGCACGATCCCGCTCGATCAGGCCGCCATCTCGGCAGCCCTCGCGCTGCCGCAGGTCGTGCGCCACGATGCCGCCCATGCTCAGGAACACTCGCTGGAAGTGCAGCTGCCCTTCCTGCAGCAGGTGCTGACAAGCTTTTCGGTGGTTCCGTTCGCCGTCGGCTACGCCACCCCCGACGAGGTTGCCGAAGTCCTCGACCTGCTTTGGGACGGCCCGGAAACCCTGATCGCCATCAGCTCGGATCTTTCGCATTACCACCCCTATCCCGATGCACAGCGCCGCGACCGCCATACCGCCGACGACATCGCCCATCTGCGCCTGCTGCTCGATCACGAGCAGGCCTGTGGCGCCACCCCGATCAACGGCCTGATCGAAATCGCCTCACGACGCGGACTGCAGCCCCGACTGCTCGACCTGCGCAACTCCGGCGACACCTCCGGTGACAAGTCGCGCGTGGTCGGCTATGCGAGCTTCGCATTTTTCGAGAACGGTCATGCCTGACGATGCCATCGACCCCCTCGGCCACGCCCTGCTCGTCCGCGCCCGCAACGCCATCGCCGCCGAATTCGGATGGTCGCCGCAGGCAGAGTCCGACCATCCGGCCCTGCACGAACCCGGCGCGACCTTCGTCACGCTGACGCAGGACGGGCAACTGCGCGGCTGCATCGGCTCGCTCGAAGCCTGGCGGGCGCTCGATGACGATGTACGGCAGAACGCGCGTGCCGCCGCCTTTCGCGATCCGCGCTTCATTCCGCTGGAACACGGCGAACTGGATCGCACCCGTATCGAAGTCTCGCTGCTGACAGCGCCCGAGCCCCTGCCCGTCGCCGACGAGGAAGACGCTATCCGCCAGATGCGTCCCGGCATCGACGGCATGATCCTCGAATATCGCGGCCGGCGCGGCACCTTCCTGCCGCAAGTCTGGGAAAGCCTGCCCGGGCCGCGCCAGTTCCTCGACCACCTGAAACAAAAAGCCGGCTTCCCGCCTGACTTCTGGTCGCCCGACGTCAGGCTCTATCGCTACGAGGTACGGAAATGGAAAGAACCGGAGAAGTCCTGAGCGGCACGCCGGCCCGCTGGTGGCACGCGCTCGACGACGGGCAAATCCAGTGCGACCTCTGCCCGCGCGACTGCAAGCTGCACGACGGCCAGAGAGCCGCCTGCTTCGTGCGGGCGAACAAGGGCGGGCAGATGATCCTGACCACCTACGGCCGCAGTTCCGGCTTCTGCATCGACCCGATCGAGAAGAAGCCGCTCAACCACTTCTATCCGGGTTCGAGCATCCTCTCGTTCGGCACGGCCGGCTGCAACCTCGCCTGCAAGTTCTGCCAGAACTGGGACATCTCCAAGTCGCGCGACATGGACCGCCTGATGGACGAAGCCAGCCCGGCGGCCATCGCGCGGGCGGCGCAGCGGTACGGCGCGCAAAGCGTCGCCTTCACCTACAACGATCCGGTGATCTTCGCCGAGTACGCGATGGACACCGCCGACGCCTGCCACGCGCTCGGCATCAAAACGGTCGCCGTCACCGCCGGCTACATGCACCTCGCGCCGGCGCGCGAGTTCTACGCGAAGATGGACGCCGCCAACATCGACCTGAAAGCCTTCACCGACGACTTCTACTTCAAGCTCTGCGGCGGCCACCTGCAGCCGATCCTCGACCTCATCGCCATGGTGCATCTCGAGACCGACTGCTGGATCGAACTGACCACGCTGCTGATCCCCGGCCACAACGACAGCGATGGCGAGCTGAAGCGGCTCGCCGACTGGTGCCACAAGGAGCTCGGTCCCGACGTACCGCTGCACTTTTCGGCCTACCACCCGGACTACAAACTCGATGCTCCAGCCACACCGCCGGCCTTGCTGCAGCGTGCCCGAAAAATCGCGATGGATGCAGGTCTCCGCTACGTCTACATCGGAAATGTGCACGACCGCAGCGGCGATGCCACTTTATGTCCGGGCTGCGGCAAGGCGGTAATCGAACGCGACTGGTACGAGATCCTCAACTACGCGCTGGATGACACGGGGCATTGCAAGCACTGCAGCATGGCCATCGCCGGGCGGTTCGCGCACTTCGAGAACGCCTTCGGATCACGACGGATCCCGGTTCATCCAAGCAACGTCGTCTGATGGCCGTCCCGCCGGCGCCGACTTTTATCCGCGCCGCCAGGTCGTGCCGCCGGGACCGTCCTCGAGGACGATGCCGGCCGCTTTGAGGTCATTACGGATGCGGTCGGCCGCGGCGAAATCCCTTGCCTGCTTCGCCGCGATGCGGGCCGCGATCTGCGCCTCGATGCCGGCATCGTCGAGGCCGTCCGTGGCCGGGCCGGCCTGCAGGAATTCGACAGGATCGCGCTGCAGCAGGCCGAGCACGCCCGCCAGTCCCTTGAGCTGCGCGGCGAGCTGCGGGTTCTTGCTGCGATTCAATTCGTTGGCAAGATCGAACAGGACCGCGACCGCTTCTGACGTCGCGAAGTCATCGTCCATCGCCGCCTTGAAGCGCAGCGCATGCGATTCGCTCCAGTCGACCTGCGGCACCACGTCGAAACCCTTCAACGCCGTGTAGAGGCGGGTCAGGGCGGCACGCGCATCATCGAGATGGGCGTCCGAGTAGTTCAGCGGGCTACGGTAGTGGGCGCGCAGGATAAAGAAGCGCACCACCTCGGCATCGAACTTCTTGAGGATGTCGCGAATGGTGAAGAAGTTGCCGAGCGACTTCGACATCTTCTCGTCGTCCACGCGCACGAAGCCGTTGTGCATCCAGTAGTTCACGAAGGGATGGTTGTGCGCCCCTTCGGACTGCGCGATCTCGTTCTCGTGGTGCGGAAACTGCAGGTCCTGCCCGCCGCCGTGGATGTCGAAATGCTCGCCGAGCAGCTGCGAACTCATCGCCGAGCACTCGATGTGCCAGCCGGGCCGGCCGGCGCCCCAGGCGGAATCCCACTTCACCTCGGCGGGCTCTTCCGGCTTGGCGTGCTTCCACAGCACGAAGTCGAGCGGGTCCTGCTTGCCCTCCATCACATCGACGCGTTCGCCGGCGCGCAGGTCCTCGAGCGCCTTGCCGGAGAGCTTGCCGTAGCCGTCGAACTTGCGCACCGAGTAGCAGACGTCCCGGTTTCCGGCGAGGTAGGCATAGCCGTTCTGCTCCAGCCTGGCGATCATGGCGAGCATCTGCGGCACGTACTCCGTGGCGCGCGGCTCGTGGTCGGGCCGCAGCACGCCGAGCGCGTCGGCATCCTCGTGCATGAAACCGATGAAGCGGTCGGTCAGCTGGCGCACCGTTTCGCCATTTTCCGCGGCACGCTTGATGATCTTGTCGTCGATGTCGGTGATGTTGCGGACATAGGTCACCGCGTAGCCGCTCGCGCGCAGCCAGCGCGTCACCATGTCGAACACCACCATCACGCGGCCGTGCCCGAGGTGGCAGTAATCGTAAACGGTCATGCCGCAGACGTAGAGCCGGACCTTGCCGGGCTCGATGGGGGTGAATTCCTGGATGGAGCGGGCGAGCGAGTTGTAGATGTTCAGCATGGAGAAGCAGGCGGCGGTGCCGTCGGACAGATCGAAAAGAGGATGGATAATGAAGCTGTTGCAGTCATTCACGCAGGCGTGGCGGAATGCTGGCGCAAGCTTCTTTGTTAGAATCATACGTTGAATTTTTCGCTCCGGACCAGCCCAGCATGACCAGATTCGCCGTTCTTCCGCGCTGTCTTCGCGCCACTTCGCCGGTGCGCGCCTGGGTCGTCGCTCTGAGCCTGATGGCCTGCGGCGTCGCCGGCACCGCGGCCGCCGACAGTCTCGGTGACGCCAGCCGCCTCTTCAAGGCCGGAGAGCCTGCGCAGGCGCTCGAAGAAGTCAACCGTCACCTGGCAGCCAATCCGCGCGACCCGCAGGGCCGTTTCCTGAAGGGCATCATCCTCTCCGGACTGAACCGGCAGGACGAGGCGATCGCCGTCTTCCGCAAGCTCACGGAAGACCACCCGGAACTCCCGGAGCCTTACAACAACCTGGCCGTGATCTACGCCCAGCAGAAGCAGTACGAGAAGGCCAAGGAAGCCCTCGAAAAGGCGATCCGCACCCATCCCGCCTACGCGACGGCCCACGAAAACCTCGGCGACATCTACACGCGCCTCGCCAGCCAGGCCTACGGCAAGGCCCTGCAGTTCGATGCCGCCAATGCGTCGGCGCAAACCAAGCTGGCCATGATCAGCGATCTGGTCGGCAGCAATGGCAAGCCTGCCGCCGCCCCTCCGGTCAAGCCGCAGGCCCCGATAGCGGTAGCGAAGGTCGATCCCCGGCCCGCCGGCCCGGCAACTGCAGCGCCCCCCGCCACCGTCCCGGCCAAGCTGCCGGCCGCGCCCCCTGCAGTCGTGCCGAAGACGCCCGAGACGAAGTCCGAGCCGCCGAAACCGGCGGCGACTGCGACCCCCGCGCCGTCCCCGGTGGGCCGCACCCCGGACACCGAGATCGCCGCAGCGGTAGATGGCTGGCTGGCAGCCTGGTCCGGCAAGAACGTCAAGGCCTACCTGTCGCACTACGCGGCGGACTTCCAGCTTCCCGGCGGCAAGACGCGCAAGGCCTGGGAGAATGAACGCACCTCGCGCATCGACAAACCGGGCAAGATCGAGGTCGGCCGGGACAAGCTTTCGATCACGGCCGAAGGCCCCGACAAGGCGACCGTCCGCTTCCGCCAGCACTATCGCTCGGCCAGCTTCAAGTCCTCGTCCGGCAAGACGCTCGTGCTGATCAGGCGTGACGGCCGGTGGCTGATCCAGCAGGAGCGGGTGGGCGGATGAAGCGACTGCGCATCCTGCTCGCCCAGTTCACCCTGCTGGCCGTCCTGCTGGGCATCGCGCCGGCGATCGCCGATCGCCACATGCCCCGCTATACCGATTCGGGACCGGAACCACTGCTGGCACAGGTATTCCTGCTCATCGAAAAGCATCGCTGGGAAGCCGCCCTGGAACAAACCGAAGCGATGCTGAAGGCCTATCCGAATTTCCGCCTCGGTCATCTCGTCAAGGGCGACCTGCTGCTCGCGCGCTCGCGACCGCTGCAGAGCTTCGGCGAAGGCGGTGCCAGGCAGGCCCGCGACCAGGTCGCCGACCTGCGCGAGGAAGCCATCGCCCGCCTGCGCGCCTACCGCGACCGGCCGAGCGACAAGGCAGTACCGCGCTACCTGCTGCAGATGCGCCCCGACCAGAAGCACGCTGTCGTCGTCGACACGCAGAAGGCCCGCCTGTACCTGTACCAGAACGACAATGGCACGCCGCGCTTCGTCGCCGACTACTACATCTCCCACGGCAAGCTCGGGGCCGAAAAATTCCGCGAGGGTGACAAGAAGACGCCCGTCGGCGTCTATCACGTAACCTCGAACATCCCCCGCCAGAAACTGACCGATTTCTACGGCAGCGGGGCCTTCCCGATCAACTACCCGAACGAGTGGGACAAGAAGATGGGGCGCAACGGCCATGGCATCTGGCTGCACGGCACGCCCTCCGATACCTTCTCGCGCCCGCCGAAGGCCTCTGACGGCTGCGTGGTGCTCGCCAATGCCGACCTCGATGCGCTGGCGAAGAACGTGCAGGTCGGCACGACGCCGGTCATCATCAGCAACAGCATCGAGTGGCTCTCGCTCGACGACTGGCAGGCCGAGCGTCAGGCGCTGCTCGGCATGATCGACGCGTGGCGGCAGGACTGGGAAAGCCTCGACACCGACCGCTACGCGCGCCACTACGCACGCAACTTCAGCGGCGACGGCAAGGACCTCGACGCGTGGGTCGCCCAGAAGCGCAAGGTCAATGCCGGCAAGCAGTGGATCAAGGTCGCCACCCGCAACATCAGCATGTTCCGCAACCCTGGCAAGGACGAATACGTCGTCGTCACCTTCGAGCAGGACTACCAGAGCAGCAACCTGGCAAACCGCATGCAGAAGCGCCAGTACTGGATCAAGGAAGACGGCCGCTGGAAGATCGTCTACGAAGGCGCCGCCTGATTCGCCCCACCCCATTTTCGGAGTTCCCCATGAAGAAACTGCTTGTCCTGCTGTCCGCCCTTTGCCTATCAACCGCCTGGGCCGCCAACCCGCAGGTCGAAATCAAGACCAGCCAGGGCGTCATCGTGATCGAACTCGACGCCGCCAAGGCACCCAGGACGACCGAGAACTTCGTCCGGTACGTCAAGGACGGCTTTTTCGACGGCACCATCTTCCACCGCGTCATCGACAACTTCATGATCCAGGGCGGTGGCATGACCGCCGACATGAAGGAAAAACCGACCCGTGCGCCGATC
The DNA here is from genome assembly GCA_034004665.1 of Rhodocyclaceae bacterium. Lineage (GTDB taxonomy): Bacteria > Pseudomonadota > Gammaproteobacteria > Burkholderiales > Rhodocyclaceae > Sulfuricystis. The sequence goes on along the minus strand of JAVEWF010000066.1, from coordinate 1,052 downwards.
CAGAACGAGGCGAAGAACGGCTTGAAGAACGTCACCGGCAGCATTGCGATGGCGCGGACGCAGGACCCGCATTCCGCCTCGGCGCAGTTCTTCATCAACCTGAAGGACAACAGCTTCCTCGATTACCCGAGCCGCGACGGCTGGGGCTACGCCGTCTTCGGCAAGGTCGTGCAGGGCCTTGACGTCGTGCAGAAGATCGGCAAGGTCGCCACCGGCAATGCCGGCTTCCATCAGAACGTTCCCGCCACGCCGATTGTCATCGAATCGGCCAAACTGCTTCCCGAGAAGAAATAAGGATTTCCCACATGATCAAGCTCACCACCAGCCACGGCACCATCACCCTCGAACTCGACGCCGAGAAGGCACCCAAGACCGCGGCGAACTTCCTCGCCTACGTCGAATCCGGCCACTACGACGGCACCATCTTCCACCGCGTCATCGACGGTTTCATGATCCAGGGCGGCGGCATGGGCGTCGGCATGAAGGAAAAGGGCACCAACGCGCCGATCGAGAACGAGGCCGCCAATGGCCTCAAGAACGACCGCGGCACCATCGCCATGGCGCGCACCTCCGATCCGCATTCCGCCACCGCGCAGTTCTTCATCAACGTCGCCGACAACGACTTCCTCAACTTCCGCGCGCCCTCGGGCAACGGCTGGGGCTACTGCGTGTTCGGCCGCGTCGTCGAGGGCATGGACGTCGTCGACAAGATCAAGGGCGTGAAGACCGGCAACAAGGGTTTCCATCAGGACGTACCGGTCGAGGACGTCGTGATCGAAAAGGCCGAAGCCGTTTCCTGACCGGCCGATCCGTACCCTGCCGTCCCGCCGGCGCCGACTTTCGCATGGCCAGACCCGGGGCGGCCCTTTTCGTTTCCGACATCCATCTGTCGCCGCACGCACCGGCGACCGCCGACCGCTTCCTTGCCTTTCTAGCCGGCCCGGCCCGCGAAGCGACCAGCCTGACCATCCTCGGCGACCTGTTCGACTACTGGGCGGGGGACGATGATCTCGCCGACCCCTTCAACGCCCGCATCGTCGCCGCCCTGCGCC
>JAVEWF010000010.1:6606-53188 GCA_034004665.1 Rhodocyclaceae bacterium | reverse complement strand
TTCCTGTCGCACCTGAAGCTCTGGAGTGCCGCCGATGCCGTCTGGAAGCATGAGTCGTCGAGCAAGCAGAAGCAGTGGTGCCGTACCAATTTCATCAACTGGCTGCGCCTGCGCGAGTGGCGCGATGTGCATGGCCAGCTGATGACGCTCTGCCACGAGCATGGCTGGAAGGAGAACCAGCTTGCCGCGTCGTACGAGTCGATCCACAAGGCGCTATTGACGGGCCTCTTGGGCCACATCGGCCTCATCAACGAGGAAGACAAGAATTACTTCGGCGCGCGCGGCATCAAGTTCTTCATCCATCCCGGCTCGACGCTGGTCAAGAAGGCCGGGCGCTGGATGGTCGCCGCCGAACTGGTCGAGACCTCGCGCCTGTTCGCCCGCTGCATCGCGAAGATCGAGCCGGAATGGCTGGAGCAGGTCGGCGCGCACCTGATCCGCCGGCACGTCTACGAGCCGCACTGGGAGAAAGGGCCGGGGCAGGTCGTGGCATGGGAGCGCGTCACCTTGCACGGCCTGACGCTGCACGCCAAGCGGCGTGTGAACTATGGCCCGATGGACCCCAAGCTGGCGCGTGAGCTGTTCATCCGCGGCGCGCTGGTCGAGGGCGAGGTGGGCGAGGACTGGCTTAAGAAGTGGCGCTTCCTGCAGCACTACCAGAAGCTCAAGGCGGAGATCGAGCGCCTTGAACACAAGTCGCGCCGTCCCGACGTGCTCGTCGACGACGCGTTGGTCTACGCCTTCTTCGACGCCATTGTCCCCGAAGGCATCACCACGCTGGTCGCCTTCGACAAGTGGCGCCGCGACGCCGAGCTGGAGAACCCGAGGCTGTTGTTCCTCGACAAGGACCAGCTGATGCGCCACGAGGCGGCGGGCATCACCACCGACGCCTTCCCGTCTTCCATCGAGCATCGCGGCCAGAAGTACAAGCTGAGCTATCACCACGATCCCGGCGCGGCGGACGACGGCGTGACGCTGTCGTTGCCCCTCGCCGCGCTGAACCAGGTGCCGGCGACGCGGCTCGAATGGCTGGTGCCCGGCCTGCTCAAGGAGAAGGTCGTCGCGCTGCTCAAGACGCTGCCGCAGAAATACCGCCATCGCTGCCAGCCGCTGGATGGCTTTGCCGAGGACTTTTGCAGCGCCGAACACGATACGGACGAATCACTGGTCCGCGCGCTGACCCGCACCATCGAAGAAAAGATCGCCCTGAAGCTGCCGCTCGACGCGCTGCGTTCCGGCGAGCTGCGGCCGCACCTGTTCATGAATTTCCGCCTGCTCGACGAGCACGGCGGCACGCTCGGCTTCTCGCGCAACCTCGCCGAGCTGCGCGCGCAGCATGGCGACCGCGTGACCCAGGCGTTTACCGCCGTCGAGGTAAAAGTCGGCGCTGACAGCACGGCGAGCGGCGCGGAAAAGAACACGAGCTGGACCTTCGGCGCGCTGCCGGAACTTCTCGAAGTCGAGGTCGCCGGCCGGCAGGTGGTCGGCTTTCCGGCCCTGATCGACGACGGCGACGGTGTGCGCCTGACCGCCTTCGACACCGAGGACAAGGCGGCGGCCGAGCACCGCAAGGGCCTGGCGCGGCTGTTCGCGCTGCAGTTGAAGGCGCAAGTGCAGGCCATCGAGAAGCTGCCGGAACTGCGCGCGATGGCGCTGCAATACATGGCGCTCGGCACGGAGAAGGAGCTCAGGGAACAGCTTGTCGCCGCCACGATGGAACGCACCTGCCTGATGGCGCCACTACCCGCCGACGAAAAGGGTTTCACCGAGCGCCGCGACGCGGCGAAGGGCCGCATCCTGCTCGTCGCGCAGGAAATCATCCGGCTGGTGGGCACGATCCTCGCCGAGCAGACCGCCCTGCAAAAGAAGCTGGCTGCGGCGCAGAAGGCTTTCCCGCAGGCCTGCGCCGACATTGCCGCGCAACTGGCGGAGCTTCTGTCCAAGCGCTTCATCGTCGCCACGCCCTACGAGCGGCTGCAGCACTTCCCGCGCTACCTCAAGGCGATCGCGCTGCGTCTCGACAAGGCCAAGAACGATGCCGCGCGCGATGCGCGCCTCATGGCCGACTGGCGTGGCCTCGCCCAGCCCTGGGAGCGCGAGTGGGTCGCGATGAGGAAGACTGGCGTGAGCGACGATTTCCTGCTGGAATTCCGCTGGCTGCTCGAAGAACTGCGCGTCGCGCTCTTCGCGCAAGAGTTGCGCACGCCGAGTCCCGTTTCGGTGAAGCGCTTGCAGAAGATGTGGGAGGGCAGGAACAGGTGAGGACAGGATCATGATGGACGCAGGTGCCTTCTTCAAGACTTCGTTGCGCGCCGGGCGCGACCTGCTGCGGCCGGGCATTCTCTTCCATGCGCTGTGGCCGCCGGCGCTCGCCTTCCTGATCTGGTCGGTGGTGGCATGGTTCGCCTGGCAGCCGGCCTCCGCCTGGATCCTTGCCGAACTGCCCGAGTGGCAGGTGTTCGCCTGGCTCGACTGGCTGGGACCTTCGCTGGCCCATGTCGCCGTGTTCCTGATATTCGCGCCGATGGTGTACTTCACGGCCCTGCTCTTCGTCGCCGTGTTCGCGCTGCCGCGCATGATGACGCTGATCGCGGCGCGCGACTATCCCGACGTGTCGCGCCAGGGTTCGGCCAGCGCGGCCTTCTGGGGCAGTATCGCCAATACGGTCGCGGCGGGCGGGATCTTCGTCGCCGGCTGGCTGCTGACCCTTCCGCTGCTGTTGATCCCCGGTGCAGTGCTCGTGTTGCCGCTGTTCTGGACCGCCTGGCTCAACCAGCGCGCCTTCCGCTTCGATGCCATGGCCGAGCATGCGCGGCCGGAAGAGCGCGCGGAACTGGTGCGGCGCGAGCGCGGCAGCCTGTATCTGGGCGGACTGGTCGGCGCGCTGGCCGCGCATGTACCGATCCTGAACCTGCTGGCACTGGCCTACACGGCCGTGCTGTTCGTCCATCTGTGCCTCGGTGCGCTGCGCGAGCTGCGTGCCGAACAGGGAGTGAATGTATGAGAGTCTATGGCGCGATCATCATCGGCGACGAGATCATGCGCGGCAAGCGTCAGGACAAGCACATGGCGAAATTCGTCGAGATCCTCGGCGCGCGTGGTTTGTATCTGTCCTGGGTGCAGTACCTGGGCGACGAGCGGCCGCGCCTGGTCGAGACGCTGAAGCGGACACTGGCGAGCGGCGACGTGGTGTTCAGCTGCGGCGGCATCGGCGTCACGCCCGACGACCACACGCGCCAGGCGGCCGCGGCGGCGGCCGGCGTGCCGCTGGCGCTGAATCCCGAGGCCGAGCGCGAGATCCGTGCGCGTATGGCCGAGATGGGGCAGGAAGTCACCCCCGCGCGGCTGGAACTCGGCACCGTGCCGGCCGGCAGCCGCATCATCCCGAACCCGTTCAACCGCATCCCGGGTTTTTCGTATCAGGATCACCATTTCCTGCCCGGCTTCCCGCAGATGGCCTGGCCGATGGCCGAATGGGTCCTCGATACCTACTATGCCGACGACTTCCGCCAGAACGTCGAAACCGAGGCGGCGATCCTGGTCTGGGACGGACTGGAAGGCACGATGCTCGACCTGATGCGCCAGACCGAAGCCGATTTTCCCGGCATCACCGTGTTCAGCCTGCCGACCTTCGGCAGCGAGACGGTACGCCGCCATGTCGAGCTCGGCGTACGCGGTGCGCCGGATGTCGTGTCAAAGGCCATCGAAGTGCTCAAGGCCGGTGTGAGGGTGCTGGGCTACGACTTCACCGCGAAGTGAAAAGTCGGCGCCGGCGAGACGGCGTTGAGCATAAAAAAAGCCCCAGCTTTAAGGGCTGGGGCTGAATCGGTTCCTTTGCGGAACCGGAGGAGGAGACGATAAATCGTTTGCTGCCAGCGGGCCCGATCAGGCGGCCTTCTTGGCCTTCGGGGCGGAAGCGCCGACAGCCTTGACGGTCGCGGTGGTCGCGGCGGCGACGTTCGCTTCGGCCATCTCGGCAACCTGCTTGGCGGCCTTGTTCATGGTCTCGTAGGCCGAGTTGGCGGCAGCCAGGGCGGACTTGACGGCGGCGACGGCGACGTCGGAACCGGCCGGGGCGTTCTTGGCGGCCTTGTCCAGCGCGGTGGAGACGTTCTTGTTCAGTTCGACGTACTGGCTGTCGAAGATCTTGGAGAACTCTTCCTGGGTCTGGGTGGCGATTTCATAAATGCTGCGCGAGTAGGCGACGGCCTTTTCGAAGGCGGGCTGGGCCAGGGCGGCTTGCATGCCGACCAGTTCCTGCACGTCCTTGACGGCCAGCAGCGACTTGGCGTTGTTCACGCTGTCTTCGAGCAGGGTGCGGGCGGTGTTCAGGTTGAGGGCGGCGAGGCGCTCGGCGCTGGCGAACGCGGTGTTGGCGATCGTCAGGAGGGTTTCGACGTTGGCTTTGTTGGCGCCGGCGAATTGTTCGGGGGTCGTGTACATGGCGATCTCCTAAATTGAATTGCGTCTGAAAGGGGTGGAATCTTCGTGCTACAGCGCTATGTTGCAGTGCATCATGGTTTGAATTATATGAACGCCGACCCCGAAGTCAAGCACTTTTTTGTGCGACGCAGCAAAAATATTTGCATGGAGTCATAAATCGATATGTATCATCGAGTTATATTCATCTCACGGTGCGGGGCTGCCGCTGCCGTGAGCCTGCAGGGGGCGGATTTGTTGCGCTGCGATCAGCGCGGGGCCGCCGTATCCGGAGCAGGTTTCGCGTTCTTCGGCTGGATGACGGCGGTGACGCGTCCGGCAGGAGAGCCCGGTTTGGCCCCGGGGGCGGATGTCACGAGGTATTTCTCGGTGAGGCCGTCGTAGGAGATGAAATTGCCCCGCACTTCATCCATGCCGCTCTTGACGTAGGCACGTGTGAAAAACTCGGCCTTTTCCGTACGGGCGTCATATTCGACCCGCTCGCCTTCCCCGTCGACGTATTCGTCGATGCCTTCGCGCTTCTGGCGGAAGCGCGCCAGGCCGCCTTCGCCGCCGGTCGCCACCCCCTTCTGGAAGCCTTCGGCATCCTGCGTCACGATCAGGCGGGCGGTGCGGATCACCAGCGTGCCCTGGGTCAGGACCACGTTGCCTTCGAACACATGCACGCGTTTCACATCGTCCACGGTGACGCGATCGGCCTCGAGCTTGACGGGCTTGTCGCGGTCGGCCCGCTCTGCATGGGCATGAGCCGTGATGAGCAGACCGCTGACGACGAGAACGAGGGTACGGAGGAGAGGTGTCATGTCAGCGTTTCGCTTGGGTCTGGGTTTTACGGGAGCGCGGCTTGGGCTTGGTCCGCGATTTTGCCTTGGATTTCGCCTGGGCTTTCGATTTCTTCGTCGGCTTCGCAGCGGGCTTTACCGAGGGTCCCGGACTTGCGGGGACGCTTGCGACCTGGTTGGCCGGGGCCGCAGCGATGCGATGGAACAGTCCATCGACAGGGCCGGACAATACATAGGTGGCCGTCCTGTTGTCGGCGTGTAGCCGGCTGCCATCGACGCGGGACCGCCCCTGAACGATGGTGACCGGCACGGCGTTGCTGGCGATTTCGTCGTCGGGCCAGATGTCCAGGCGCGTCGTCGTCAGCACGGTGTCGGGTTTTTCCTGAAGGCCGGTCCGGACGATGCGCACGTCGTCGATCAGCTGGACATGCTTGCCTTCGCTGTCGAGCTGCGCTTCGCGTGCCGTGATGTGCGTGACGGGCAGGCGATGCCAGGTCAGGTCGGGTGCGACGACGGTCGTGCTGTCGTCGTCCGGGTAATGCCGCATCGAGGTGGCGTGCAGGGTGTGCTGCAGGTTTCCTTCGGGACCGAAGCGCTGCACCGTGAAGTGCTCGACGAGATAGTCGGGATCGTGGCGTGACTTGCCGTCCCGGGCGCCGGGGGGAGGGCGTGAGGTGATGTCCAGCCAGTAGGTCATGCCGGCGAGGAGTCCCGCCAGCAGCAGCGGGAACAGGGTGGCGGCGCGGCCTGCTCCGGAGCGCATGGGCCTTCGGTCAGCCCAGATAGGGCGCCATGACGCGCTCGAAACTGCCCTGTGCGTTCAGGATCAGTTCGCAGACTTCGCGCACGGCACCGGCCCCGGCCGGCGCGCGGGCGACGTGGCAGACGTGGCGGCGCACCAGTTCGTGCCCATCGGGCACGGTTGCGGAAAAGCCGCAGGCCTTGAGCAGCGGCAGGTCGATCAGGTCGTCGCCCATGTAGCCGGCCTGGTCGAAGTCGAGGCCGGCGTCGGCGAGGAGGCCGGTCATGGCGGAGCGCTTGTCCTCGACGCCCTGCAACACGAGATCGATGCCGAGGTTGGCCGCCCGCTTCGTGACGATCGGCGAGTCGCGCCCGGTGATGATGGCGAGCTTCACGCCGGATTTCGCCAGCAGCTTGAGGCCGAGGCCGTCGCGGCTGAAAAAGGCCTTGCAGAAGTCGCCCTCGGGGCCGAAGTAGAGGCGGCCGTCGGTCATCACGCCGTCGACGTCGAAGCCCATCAGGCGGATTTTTGCAGCGCGGGCCTTGCAGTCCATTACACCACCTTGGCGCGGAAGAGATCGTGCATGTTGAGGGCGCCGACCAGTTGGCCGGCGGCATCGATGACCAGCAGTTGGTTGACCTTGTATTGCTCCATCATTTCGACGGCTTCCACCGCGAGGCGATCCGGCCCGATGGTGCGGGGATTGCGCGTCATGACGTCGCCGACCGGCGTGAGGCGCAGGTCGCCATGCCGCTCCATCGCGCGGCGGAGGTCGCCGTCGGTGAAGATGCCGGCGAGCGTGCCGGCGTCGTCGAGCACCGCGGCCATGCCCATGCCGCCGCGGGAAATGGCGGCCAGCGCCTCCGTCACCGTCCCGCCGACGCCGACTTTTGCGATCTTGTCGGCCGGCTGCATGACGTCGCGCACATGGGTGAGCAGCTTGCGCCCGAGGGCGCCGCCCGGGTGGGAGCGGGCGAAGTCCTCGGCGCCGAAGCCGCGCGCATCGAGCAGGGCGACGGCCAGCGCATCGCCGAGCGCCAGCGCGACGGTGGTGCTGGCGGTGGGGGCGAGGTTGAGCGGGCAGGCTTCCTCGTCGACGCGCGCATCGAGATGCACGTCGGCCTCCTGCGCCAGCGATGAATTCGCGTTGCCGGTGATGGCGATCAGTTTTCCGCCCTGACGCTTCACCAGCGGGACGATGGTCAGCAGTTCGTCGTTCTCGCCGGAATTCGACAGCGCGATCAGCACGTCGTCGCGGGCGATCATGCCGAGATCGCCATGTACCGCTTCGGCGGCATGCACGAAATAGGCGGGTGTGCCCGTGCTGGCCATCGTCGCGGCGATCTTGCGAGCGATGTGCCCCGACTTGCCGATGCCGCTGACGATGACGCGGCCATGGCAGGCGAGGATCATTTCGACCGCGACCGCCATGGCATCGTCGAGGCGCGCGGCGATCTTTTCGATGGCGGACGCCTCGATGGCGAGGACGCGCCGGGCCTGCGCGACGATATGTTCCGGGGCGGGCATGGAGGTCATGGAAGCGGACGGTTATGATTGACGGAAATTATAAACCGCTGCCCCTGCAGACCGCCTCGTGACCCTCGACCTGATCCTGCTGCTGCTCGCCGCCGCCGTGCTGGCAGTAGTGCTGTGCCGCAGCCTGAACCTGCCGCCCATCCTCGGCTACCTGCTGCTGGGCGCGCTGGCGGGTCCGCACGCCTTCGGCATGCTGCCGGATACGGCCAGCGCCCACCGGCTGGCCGAGTTCGGCGTGGTGTTCCTGATGTTCACGATCGGCCTGGAATTTTCGCTGCCGCGACTGTTCGCGATGAAACGGCTCGTCTTCGGACTCGGCCTCCTCCAGGTGGGGGGCACGCTGGCCGCGGTGGCGGCCGGGGCGGTGTTCTGGGGCGTGTCCTGGCAGGCCAGCATCGCGCTGGGCGGGGCGCTGGCGATGTCGTCCACGGCAATCCTGTCCAAGCTGCTGGCCGAGCGCCGCGAACTGGATGCCGCGCACGGGCGCGAGGTGATGGGCGTGCTGCTGTTCCAGGATCTCGCCGTCGTGCCGTTGCTGGTGCTGATCCCGGCGCTGTCGCAGCCGGTCGACCAGCTCGCCGGCGAACTCGGGCTGGCGCTGGCGAAGGCGGTCGTCCTGCTGGGGCTGGTGCTGTTCTTCGGCCAGAAGTTGATGCACGCCTGGTTCGCGCTGGTGGCGCGCCGCAAGTCGAGCGAGCTGTTCATGCTCAACGTGCTGCTGGTGACGCTCGGCTTCGCCACGGCGACCGAACTGGCGGGGCTGTCGCCGGCGCTCGGTGCCTTCGTCGCCGGCATGCTGATTTCGGAGACGGAATTCCGCTATCAGGTCGAAGAGGACATCAAGCCCTTCCGCGACGTGCTGCTCGGCCTGTTCTTCATCTCCACCGGCATGATGCTCGATCCGGCGGCGATCTGGGCCGACATGGCGCGGGTCGGGGGCGTACTGCTCCTGCTCCTGCTCGGCAAACTCGCCGTCGTGGGGTTCGCCTCGCGACTGATGGGGGCGAGCCCGGGCATCGCCCTGCGCAGCGGGCTCTGGCTATGTGCGGCGGGCGAATTCGGCTTCGTGCTGCTGGCGCTGGCCTCCGACAGCCGGCTCGTCGATCCCGTGCTGATCCAGCCGGTGCTGGCGGCGATGGTGCTGTCGATGCTGGTCGCGCCGCTGATCGTCCATTATTCGGATCGCTTCGTGCTGCGCTTCGTTGCCTCGGAATGGCTGACGCGTTCGATGCAGCTGACGCAGATCGCCGCCCGCACGGTGGCGAGCGAGAAGCACGTCATCCTCTGCGGCTACGGCAAGACCGGCCAGCACCTGGCCCGTTTCCTCGAAACGGAGGGCATCGGCTTCATGGCGCTCGATCTCGACCCGGAACGGGTGCGGGAGGCGGCTGCAGCGGGGGAACCGGTCTCCTGGGGCGACTGCACGCGCCGCGAAAACCTGCTGGCGGCCGGCATCGCCCGTGCCAGTGCGCTCGTCGTCACTTTCGCCGACATCGCGACGACGCTGCATCTCGTCGAGCGCGTGCGCGAACTGCGTCCCGACCTGCCGGTCGTCGCGCGTTCGCGTGAGGAGGAGGATGCGGAGCGCCTGTTCGAGGCCGGTGTCGCCGAGGTCGTCCCCGAGGCGCTCGAATCCTCGGTGATGCTGGCGACGCACGCGCTGGCGCTGGTCGGCGTGCCGATGCACCGCGTGATCCGCCGCCTGCGCGAGTTGCGCGAGCAGCACTATGCCCTGCTGCGCGGCTTCTTCCACGGGGCGACCGATACGACGCAGGTGAGCGACGCAGAGCAGCCGCGCCTGCATGCCGTGATGCTGGATGCTGGCGCTTGGGCGGTCGGGCAAGCGCTGGCCGATGTCGAGCTCGAAAAAGTCGGCGCCGGCGTGACGGCGATCCGTCGCCGCAACCAGCCGCAGATGACGCTGACTGGCGACATCGAACTCAAGGCTGGCGATGTGGTGGTGCTGCGCGGCGGTGCAGCAGCCGTGGCGGCAGGGGAAGAGAAGCTGCTGAGGGGATAAAAAACAAGGCCCGCCAGAGCGGGCCTTGTGACGCGGGTAACGTGTAGATCAAAGACCCATGCAAACCGTGTAGCTGGTTGCGTCATCAACGTTTGCAATCGCCAGTGCCTGTTGGCCGCGAGTGTGACCTGTATTCACTACCCGCATGGAACCGGTGTTGGTGGCGCCATCGTCCATGGTCGTATCGAGTTGTTTTGCAAACTTGCCGAGAATGCCGGTCGAGCAGACGACGTAGGTGCCTTGCAGGAAGGTGGTGCCATCGGTGTTCAGGATGTAGTGTGCGCTACCGCTTTCGATGCCGATTCTTCCGCCTTCGGCATTGGTGGGCCAGTAGGTGTTGTTGTTGGCGACCACGGTTCCCCCGGTTGCCAGACCGGCAAGGCGGACATGCTGCCAGAACAGCATGGACTCGTCAGTGAGCGTGGAGGTATTCCAGTTCCCATCGATGACGCCATTGCCCTGGAGTCCGGCCGGGGTGGTGGCTTGGGTCGCCGTGGCCACATGGTTTGCGACAGCAGAGTCGTCGCCCGGCAAGGCCTTGAATTTGTCCTGATAACCGTAGATGAATAGCGGAACGTTACGAAAATCGTTCGCGAAATTCTTCACCTTCGCGCTGTTGATCAACTCCTGACCTTTGAGGACGCCGCCGAGCAGCAGGCCGATGATGACCAGCACGATGGCGATCTCGACGAGGGTGAAACCGGATTGTCTTTTCATTTTTCTACTCCACCAAAAGATATATCTGCGAGCATTAAAGCATAACTTGTGCCATATTGATTTTCGTGCCTTGTTGGGGGTTGTCGAGTGAAAGTACGGCCAAACGACGGTGTGTTGCGCAATAGTTGACCAGTTGCTGACGGTCGGGTGACGAAAATTCGACGCCTTGCCATTCGGCAGGCAACTATCGACGCTGCCGGGTTACCATGCACGGGCTCCCTGATTGTGCCAAACCCATGCCTCTATCCTTGATGATCAGCCGTCGCTGGATCTTTCTGGCGTTCCTCGTCGCGCTGCATCTGGTTTTTTTGCAGGAGCCGGCGACATCCCTCGGGCGCCTGATTTTTCTCGCCCATGTCGGCATCGGCCTGCTTTGGCAGCCTTTCGTCCAGCCGCGGCGCCAGGTCGGTTTCGTCGGGACGGCGGTCGTGATCTTCTCGGCGACCTTGTTCGCCTATTTTCTCAACTGGAGCCTGTTGCTGGCCTGGACGATGTTGTTGATCGGTGTCGCCGGCGGCAAGGTTTTCCTGTTCCCCGGACGCGCCGAAAGGGTTTTCCACCTGCTGGCACTGGGCTACCTGACGACCGTCACGCTGGCGCTGGTGCTTCCCCGCTCGCTTGCGACCCTGAACTTGACCGAACCGCTGCTCGAGAACCTGGCGCTGTATGCCGCGCCGGCGGCGTTCGCCATCATGGCCTTGCTGCCGGCCGAGCCCGGCCGCATGGACGAGCGGACGGAAATCGTCGATTACATCTACGGCGTGCTGGTATTCCTGCTGCTCGCCGTGATCGTGCTGGGCAGCCTGAGCTTCGCGCTGGTGTTCAAGGCGCAGTATTCCGAGGCACTGCTGGTGACGCTGGCTTTCGTTTCCGGCGTCCTGATGCTGCTGGGCTTCATCTGGAATCCGCGCGCCGGATTCGGCGGCCTGAGCAGCGCCGTTGCCCAGCACGTCATGTCCCTTGGCCTGCCGATCGAGGGGTGGCTGGAGTTCCTTTCTGCGCTGTCGCGCGAGGAGGAAGACCCGGAACGCTTTCTGGAGCGCGCCTGTGCCGAGTTGCCGCAACGCCTGCCCGGCGTCGTTGGGGTGCGTTGGGAGGGGTTCATTTCCGAGGGGACGAGCGGTGATCAGCAGGGGCTTCGCCTGGCGTTCAGCCGGGAACGTCCGGCCATCGAACTGATCACACGCATTTCACCGGGCCCTGCCCTGCTCTGGGACTACGACCTGGCCCTGCGCCTGCTGGGCGAGCAATATCTGGGTAAGCGCCATGCCCAGGAACTGAAGCGGCTGTCCTATGTCGAGGCGATCCACGAGACCGGTGCGCGCCTGACGCACGACGTCAAGAACCTGCTGCAATCGCTGGAGACCCTCTGCGTCGCGGCACAGAGGGAGGCGGCCGTGCCCTCGCCCCGCTTCAGTGCCCTTTTGCGGCGTCAATTGCCTGAAATTGCGGCCCGTCTGCGCCAGACCCTCGTCAAATTGGCGGCCCCGGGACAGCAGGCCGTGCAGGCGGAACCCGAGTTGGGCAGCGATTGGCTGAAGGCCCTAGAAGCCCGTTACGCCATGCCCTGGATACGTTTTTCTGCCGCCGGCGATGCGGCAGTGGCGGTCATCCGTTATCCGGGGATGTTTTCGAGTGTCGCCGAAAACCTGTTACAGAACATCATCGACAAGCGTCCCGGCAGTCCGGATCTGCAGGGCGAAGTCAGGCTCAAGATCGGGTCTACCGGAGTGCTGCTGGAGGTCGAGGATAACGGCACGCACATTCCGGAAGCCGTCGCGGAGCGACTGTTGCGTCAGCACGTGCCGTCCGAGAATGGGCTCGGCATCGGCCTCTACCAGAGTGCGCGCCTGGCGGAGGAATATGGCTATCGGCTGTCGCTCGCAGAAAATCGTGATGGCTGCGTACGCTTCCGCCTGGCGCTGGCGGCGTAGCCCGGCTATGGCAAGTCGGTCGCTTTGCGGCCGATGAGCCGATAAACCGTCATCTCGCCCTTGCCCTTGAGATAGATCGTCTGCGGTTCATGAAAATCGAAACGGTCGGACAGGCGCCGCCAGGTCGAGATATCGCACTGGATCATGCCCGGCACCCCTTCGCTGGTGATGCGGCTGGCCATGTTGACGGTATCGCCCCACAGGTCGTAGATGAACTTCTTCTTGCCGACCACGCCGGCGACGACCGGCCCGGTGCCGATGCCCATGCGCATCTCGAGGCGGGATGAATTGACGGCGAAATCGCGGTGCAGCAGTTCCTGCATCTCCAGCGCCATGTCGGCGATGGCGGCCGAGTAGTCGGCGTTCTCGGTATTGATGCCGCCGGCCACCATGTAGGCGTCGCCGATGGTCTTGATCTTTTCCAGCCCGTATTTCTCGGCGAGGTCGTCGAAAGCCGAGAAGATGCCGTTGAGCATGCTGAAGACCTGGTTCGGCGTCATGTTGGCGGCGACATGCGTGAAGTTGACGATGTCGGCGAACATCACCGTGGCATCGGCGAAGCCGTCGGCGATGGTCTTTTCGGAGTTTTTCAGGCGTGCCGCAACGGGCTCCGGCAGGATGTTGAGCAGCAGCTTCTCGGACCGCGCCTGCTCCTCCTGCAACTGCTGGTGCGCCTCTTCCAGCCGCGCCTGGGCACGCTGTTTTTCGAGTACCGAAAAGCGCAACAGGAGGTAGATCATCGTCGAGACGGCGATGAAGTTGAGCGCGAAGAAGATGACGCTGGTGCGCAGCGGCATCTGCCCGGTCGTGCTGACGGTGGCGTCGGCGAGCATGTAGTCGAAGAAACCCGACATGACGATCATGAAGGCCCAGGCGAAGAACCAGGCGATCGATTCGCGCACGCCGAAGAACAGCACGGCGCCGACCGGTGCCAGCAGCCCCCACAGCACGATGCCGCTGGCGTCGAGGAAGTTGCCGATGCTCCACTGCATGACGAAGGGCGCGAACAGGAACAGCACCAGTTGCGAGACGCGGAAGAAGTTGAAGTTGCGCGTCAGGATGTAGATCACCACGTTGGCCGCCAGCGTGATCTGGAACAGGTAGGGGTATGTGACGGGAAACTGCGGCCCCATCGCCCAGTAGATCGACAGCCAGAGCATCGAAGCGACGCTGATCAGGCCGGTGGCCAGCATCAGCAACTGCTTGTTGAGTTGAACGTCGGCGCTGTCGTCCGGCTCGATGCCGGCGCGACGCAGGCGGTCGATGAAACGGTCGCTGGCGGCGGGGAAGGGGGTCATGCGAGAGGGCAGCAGGGGTTCCGGTTGCCGAGAGTGTCGCAGGAAGGGGTGCGGGCGGTCAAGGCGCCGTCCCGCCGGCACCGACTTTTCGGCCAGCCGTCAGGGCAGGCGGCCGGCGGCGATCATGCGATTGAAGAGGATGTTGGGGGAAATCCATGCCACCGAGTCATCGAAAGCGGCCGCATGAACCTTGCTGACGAAGTCGTCATCGGTATCGGCGTTTTCCAGTTCGTCGGCATCGGTCGGGGCACTGTTGGTGCCGCCGGCGGGATTGAACGCGCCCGCCCCGTTCTTGCCGTGGGAGAGGATGACGGCCGGAATGCCGGTGGCGAGACTGGTGCCGCAGGCATTGTCGGTACAGATGCGCAGCGTGCCGTTGCTGCCGGTCAGCTGGAACCCGGTGGCGCTGTTGGAAAAGACCGCCGTGACCCGGTAGCGCAGCCGGTTGTTCCACGCATCGGCTTGTCCAAGGCCGAGCGTGCTCCATGGGATGCGGCCTTCCTGGCTAGCGCAGGCGCCCGGCGAAGCCGCGCGGTTCTCGGTCCCGTCGTTGTCGGTATCCGGGCAGGGCAGATAGGGCTTGCCATCCGATGCGGAATGACTGGCGGCAAATCCGTAGAGTGCCTCGCTCACCTCGGATAGCAGTTTTTGCGTTTCTACGGTAGAACGAATGTCCTGCTGCGCAGACATCGGCAGGATCATGCCGCCGATCAGCAGGGCGACGATGACCAGCACCACCGCCATCTCGGTGAGGGTGAAGCCGCGGTGCAAAAAAGTCAGTCGCGGCGAGACGGCAGGTCGGCTCAGGGCAGCCATGTAGTAACGAGATCCTTGATCTGGATGACTTGATCCTTCGAGGCGGTGCCCTGCGAGACCGTGAAGCCCGGGCGGAAAGATTTGAAGGCTTTCATGTAGCAAATATTATCAGCCCCGCAGTCATACCCGGCCGGACAGGTATCGCTCGCGCAACTCGGTCCGGCGATGTCGTAAATGGTGGGCTGGTCGCGCAAATGGATGAATGCGGCAGTATTGATCCCTGCATAGAGGGATGCGAGGGGACGGGTGGTGTTTCTCATGGCGGTGATGACGTTGGCGTCGGTGTCGCCTTTGACCAGCCATGCTTCAACCAGGTAGCTTGTGGTGTGCAGGGTGGTGTCGGTGGCAGCCGGAGTGACTTCCACGCGGAGATGGATGTTTTTGTCGAGCAGATTGGAGACGCTGCTGGCATCGAGCCTGGCCACACCGGCTCCGTCTTGAGTGACTACCGGCGGCACCGGGGGATTGCCCGGCGGTGGGCGGGTTGCCGGATCCACAGGCAAGCCATGGACATTGTCGTCATCGACCGTCGACTCGTTCCCCCAATAGACGATGGCCAGGTGGCCGCCGAGATAGTCCGGGTCGGCGCGTCCTGCGGGGTAGGCACCTGTCTGTTTTGATGTATCGATCTCGATCCCGATCTTCGGGTAGGCGATGGGCGGGGTATAGGTGTTGTCGCCCGAGTACGCCAGGTGTTTGGCCGCTGCGCCGCATGCCGAAACGGTATTCCTGCGGGCATCCACGGCGGCGAACGTGAAGCCGTGGCCGCTGTCGGTGATCATGAAGTTGAAATAGGCGCGGAATCCGCTGGCCTGCCTCTCCGGGAACCAGACGCAACCGAAAAGCGACGCGGCGGGATAGGTGTCCGACGAAACATTTTCTTTCCCGAGCACCAGCGTGTTGGTGGCCGTGTCGTAACCGACCAGTTGATCTTGTCCAAGCGGTGTCGATACCACCGGGGTGGGGTCGAACGTGGTCGAGTCTGGAATGCAAACGGCGATATCCGTACCGTCTGCCCGGGGTGCCGCATCGGCATCGGCCGAGTCGCCGTTGAATACGTTCCCTGAATTCAGCAGGCTTTGCAGGTTGTCCCCTTCGAGATAGTTCGAGAGGGTTTTCTTGTCGTTCGCGTCGATCCGTTTTTTTCCTGCGACGCGAGGGCCGGAGAAGAGGACAACCCCTTTGCAGGTGGCATCGCCATTGACACTGAAGGTTCCGCTTGCCGGTTCGGGGCGGGCGATGAAAATCATTTCGTCATAGTGGCCGAAATAGCCTTTCGGATCCTGGTCGTTGCCATAGGCGGTATCCGGCGAGTCGTTGCAGGATGCCGGCGCAGCCGGCATCCTGCCGGCGATCTTGTCGGCAGGAGCCGAGTAGTCAGTGATGGCAACAGGCGAAAGTGAGGAGAGATTGCGGCTC
The DNA here is from genome assembly GCA_034004665.1 of Rhodocyclaceae bacterium. Lineage (GTDB taxonomy): Bacteria > Pseudomonadota > Gammaproteobacteria > Burkholderiales > Rhodocyclaceae > Sulfuricystis. The sequence goes on along the minus strand of JAVEWF010000010.1, from coordinate 37,484 downwards.
CAGCACTTGGCCATGCGCTTGAGCATTTCCCGGATGTCGGAACGGAAGTGACGGTTCTGGCGGATCGCACCGAACAGCATGTCGCTGGTGATGGCGATGCCCCTGTCGTTGGCGAGCAGCGTCGAGCCCGAATACAGCTTTCCCGTGATACCCAGTGGTTTTGGTTGCGCGCTGGTATCTCCACTGGCGCCATTGGCGGAGGTGAAGACCGGGAGGAGATTCATCCCCTCCAGATATTCGGCGACCGCATAATTGCCACCGCACTCCGTTACGTTCGCAGACGTTGAACTGTGACCCGCAAATGCCGCCCCCGGAGAAAAGATCATGGCGATGGGGCGATCATGATTCTGCAAGCCCTTTGCAGACAGCGCGCCTGCATTGACGAGGATCTCATCCAGCTGTCCGGGGGTATCCCAGTTCATTTTTATGGCGGGATTGATGCCCAGGCTTTTATGTCCGGCGGACACGGCATACCACAGGCACTCCCCATGGCCGTCCCTGAGTGGCGGAATACCCAGCGTTCGCCAGGGTAGGCGGCCGATGATCGTTTCGGCTTGCGCCGGGAATGCGCCATTGACAAAGTCCATGGCGCACCCCTCGGTATTGCAGGCGGGGTTCTGTTGCGTGGGGTGGAGACGGTCAGTCCCCACGTCCGGCATAGGGAGGAAGCCGTACATGGCGGCATCGTCGTCACCTGACGCGTCCGGGTCCTGTGCGGCCTGGCGCTCCCGATACTGAAGCGCATAGCCGATCAGCGCTTCCCGTGCCAGTACCAGCGCTTCCTGCGTCTTCTGTGTCCGCCGAGCCTCGATCATTTCCGGCGTCAGGCTGGTCACGACATAGGTCAGTGCCGCCGTCACCATCAGGATCATGAAGATCAGCAGCGCCGCGCCGCGCTGGGGCTGCCGGTTGCGCCGTCCCGCCATCGCCGACTTTTACCTTTTGATGCGGATCTCGCCGCCGGCCAGGCCGCCTTCGGTTTCGCGCGTCGCCCGGTTGAGCGTGACGCCGACCTTGAGGTCGGCCGGGGCTTCGTCGCCGGTGGTGAGCCGGGCCCGGCCGGGTTGTCGTGTCGAGGTGGCGGCAGTGACGCCGGTGGTGTTCTCGCGTTCGTTTTGCGGCTGGTTGTTGACCCATACGGTCGATTTGCCGCTGGAGCGCACGACGACGCCGTCGAGCCGCATCGTGCCGCCTTCGAGGTTGCGGGTTTCCTTGATGTCGAGCTGGCGCTGGCGTTCCAGATGGGCGCGTGCGTCGGGTGTCAGGAAGAGCCGGCCGAGTGGGGGCGTTTGCGCAGCGGCACTGCTCGCCAGCAGGAGGGCCACGAGGGCGGTGGTACCCGTGATCAGGCGTCCGGTATTCATGTGCCCTCCTGCAGGGTGATCCAGTCGATTTCGCAGGATGCCTTGAGGTTGGCGGTGTCCGGCGACCCCCGGCTGGCCGGAAGGCGGTCGATCCGGCAGCTCCTGACACTGACCAGCGCCTCGGAACGTGCAGCCAGGTCGTCGAGCAGGCCGAGCAGGTCGCCCTCGTGCAGCAGCGGCATGTCGAGTTTCATCGGGCTGGCGAGGAAGCGGAAACCGCCGGAGGCCGGCTGCTTTTCATCGAGCGGGCGCTGTGGCGAGATTTCATATTCGAGACCCAGCAGGCGGCGGCTGGCCTTGATGTGGCCGAGGGTTTCCACCCATTCCAGGCGGCGTTCCGGCTGGGTGCGGCCCAGACGGATGAGTTCCTGGTAGCGGGCGATGCGATCGCGGATTTCGCGTTCGTCCTCGTGGGCCCGGGAAAGCCGGGCACGGGTTTCACTTTGCAGCGTCTGCGCCTGCCGGTGGTCGCGTTCTGCCTGGCCGGCGTAATGGTAGGCAGCGAATACCGCCCCCGCCGAAAGCAGGATGGCGGCCAAAACGAGCGCAAGGCTGCCGAGCAGGGATTTCAGGTTGATGGCCGAGGTGTCGGTGTCTGTCATGGCGTCAGAGCTTGCGTATCAGGCGGAACGAGAACGCCGGAGCCTCGGGCGTGCTTCGCTCGTCGCCGCTCTTGAGGGTCTTGCCGGACTGGGTATCGACCGGCGGCTGCAGGATGACGACTTGCGTATCGGGCGAGTTGCCGAGGTGCTTCGTGAAATCGCCGACGAGGTTCAGCTGGCCGCGCTGATCCCCGACCATGCCGATCGGGAGGCGGGCGAATACATGAGCCTGGGCATAGGGGCCGCGCGTCATCCCGGGCAGCGCCGGCGGCTGGCCGGGGGGGAGCGGCTCGGGCTGCTCGACAATTTTCCACTCGAGTCTTTCGATCGCGATACCGGGGAAGGCGTCGAGCGAGTGGCTGAGCTGGGTCAGCAGGGGAGCGGGCCCCTGGGCGCGCTTGGCCACGCCGTCGTAGCGATCGACCAGTGCCCGCAGGTCGGCGGTCGACAAAGGGATTTTCGGCAAGGCCTGCAATGCCGCATCGTAGCGCTGCTGGTCGATGCGGGTTTGCTGGTGCATCTGTTCGGTGGATTCCTGCAGCCCGAACATGTCCAGTCCGAGCTTGGCGGCGAACAGCAGGCCGCCTGCGATTATGACGGCGCTCGCGGAACGCAGGGCGAAGCGGGTCTGCCACAGCCGGTAGAAGCGGCGCTCGGCCGAACGGGCGAACTGGTCCGCCGGTGCGTTCTTCGCCAGCAGGTGGCAGAACAGCATGTCTGCCTGCGAATCGGCGATGGGCGTGTGCAGCCGGGTACGTTTTTCCTCCTGCAACAGGTCGGCGAATTCGAAACGCAGGATCGCCGAGTCACGGCAGCGATCGCGCAGGGCGGCGAGCTGGGCCGGATGGACCAGCACGCGGGTCGCCAGCGGACGGTCGCGGTCGATCAGGCGCTGGCTGGAAAGGTACTGGTGCATCTTCGCCGTTTCGATCGACGTGGCCACCGCCGATTCCTGCGAGGAACCGGTGGCCAGCGGGGTCAGGCGCGAGAAACGCAACTGGCGGTCGACGAAAAAGCTTTGCCGCAGGCCGCTGCGGGTCTGGGTGATGATCAGCTGTTGGGACGGTGCGTTGGCCGGCAGGAGCACCGGCACGAGTTGCGCGACGGTATAGATGCCGACAAGATTGGCATGGGCGGTACGCAGGGCATCCAGCCAGGCCTCGAACTGCTGGGGCTGCGTCAGTGCCATCAGCAGCAGGCGCTCGTCGCGGCGGCCGGTCTTCAGACGCCCCTGCGACCGGGCGACCGACAAAGGCGTGCCGTAGAAGAACTGCGCGAGCTTGCGCTTGATGATGGCGATGCGGTCCTTGCCCGAACTGAAGGGGATGTCCTCGAGCTGGAAGCCTTCTTCCACGACATCCGCCAGCAGCATGAAGAGGCTGCGGCGATGATGGGCGAGATAGGCGGCGAATGCCTGGAGCCCGGCTGCATCGGCGACGAAGCTGCCCTCCCGTTCGACCTTGCCGCCGCCGACACGGTAGGCCGAGAGATGCGAGGTATCGAGGAACAGAACGCGGCGTTGTGGCATGGCTGTCAGAACTTCAGTTTCGTGATGGTGTCGTAGATCGGCCCGAGCACGGCGAGCATCACCCAGCCGAGGATCAGGCCGACGACCATCGTCATTGCCGGCTCGATCATGGCCTGGACGCGTGCAATCGATTCTCTCACGTCGCGATTGTAGAAATAGCTGACGTTGGTCAGCGCAGTGTCGAGCGAGCCCGTGTTCTCGCCGACGCGCAGCATGCGGATGACGAGCGGCGGGAACAGGCCGACGTTCTGGAAGGCGACCGTGATGTTCTGGCCGTCGCCGATCATCTGCTCGACCTGCTCCAGGCCTTCGCGGATCACGCTGTTGCCGACGATGCCCTGCGTGGTGCGAATCGAATCGAGCACGGAAATGCCCGAGGCGTACATCATCGCGAAGACGCCGGCGAAGCGCGACAGGATGATTTTCTTGAGAATTTCGCCGATCCAGGGGAAGGACAGCTTGGCGGCATCGAAACGGCGCTGGGCCTGCGGATTGGTCTTGACGGCCACGGCCACGCCGATGGCTGCCAGGATGGGCAGGCCGATGGCTACATACCAGTAGTTGACGAAGAAGTTCGAGGTGGCGATCAGTATCTGGGTCTGGATGGGGATTTCCTGTCCCATGTTCTTGATGAAGCCGACCATCTTCGGCACCAGGTAGAGCATCATGAACAGGGTGACCAGCACGACGACCACGCCGAGGAAGGCCGGGTACATGACGAGCTTCTTGGTCTGCGCGGCGAGTTCGTCCTGCCACTTGAGCGATTCGGTGAGGCTGTGCAGCACGTCCGGCAGATTGCCGGTTTCCTCGCCGGCCATGATCAGGCTGACGAAGACGCCGTCGAAGACCTTGGGGTGGGCGGCCAGCGCCTGCGACAGGGTCTTGCCGCCCTCGACGCTTTCGATCAGGTCGGCGAGCACTTCGCGAAAGCGTGGATTGTCGAGACTGTCGCGCAGATCGGACAGGCTCTCGATGATGGACACGCCGGATCGGGCCAGTTGTTCGAGGTGGAAGCAGAAGGCGATCAGTTCGCGCCGCGTGATGCGGACGCCGCCGAAGCCGCCCTGCTTGACCGGGTCGCCGTTGATCAGGTCGAGGTCCATGCGCTTGAGGCGCATTTCGAGGTCGACGGCATTGATCGCGTCCATGCGGCCGAACACCATCCGGCCGCCGGGATCCATCGCTTTGTAGGCGTAGATGGACATGGCGGCTAGATATGTTCGGTCAGGTCGATGACGCGCGCGACTTCGTTCAGCGAGGTCATGCCTTCGATGACGCGTCTCAGGCCATCCTGCGCCAGCGTGCGGAAGCCCTTCTCGATGGCCATGTTGCGGATTTCGCGATGGGTGGCGCGCCGCACGACGAGGTCGTCGAGATCGCCGTCCATGCGCAGGATTTCCATGATCGCGACGCGACCGCGGTAGCCCTGGTATTCGCACTGCTGGCATCCGGACGGCCGGTAGAGGATCGGCGTCTGCCGCGCATGTTCGGTGCCGAGCAGGCGGGCTTCCTCCTTGCTGGCCGGATAGGGTTTGCGGCAGTGCGGGCAGAGCTTGCGCACCAGACGCTGGGCGATCACACCGATGATGTTGCCGGCCATGATGTCCGGCAGCACGCCGATGTCCAGAAGCCGCGGCACGGCGCCGAGCGCCGAGTTGGTATGCAGCGTGGAGAAGACCTGGTGGCCGGTCATGGCGGCGCGGAAGGCCATCTCGGCCGTGTCGGCGTCGCGGATCTCGCCGACGAGGATGACGTCCGGGTCCTGGCGCATCATCGAGCGGATGCCGTTGGCGAAATCCAGCTTGGCGGCCTCGGCCACCGAGGTCTGGCGGATCATCGCCATCGGATACTCGACCGGATCCTCCAGCGTCATGATGTTCACGCCCTCCTCGTTGATGTGGTTCAGCATCGAGTAGAGGGTGGTGGTCTTGCCGCTGCCGGTCGGGCCGGTGACGAGGATGATGCCTTCCGGGCGCGCCATCATGCGCCGCAGCTGTTCCTGCTGGGCCGTGTCGAGGCCGATGCGGTCCAGCGGCACGATACCCTTCTGGCGGTCGAGGATGCGCAGCACGATGTTCTCGCCGTGGATGGTCGGCTGTGCGGCACAACGGAAGTCGACGGCATGGCCGCTGATGTTCATCGAGATGCGCCCGTCCTGCGGGGCGCGCGTTTCGGCGATGTTCATGCCGCTCATCACCTTGAGGCGGACCGCCATGGCGGCCCAGTAGGATTTGTGCAGGGCGCGGATCTGCCGCAGGATGCCGTCGATGCGGTAGCGGATGCGCAGGAAGCTGGCTTCCGGCTCGAAGTGGATGTCCGAGGCGTCGCGCTTGACGGCGTCGGTGAGCAGCGCGTCGATCAGGCGCACCACCGGCTGGCTGTATTCGTCCGAGGAGACCGACAGGCTGCGGAAGTCGATCTCGCCGGTCTCGATCTCGTGCAGGATGCCGTCGATCGACAGCTCGTAGCCGTAGTGCTGGTCGATGCCGCGGGCGATTTCCGATTCGCCGGCGAGCACGGCCTCGATCAGCAGGTCGGGCGAGATCAGGGCGCGCAGCTTGTCCTGCGCGACGATGTCGTTGGGATCGGCGATGGCGATCGTCAGCCGCCGTTGTTCCGCGTCATAGTTGAGCGGGAGCAGGCGGTGCCGTTTCGCCGCATCGCGCGGCACCATGCGCAGGGCGACGGGGTCGACCGTGGCACGGCCGAGATCGACCGACTTCTGGCCGAGCGACTCGCCCAGTGCATCGCGCAGCGTCGCCTCGGACACGAAGCCCAGGCTGACCAGCAGCTTGCCGACCGGGTGGTTCGACTTCATCTGCTCCAGCAGCGCGATGCGCAGCTGGTCCTCGCTGATGACGCCTTGCGCGATCAGGACCTGGCCGATGGGTTGGCGGTTGGAGCTGGAGTTCATTCGGACGGCAGGGCCTTGAGCCGCTCCGTGACCAGTGCTGCATCGAAACCCGCAGGGCGTTGTTCCGCCGCCGCCAGCGCCTGCCGGTAATACTGGCCGGCGAGGCCGGGCTTGTGCAACTGGTCGAGACTGACGGCCAGGTTGAACAGGTAGTCGGGATTGGCCGGGTCGGCCGCATGCGCCCTGAAGAAGGCCTGCTGGGCCTCCGCCCAGCGCTGGTCCTGCACGTAAAGATTGCCGAGGGCGAAATTCAGATAGGGCGAATCCGGCTGCTCGGCCAGCAGGTTCTTCAGGCGGCTTTCGGTTTGCCGGGTGTCGCCGGACGTCTTGAGCGAAACCAGTCCCGCCAGGGCCAGGGCATCCTTCGGGTTGGCTTCCAGGGCGCGCAGGTAGAACCCTGCCGCATCGCCGCTGCGCCCTTCCTGGAGTGCGAGCGCTGCCAGGCCGTGCAAAGCGTCGGCATTGCGCGGATCGACGGCGAGCGCGCGCTGCCATGCCGTTTGTGCCAGCGCGAACTCTTCCCGGTTGAAGGCCTGCCAGGCCTGCTCCAGCGCCGGGTCGACGGCCTGCCTTTTCCGGGTCAGGCGGATCGGCGATTCGGGTTCGATGACGGCCTGTGTCTGCGCCGGAGGGGTGACAGGCTTTCTGGCCACGACTGGCGCATCGGGTTCCTGATCGGCCAGGGACCCTGTTCGAGCGGGCGAGGCGGGCGCGCCAGAAGTCGGTGCTGGCGGGACGGCGGCCTGGGGGGGGGCTGGCGCTGCGGCAACCGGTGCGGCGGGGGGGACAGTGGGCGCGGCGATGGGGGTGGCAGGCGACAAAGCCGGAGTGCGCGGGATTGTCGGCACGCCGCTCGCCACCAGACCGCCCTTCGGTTGCAGCTCCCACCAGACGTAGCCGCCGATTCCGCCTGCCGCGAGAAGCGTCAGCAGCCCGACGACGATGAGGAAATTGCGGCGGTTTTCCGGAGTCGGCTGCTTGGCCTCGAACAGCAATCGGGCATTCGCACGCGCGGTATCGGCAGCGACATCATGGGGCGGGGCCTGGGGTGCTGGCGGCGGCGCAGGGCGACGTGCCGGCTGGGGTGCAGCGGCATGCGCCATGAACTGCTCGTCCAGTTCTTCGAGCCGCTTGGGAAGTTCCGGCAGGTGATCGCCGGCGGGTCTGGCTGGCGCCGGAGCGGACGGTGCGACTGCCGGGCCGGCAGGGACAGCCTGCTGCTCATGTGGGTGGGGCACCAGTTCGAGTTCGCGCCCAGCAGAACTTTCAGCCGGCGGGGCGGGCTGCTTCTGTTCGGCCAGCAGCTGCTTCTGCTGCTCCGCCTTGCGGAGCGCATCCATCAGCAGACTCACTATTGGGCGCCCCCGAAGTCGAGGCTCTGCTGGCGCGGGCCGGCGCTGTTCTTCTCGAAGAAGTTTTTGCCGGGAAGCTGCCGGATATAGTCGCGATAATCTCCCTGAATGCTGGGGTCACGAATGACGACGGGCCGCAAGAAAATTACCAGCTCTGTTTTTTTCTGAACATCGTTGCGGGATGTGAAGAAGTTCCCCAGCCCGGGGATTTTCGACAGCATGGGTACGGCGTCGGTGGTGTTGCTCAATTCGTCCGACATAAGACCGCCCATAACGGCTATTTCCCCATCGACCAGTCGCAGCATCGATTCCATTTCGCGCGTCTGGATTTCAGGAACCACATTCTCTATGCCAGCCGGAATGCTCGGGTTGGGGTCCTTTTTGCCCTCGCCTTTCAGCCTGGATATGGTTGGACGAACATTGAGAAGGATTTCATTGCTCTCGTTGATCTGCGGGGTCACACTCATCACCAGTCCGACCGATACTGAATTCGGGGTCGTTGTGACGGTTGTTTGACTGGGACCGCTGCTGGTGGTGGTTGTGTCGGCCTTGATGGTGAAATAAACAATGTTATCTACTACTTTCAGCATCGCTGTCTGGTTGTTTAGGACGCTGATTTTAGGGCTGGAAAGCACCCTGACATTTCCGAAAGTTTCTAGGAGTTTGAGTGTCGAGCTAATGCCGGTGCCGGGGGATAGATAGTTCAATAAGAAGCCGGTAGCAGCAGTCGTGCTGCTGAATCCAGGATTGGCAGGATTCTGTACCATTGAAAAACCAGCACTTCCTGTACGCAGGCGTTGCCAGTTGATGCCCTGTTGGTACTCGTCGTTCAGGTTGACCTCTGCAATAGTGGCTTCGATCATTACTTGGCGACGACTGCTGGAGAGAACCTGATCCAGATATTCCTGAATTTTTTCATGCTGGCGAGAGGTTGCCCGCACGACAACGACACCAGCTTCTGGGTTGATGATCACCGAGGCAGCTTCGCGGAATGTGGTCTTGCGAGTCACGGTCATGCCGCTTTGCTGGAGGCTCGCAGGATTCGGGCTCGCAGCAAGATTGGTTGGTGCGCTGCCTTTGCCGCTTGACAAGGCTTGTGCGCCTGTCCCGGTAGTGGCCTGTTGGTCCTGACGTTCCACTATGGTTTCACTGGAGCCTTCCGGAAGAATCTTGTCGGTTTCCCTCAGGATGTCCTTGATATTTTTTTCGATCGACTCCCAGAAATTATTTTTTGCACTGCTGCGAACAGTAGTCGATGAATTGTTGCCGCCCGTTGTAGCCCCACCAGCGGATGTCGCCGCTGCGGTGGAGGTGGATGCAATTTGCGTGTTGATGGCCACGGTGCCGGAAACTTCCCGCGACATGTTCACGTAATCGACCTTGTACGTCCTCAGGTAGGGCGAATCGGGCATCACGGCCAGATTCGGCCCGTCGAGTTCCCAGCGCACGTCGACCTGTTTCGCGATCCGGGCCAGCAACTGTTGCAGGGTCTGGTCGATGGCGTTGAGGGTGACGGTGCCTTCGATTCCCGGATGGATGTCGACGTTGATCTTTGCATCGCGGGCGAGGGCGAAGAGCAGTTCCTGGACGCGCACGTTGTTGACCACGACGCTGTAGGTCTCGACCTTGGCGGCGGGCTTCGGCTTCGGCAGGGCCAGCGTCTGCTGCACCGGGGCGGGAATCGCCGCCGTCCTGCCGGCACCGACTTTTTCGGCGCTCAGATGATTGTCACCCGGGGGCTGGATGGGCGCATTGCTGCATGCAGACAGGATCAACGCCAGCGCCGGGATGAGAGTTTGTCTTTTCATGACCATGGGGTGACCTGACAGAGATAAGGCTGGATTGATCGTAACACGTGAAGTATTAAATGCAACTGCTTGATATTCTTTAATATCAATTTTCACTTACTTGTTGCTTGGTGGCCTCAAACGGATTGCCTGCCGCACATAGGGACGGTTCCGTTTGAGTTCGGCAGGCAGGGTATTCAACACTTTTACGGCATCCTTGCGGGAAGCATAATCCCCATAAATGACGCCATAGCGGCTCATTTCTCCAAAGCTGGAATAGTAGACCCGGACCAGATCGGGCTCCAGACCGGATCGTCGGGCATTGATGACGAATCTTTCCACGAGATCCGGCCGGCTGTCGTCGATGGTGGCGTAAAGCTGTATGAACCAGCGGTCGGCATTGACGGATTCGATCCAGGGCAGGCTGTCGGCCAGCATCCTGTCCAGCGGCCTGGCCGGTACCGCCGGAGTCGTCTGGGCGATCTCGCTGGCCGGAGGGGTGGTTTCGGGCGCAATCGCCGGGGCCGTCGTCGCAGGGGCCGCCTCGGCCGGTGCCGCCGCCGGTGGCGGGGATGGCTGGGGGGCGGGTTCTGGCGACGGCGGAACGGGAGCGGGTGCGGAGGCCGGGACATTGGCGGGCGGCGGTGAGGGGGGCGTCGCTGCCGGGTCCAGCAGCTTGATCAGCCCGATCAATGTCAGCGTGGCGAATGCACCACCGGCAGCCCAGACCCAGCTTCCCCAGGTGGGGCGGCGCTTTCCGCTTCCGCGTGCGGGAGAAAAATCCGAGTCCTTGATGGCGGCCCTGACCTCCCGGACGCCGACCTGATGGATCCCGGCGGCGAAGGAGGCGAGCAGGGCCTTGTCGGCAAGAATATTGATGCGGCGCGTGAGTCCGGCGGAAGCCTTGGCGATCAATTTGATCGCCGGCGGGGCGAAGACGCTGGGTCCGTGGTAGCCGGCCGCCCGCATGCGGAAATCCAGATACCGGTCGATATCCTCGCGTACCAGCGGCTCGAGCTTGAAATTGTGCGTAATGCGTTCGCGCAACTGGCGCATGTCGTCCCGCGCCAGGGTTTCGTCGAGTTCCGGCTGGCCGAACAGCACCAGCTGCAGCAGCTTGTGCCGGTTCGATTCGAGGTTCGAGAGCAGGCGGATTTCCTCGAGCGTCTCCATCGGCATCGCGTGGGCCTCGTCGATGAGGACGACGACCTGCTTGCCTTCCGAATACAGGCCCACCAGATGTTCCTGCAGGGTACGCATGACGGTCGCGGCGCGGCTTTGTTCCGGCACCTCGATTCCCAGCTCGTCGGCCAGCGCATAGAGGATGTCGTCGCGCGACAGGGAGGGGTTGGCCAGATAGACGACGACGACGCTTTGCGGCAGGCGTTCCATCAGTACCCGGCACAGCATCGTCTTGCCGCTGCCGACTTCGCCGCTGATTTTCACGATTCCTTCGTCGTGGGTGATGGCGTAGATCAGCGCCTCGAGCGTCGCGCCGCGGTTGGCACCGGCAAAGAAGAAGTCGGTATGGGGCGTGATGCGGAAGGGGGCTTCGGCGAGGCCGTAGTGTTCGAGGTACATGGGCTTATTCCATCGTGGGGTCCGTGGCGTTGCGCTCGCGGGCGAGGGTGTCCATACGGTTGTAGAGCGTCGTGCGGTTGATGCCCAGCTTGCGGGCGGCGAGGCTGATGTTGCCATTCGCCAGCCGCCGGGCAGCCTCGATGTAGGCTTCCTCCCAGCGTTTCAGCGTGGCGTCCAGGTTGAATCCCTCTCCCATCTCGGCAAGCTGGCGTTGCGCGCTTTCGATCAGGATCTCGCGCTCCGTGGCACCCGGCGCGTCGGGCAGTACGGACGGGCTCCCGGTCGTTACCGCTTGGGAGAGCCAGGGCGAGAATCCCGGATCGAATTCTTCGGCGAGATCGGCGGCATCCACCGTCAGACCGGCGTGACGCGTGGCGAGGCGGATGACGATGTTGCGCAATTCGCGCACATTGCCCGGGAATTCGTAAGACATCCACAAGTGCTCGGCGGCCGGTGCGAGCCGGAAGGGTGTCTGATGGAACTGCCCGGCCACCTGGTTTCGGAAATGGTCGAGCAGTCGCAGGCGGTCCTCGCCGAGCGCGCGCAGGGGTGGAACCGAGATCGTGAATACCGACAGGCGGTGGTAGAGATCGGCGCGGAAGCGTCCGGCACGCACCTCCTGCTTGAGGTCGCGGTTGGTGGCCGCGATCACGCGGGCCCGGGATTGCCGGGTCTGGGTTTCGCCGACGCGCTGATATTCGCCGTTTTCGAGGACGCGCAGCAGCTTGGGCTGCAACTCCAGCGGCAGTTCGCCGATCTCGTCGAGCAGCAGCGTACCCTCGGCCGCTTCTTCGAAGTAGCCCGCACGGCTGCCGGCGGCTCCGGTAAAAGCCCCTTTCGCATGCCCGAACAGGGCGGCCTCGACCAGCGTCGGGGCGATCGCGGCGCAGTTGAGCGTCAGGTAGGGCAGGGGCTTGCGTTGCGAGAGCCGGTGCAGGGCCGCTGCCGCCAACTCCTTGCCGCTGCCGGATTCGCCCTCGACCAGTACCGGGAAGGGCGAGTCGGCATACTGGCGCAACTGCGAACGCAGTTTCTGCATGGGCTGGCTTTCCCCGAGCAGCGGGATGTCCGCCTCGCCTTCGGTCGCGGGGGTGATGTCGAGGAGTCTCAGCAGGAGCGAACGCAGCTGGTCGGGCGCCGCCGGCTTGGCGACGAATTCCACTGCGCCGAGGGCCCGGGCGTGACGTGCATTGGCGCTGTCGTTCTGGCCGGACAGTACGACGATGCGCATGTCCGGCGCCCGTGCCAGCAGGTCGCCGATCAGTGCGAAGCCTTCCTGCGGGCGGTGCGGATTGGGCGGCAGGCCCAGATCAACGAGTGCGAGGTCGGGCGGAACGGCCTGGTCCTGCAGCCATCCGGTCGCTTCCTGCCGGTTGCCGGCCGTGGTGATGCGGAAGTCTTCCCTCAGGTAGTAATCAAGCGTATCGGCGATCAGGGGGTCGTCATCGACGATCAGCAGGGAGGGTTTGTGCAATGCGCTCATCATGCGGGACATGCGGAAAGATGTTACCTGATGGCATGGTTATAATGCGCAGCATTTTTACCCCGGTCCAGCCCGTGTCCGACGAACCGCTCGTCCAGATTCGCGATCTCAATTTCGCCTACGATAGCCGTGCCATCCTGTCCGGCATCAACATGACCATCCCGCGCGGGAAGGTCGTGGCGATCATGGGGCTGTCGGGCTGCGGCAAGACCACCACCCTGCGCCTCATCGGCGGCCAGTTGCGGCCGAATTCCGGTGAGGTGCGCGTCGCGGGCCAGGTGGTGCACGAACTGGACGACGACGGGCTGTACCGCCTGCGGCGACGCATGGGCATGCTGTTCCAGTTCGGTGCGCTGTTTACCGATATGACCGTGTACGACAACATCGCCTTCCAGATGCGCGAGCATACCGACCTGCCGGAGGAGCTCATCCACGATCTCGTGCTGATGAAGCTGCATGCGGTCGGCTTGCGGGGCGCTCACCAGCTGATGCCTTCCGAGCTGTCCGGCGGCATGGCGCGGCGGGTGGCCCTGGCGCGCGCGATCGCCCTCGATCCGATGCTGATCATGTACGACGAGCCTTTCGCCGGTCTCGATCCGATTTCACTGTCGATCGTCGGCGAACTGATCCGCAAGCTCAACGACGCGCTGGGCATCAGCTCCATCGTGGTGACCCATGATGTGCAGGAATCGCTGAAGATCGTCGATTACGTCTATTTCATGTCGGGCGGCAAGGTGGTCGCGGAAGGTACCGCCGAAGAGATCAAGCACAGCAAGGAGCCCTTCGTGCATCAGTTCGTCTGGGGCGAAATCGACGGCCCGGTGAACTTCCACTATCCGGCCAGGCCCTATGGCGCCGAACTGATGGAACAGCCCGCCCGGCCGAAGGGGTGGTGGTCGTGAGCCCCGCCGGCATGCTGCGGCGGCTGGGCCGCTCGGTGACCGACCGGGTCTGGCGCCTGGGTTTTGCCAGCCGCTTCCTGCTGATGACGCTGCTCTACTCGGGCATGGCCTTGCGGCGCCTGCAACTCACTATCCGGGAAACCTACTTTACCGGCGTCCTGTCGCTCATCATCATCCTGGTGTCCGGCCTGTTCGTCGGCATGGTGCTGGGCCTGCAGGGCTACGATACCCTGCAGCGCTATGGCTCCTCCGAGGCCCTCGGCATCCTGGTCGCCCTGTCGCTGGTGCGCGAACTCGGTCCGGTGGTGGCGGCACTGCTGTTCGCCAGTCGCGCCGGTTCGGCGATCACCGCCGAAATCGGCCTGATGAAGGCGACCGAACAGCTGTCGGCGATGGAGATGATGGCCGTCAATCCGATCGCGCGCGTCGTCGCCCCGCGTTTCTGGGCCGGCGTCATCTCGATGCCGCTGCTGGCGGCACTCTTTTCGGCGATGGGCGTGCTGGGCGGCTATCTGGTCGGCGTGCAACTGATCGGCGTGGACGAGGGGTCTTTCTGGTCGCAGATGCAGGCTGCCGTCGACTTTCGCCAGGACATCATGAACGGCGTCATCAAGAGTTTCGTCTTCGGCATCATCGTGTCCTGGATCGCGGTGTTCGAGGGTTATGACGCCGATCCGACCGCGGAGGGCGTATCGCGTGCCACGACGCGGACCGTGGTGACTTCTTCTTTGGCAATTCTCGCGGCCGACTTCGTCTTGACCGCATTCATGTTCAGGGGACTCTGATGAATCGCGCAGCAATCGATCTCTGGGTAGGCTTTTTCGTCGCGCTGGGCCTGGCGGCACTGTTGTTTTTGGCGCTCAAGGTAGGCAATCTCAGCTCGACGGATGTCGGGGAGACTTATACGCTGCAGGCGCGCTTTGATAACATCGGTGGCCTGAAGGTCCGGGCGGCGGTGAAGAGCGCCGGCGTGGTGGTCGGACGGGTCGGCGAAATTCGCTTCGATCCGGAAAGCTATACCGCGCTGGTGGCGATGCAGATCGACAAACGCTATCAGTTCCCGCGCGATACCTTCGCGACCATCAATACGTCCGGCCTGCTGGGCGAGCAGTATGTGGGATTCGACGTCGGCGGCGACGAGGAAATGCTGAAGGCCGGCGACGTCATGAAGAAGACGCAATCGGCCATCGTGCTGGAAAAGCTGATCAGTCAGTTCATGTTCAACAAGGCGGCCGAAGACGAAGGCAAGAAATGACCAAGGTGCAAGACATGAAACGAAACAAGTTGCGTGCAGGCTTGCGGTCGACCCTGATGGTCCTGGCGATGTCGGGCCTGCTGGCGGGGTGTGCGACCTCCGGCAACCCGAAGGATCCGGTCGAGGGCTTCAACCGCGCGATGTTCGCCTTCAACGAGGGCCTCGATGCCGCGATCATCAAGCCGGTCGCCAAGGGCTACGATGCCGTATTGCCGACGCCGGTCCGCACCGGCGTGACCAATTTCTTCGGCAATATCGCCGATTTCTTCATCGGCGTGAACAATCTGCTGCAGGGCAAGCCCGACCAGGCAGTCAGCGATCTGGGACGGGTGCTGGTCAATAGCACGATCGGCATCCTCGGTATTTTCGATGTCGCCACGGGTGCGGGTCTCGAGAAGCACGAGGAGGACTTCGGCCAGACCTTCGGTCGCTGGGGCGTCGGTGATGGCGCCTACGTCGTCCTGCCGTTCTTCGGTCCGCGCACGGTTCGTGACACGGCGGGCCTGGTACTGGATTCGATGGCCGATCCGGTTGCCGACATCGACCACGTTCCGACGCGCAACGTCCTGCTGGCCCTGCGCATTGTCGATACGCGTGCCGACCTGCTGCCGGCCGACAAGGTGATCGAGGAAGCCGCGCTCGACAAGTACTCCTACATCCGCGACGGTTACCTGCAGCGTCGCCGCAACCTCGTTCATGACGGCAATCCGCCGCGTGAGCAGGCAGATTATTGAGGAGCCGGAAATGAAGCGTATCCCCGGCCTGTTCGGCCTGCTCGGCCTGTGTTTCTCCGTCCTCTTCGGCCCATCGGCCGGCGCTGCCGATCTCGCCCCCGACGTGCTGGTCAAGGACGTGACCAGCGAGGTGCTGGATATCGTCCGCAAGGACAAGGACATCCGCAACGGCAACACGCCCAAGGTCCTCGAACTGGTCGAGACGAAGGTGGTGCCGCACTTCAACTTTGCCCGCATGACGCGTCTCGCGCTGGGGCGTGACGGAAAGCAGGCGACCCCTGCCCAGATGGCGACGCTGGTCGAGGAATTCCGGACCCTGCTGGTACGCACCTATTCGAAGGCGCTTTCCGAGTATCGCGACCAGGAGATCGTATTCAGGCCGCTGAAGATGTCGCCGGCCGAAACGGATGTGAAAGTGCGTACGGAAATCCGGCAGTCCGGTGGCAAACCGGTGCAACTCGACTACTACCTCGAGAAAACCGCGGCCGGCTGGAAGGTCTACGACATGGAGGTCGGCGGCGTGAGTCTGGTGACCAACTATCGCAGTTCCTTCTCGCAGGAAATCAGGGCGAATGGCATTGATGGTCTGATTCGTAGCCTGCAGGCGAAAAACAAGACCGAACCCGCGAAATGAGCGCGGGTATCCAGCAGACCGCCGGGGGTCTGGCCGTGACGGGCAACATGACCATGGAAACCGCCGCCACCCTGCTTTCCACGGGTATCGCGGCGTTCGATAGCGGAGAGCCGGCGTGCGATCTCTCTGCCGTGACCCACATCGATTCCGCGGGTCTGGCCGTCCTGTTCGGTTGGCAGCGCGCCGTCGAGGCGCGAGGGCAGACCTTGCGGATCGCCAGTCCGCCCTCCGGCCTGATCGGTCTGGCCGAGGTGTATGGCGTGACCGAACTGCTGTCCCTGTCCTGAAGGAGCTTCCATGCTTGACCCCCAACAGATCGAGGCATGGATACGTGCCGGCGTCGAATGCGACCGGCTCGTCGTCGAGGGCGATGGCCGCCATTTCCAGGCGTTGATCGTCAGTGGCGCCTTTGCCGGGCTGAGCCGCGTGCAGCGCCAGCAGCGTGTCAATGCCGTCCTGCGCGAACATTTCGAGTCCGAAGTGCTGCATGCGCTCTCGATGCAGTGTTTGACGCCGGAAGAAGCGGACGCGCAGGGCTTGCGTGGATAAGCTGCTGATCGAGGGCGGTACGCCGCTGGCCGGCGAAGCCGCCATTTCCGGTGCGAAGAATGCTGCCCTGCCGCTGCTGTGCGCGGCCTTGCTGACGCGCGAGCCCCTGACCCTGACCAATGTGCCGGCGCTCAACGACATCGCCACGATGCTCAAGCTGCTGGCGCAGATGGGCGTGCGGGTCAGTCGCGAGCCGGGAAAAGTCGGCGCCGGCGAGACGGTGATGCTGGACGCATCCGGTCTCGACAATCCCGTCGCCCCCTACGAACTGGTCAAGACCATGCGCGCTTCCGTGCTGGTGCTCGGCCCCCTGGCCGCCCGTTGCGGCGAGGCGCGGGTGTCGCTGCCCGGCGGCTGCGCGATCGGCGCCCGGCCGGTCGACCAGCACATCAAGGGCCTTACCGCGATGGGCGCCGAGATCGGCGTCGAGCAGGGCTATGTGCATGCCCGGACTGCGACTGCCGGCGGGCGACTCAAGGGCGCTCGCCTGTTCACCGACATGGTGACCGTCACCGGCACCGAAAACCTGATGATGGCGGCCTGTCTCGCCGAGGGCGAAACGGTGATCGAGAACGCCGCCCGCGAACCGGAAGTCGTCGACCTCGCCAATTGCCTGATCGCGATGGGCGCACGCATCGCCGGGGCCGGCACGGACGTGATCCGCATCCAGGGCGTCGAACGCCTGCATGGCACCACGCATCGCATCATGCCCGACCGCATCGAGACCGGCACCTACCTTTGCGCGGCCGCGGCGACCGGCGGCGACATCCGCCTGACCAACACCTCGGGCTGCTATCTCGATGCCGTGATCGACAAGCTGATGGATGCCGGCTGCGAGATCGCGACCGAACGCGACGCCATCCGACTGAAGGCCCCGCGCCGCTTGACCGCGACCAGCATCCGCACGGCGCCCTATCCCGCCTTCCCGACCGACATGCAGGCCCAGTTCATGGCCATCAATGCAGTGGCGGACGGTACGGCGGTCATTCGCGAAACCATCTTCGAGAACCGCTTCATGCATGCGGTGGAGCTCATTCGCCTCGGTGCCGACATCAAGATCGACGGCAACACCGCCTTCGTCAAGGGTGTCGAGCGGCTCGACGGCGCCACCGTGATGGCGACCGACCTGCGTGCCTCGGCAGGCCTCGTCATCGCCGGGTTGGCTGCGCAGGGCGAAACCCTCGTCGATCGCATCTATCACCTCGATCGAGGTTACGAGCGCATGGAGGCCAAGCTGTCCGCGCTCGGTGCAAGGGTGCGGCGGGTAAAATAGCCGCATGATCACCATTGCCCTGTCGAAAGGCCGCATCTTCGAGGAGACGCTGCCCCTGCTCGCGGCCGCGGGCATCGTCCCGGACGAGAATCCCGAGCAGTCGCGCAAGCTCATCATCGGTACCAATCGCCCGGATGTCCGGGTGGTCATCGTGCGCGCCTCCGATGTGCCGACCTACGTGCAGTACGGTGCCGCCGATCTCGGCATCGCCGGCAAGGACGTGCTGATCGAACATGGCGGTACGGGTTTGTACCAACCGCTCGACCTGAAGATCGCCAAGTGCCGCATGTGCGTCGCCGCTCCAGTCGGCTTCGACTATGCGGCCGCGGTCCGGCGCGGCGCACGCCTGCGCGTCGCCACCAAGTACATCAGCACCGCACGCGAGTATTTCGCCGGCAAGGGCGTGCATGTCGACCTGATCAAGCTCTACGGCTCGATGGAACTCGCGCCGCTCGCCGGACTGGCAGATGCGATCGTCGACCTCGTCTCTTCCGGCGGCACGCTCAAGGCCAACCATCTCGTCGAGGTCGAGGAGATCATGCCGATCTCCTCGCGCCTGGTCCTCAATCAGGCCAGCCTGAAGATGAAACGCGGCCTGTTGCAGCCTGTGCTCGATGCCATCGAAGGGGCCATCCCATGACCAACACGATCCGCCGCCTCTCGTCGCGCGATCCGGAATTCCTCGCCACGCTCGACGCCCTGCTCGCCTTCGACAATTCGACGGACGAGGCCATCGAGCAGACGGTGGCCGAAGTGCTCGTCAACGTGCGAACGGTCGGCGATGCCGCCGTGCTCGACTACACGCGCCGCTTCGACCGCCTCGACGCGACGACCATGGCCCAGCTCGAGCTGCCGCTGGCCGAGCTGAAGCTGGCCTTCGACAGCCTGCCCGCCGAACAGCGCAGCGCGCTCGAGCAGGCGGCCGAACGCATTCGCCTTTATCACGAGCGGCAGAAAATCGAGTCGTGGGAGTACGTGGAATCGGGTGAAGAAATGCGCGGCACCCGCCTCGGCCAGAAAGTCACGCCGCTCGACCGCGTGGGCCTTTATGTGCCGGGCGGCAAGGCCGCCTATCCGAGTTCGGTGCTGATGAACGCGGTACCCGCAAAAGTCGCGGGCGTCCGTGAACTGATCATGGTGGTGCCGACGCCGGGCGGCCAGAAGAATGCCCTGGTGCTGGCGGCCGCCCATCTGGCGGGCGTCGATCGCGTGTTTACGATCGGTGGGGCGCAAGCCGTCGGTGCCCTGGCCTACGGCACGCAGACCATTCCGCAGGTGGACAAGATCGTCGGTCCGGGTAATGCCTACGTCGCGAGCGCCAAGCGGCGCGTCTTCGGCACGGTCGGCATCGACATGGTGGCCGGTCCTTCCGAAGTGCTCGTCATCGCCGACGGATCGGGCGACCCCGACTGGACGGCGATCGACCTGTTCGCCCAGGCCGAGCACGACGAGCTGGCGCAGTCGATCCTGCTCTGCCCCGTTGCCGCCTACCTCGACCGGGTGGCGGCCAGCATCGACAAGCTGCTGCCGACGATGCCGCGCAAGGATGTCATCGCCGCCTCGCTGTCCGGACGCGGCGCGCTGATTCTCGTCAATGATCTCGACGAGGCCTGCGTCATCGCCAATCGCATCGCACCCGAACACCTCGAACTGTCGGTCGCCGATCCGCGTGCGCTGCTGCCGAAGATCCGCCATGCCGGCGCGATCTTCATGGGCCACCACTGCTCGGAATCGCTCGGCGACTACTGCGCCGGGCCGAACCACGTGTTGCCGACCTCGCGCAGCGCGCGCTTCTCCTCGCCGCTGGGCGTCTACGACTTCCAGAAGCGGTCGAGCATCATCGAGATTTCCGCCGCCGGGGCGCAGGTGCTGGGGCCGATTGCCGCCACGCTGGCGCATGGCGAAGGCCTGACGGCGCATGCCCGCGCCGCGGAGCTGCGCCTCAAGCCGCAGTAATTTCCTTCAGCGCGGCGATCAGCGCCGCGCACTGCTCGTCGGTGCCGACGGTGATGCGCAGGAACTGTTCGATGCGCGGTGCCTTGAAATGCCGCACGATGATGCCGCGCTGCCGTAGTGCCAGCGCCGACTTTTCCGCATCGTGCTGCGGATGGCGGGCGAAGACGAAATTGGCGGCCGAGGGCAGCACCTCGAATCCGAGCGCCGCCAGATCGGCAGTCAGCTGCGTGCGGGTCCGGATGACCGCCTGCCGAGTGCGCTCGAACCATTCGCGGTCTTCGATCGAAGCCGTCGCGCCGGCGATGGCCAGCCGGTCCAGCGGATAGGAATTGAAGCTGTTCTTGACGCGATTCAGACCGGCGATCAGGTCGGCATGGCCGACCGCGAAGCCGATGCGCAGCCCGGCGAGCGAACGCGACTTCGACAGGGTTTGCACCACCAGCAGGTTCGGATGGCGATCCACCAGTGCCACGGCCGATTCGGCGCCGAAATCGACGTAGGCCTCATCGACCACCACCACCGAATCCGGATTTGCGCGCAGCAGCGCATCGATGTCGGCCAGCGGCAGGGCGCGTCCGGTCGGTGCGTTCGGGTTGGGCAGGATGATGCCGCCCGCTTTCCCATCGGGTTGCGCGTAGTCGGCGATACGTACCGCGAAGTCTTCGTCGAGCGGCACGGTGCGGTAGTCGATGCCGTAGAGGCCGCAATACACCGGGTAGAAGCTGTAGGTGATGTCCGGGAAGAGCAGCGGCCGCTCGTGCTTGAGCAAGCCGAGGAAGACATGGGCGAGCACCTCGTCCGAGCCGTTGCCGACGAAGACCTGCGCAGGCGTGATGTTGCCGAAATAACCGGCGATAGCCTCGCGCAGCTGCGTGCTTTCGGGGTCGGGATAGAGCCGCAGGCTGTCGGTCACCGCCTGCCGGATCGCCTCGAGCGCACGCGGACTCGGTCCGTAGGGGTTCTCGTTGGTGTTGAGCTTGACGAGGTTGGGCAGCTTCGGCTGCTCGCCCGGAACATAAGGCTGCAAGGCGCGGGCGGTGGCGCTCCAGAATCGGCTCATGGCGGGGTTCGGCGGCGGGTTCGAGAGATGTGGCAGGCGGTGTGACACGGGGTCTTGCGCTGGCGGCGAGATGGTATCATGGCCCGGCTACCAACCTTCTGGCACATTCGGGCATATTCGTGATGGCTACCTCGCTGCGCACCGCCGACATACACCGCAACACGCTGGAGACCCAGGTCCGCGTCAAGCTCGATCTGGAAGGCACCGGCAAGTCGCAGCTCGCGACCGGCGTCGGCTTCTTCGACCACATGCTCGACCAGATCGCCCGTCACGGCCTGATCGACCTGCAGGTCGACGCGCGCGGCGACCTGCACATCGATGCGCACCACACGGTCGAGGACGTCGGCATCACGCTCGGCCAGGCGCTGGCGAAGGCCCTCGGCGACAAGAAGGGCCTGACCCGCTACGGCCATGCCTACGTGCCGCTCGACGAGGCGCTGTCGCGTGTCGTGGTCGACCTGTCGGGTCGGCCGGGACTCTCGTTCAACGTCGGGTTCGTTCGCGCCGCCATCGGGGATTTCGATGTCGACCTGGTCCGCGAGTTCTTCCAGGGACTCGTCAATCATGCCGCGATCACCGTGCATATCGACAACCTGCGCGGCGACAATGCCCACCATCAGGCGGAGACGATCTTCAAGGCCTTCGCCCGGGCACTGCGCATGGCCATCACCGCCGATCCGCGTCTCGGCGAAGTCGTCCCCTCGACGAAGGGAACCCTGTAGCCTGCTCCAAGCATTCGTGGATAGCGTGACCGCAAGATGACAACCGTCGCGATCGTCGATTACGGCATGGGCAACCTGCGTTCCGTCGCCAAGGCGGTGGAGCACGTAGCCCCCGGCCACCGGGTGCTCGTCACCGCCGAAGCGGCCACGCTGGCCGCCGCGGACCGGGTCATCGTGCCCGGCCAGGGCGCGATGCCCGACTGCATGCGCGAACTGCAATCGCGCGGTCTGGCCGACGCGGTGATGCGCGCAGCTGCCGAAAAACCCTTCCTCGGTATCTGCATCGGCTTGCAGATGCTGTTCGAGCGCAGCGAGGAGGGCGATGTCGCCGGCCTGGGCCTTTTCCCGGGACAGGTGCGGCGGTTTCCCGATGCCGCCATGATCGACGCGCAGGGCGCGCGGCTCAAGGTGCCCCACATGGGCTGGAACGAGGTGCGCCAGGTCGAGCCACATCCCCTGTGGAGTGGCATCGCCGACGGCACCCGCTTCTATTTCGTGCACAGCTATTATGTCGAACCGGCTTCTCCCGAAGTGATCGCCGGCGCGACGCACTACGGCATCACCTTTACCAGTGCGGTGGCCCGCGCTAACATCGCCGCCGTGCAGTTCCACCCGGAGAAGAGCGCTTCCGCAGGCCTCCGGCTGCTGGAAAACTTCATGCACTGGACCCCCTGATTTTCCACGTCTCGATTCACAGAAAGCCATGCTGCTGATTCCCGCGATCGATCTCAAGGACGGCCATTGCGTACGCCTCAAGCAGGGCGCGATGGACGATGCCACGGTATTTTCCGAGGAGCCCGCCGCGATGGCGCGGCACTGGATCGCCCAGGGCGCGCGCCGCCTGCATCTGGTCGACCTCAACGGCGCCTTCGCCGGCAAGCCGAAGAACGAACCGGCGATCAGGGCGATCCTCGACGAGGTGGGCGACGAGATTCCGGTGCAGCTCGGCGGCGGCATCCGCGACCTCGACACCATCGAACGCTGCATCGACGACGGCATCAGCTACATCATCATCGGTACGGCGGCCGTGAAGAATCCCGGTTTCCTCCACGATGCCTGCACCGCCTTCCCGGGCCACATCATCGTCGGCCTCGATGCCAAGGACGGCAAGGTCGCCGTCGACGGCTGGTCGAAGCTGACCGGCCACGACGTCATCGATCTGGCGAAGAAGTTCGAGGACTACGGCGTCGAGGCGGTGATCTACACCGACATCGGCCGTGACGGCATGCTGTCCGGCGTCAATGTGGACGCGACCGTCAAGCTCGCGCAGGCGCTGCGCATCCCGGTCATCGCCAGCGGCGGCATCGCCAGCCTGGACGACGTCAAGGCGCTGTGCGCCGTGGCCGAAGAGGGCATCACCGGTGCGATCACCGGTCGAGCGATCTACGAAGGCAGGCTCGATTTCCGCGCAGCACAGGTCGAGGCGGATACGCTGGCCGCCCGAAACGCCTGATCGTCGCCGTCCCGCCAGCACCGACTTCCTGCCCATGCTCGCCAAGCGCATCATTCCCTGCCTCGACGTCAAATCCGGCCGTGTCGTCAAGGGTGTCAATTTCGTGGAGCTGCGCGATGCCGGCGATCCCGTCGAGATCGCGCGCCGCTACGACGAGCAGGGCGCCGACGAGATCACCTTCCTCGACATCACGGCGAGTTCGGACGACCGCGACATCATCCTGCACATCGTCGAGGCCTGTGCCGAGCAGGTCTTCATTCCGCTGACGGTCGGCGGCGGCGTGCGCAAGGTCGAGGACGTGCGCCGCCTGCTCAATGCGGGTGCCGACAAGGTCAGCATGAACACGGCCGCCGTGCAGAATCCGCAGCTCGTCGCCGATGCCTCCGCCAAAGTCGGCTCGCAGTGCATCGTCGTCGCCATCGACGCCAAGCAGACCGCGCCCGGCAAGTGGGAGGTGTTCACCCATGGCGGCCGCAACAATACGCACATCGACGCGATCGACTGGGCGAAGCAGGTGGCCGCGCTGGGCGCCGGCGAGATCCTGTTGACGAGCATGGACCGCGACGGGACCAAGAACGGTTTCGATCTCGGCCTGACGCGCGCGGTTGCCGATGCGGTCCCGATTCCCGTCATCGCCAGCGGGGGGGTCGGCAACCTCCAGCATCTCGCCGACGGGGTGACGCAGGGGCGGGCCGATGCGGTTCTGGCGGCCAGTATTTTCCACTACGGCGAATACACGGTGCAGCAGGCCAAGGAATTCATGAGGCAACAGGGAATCGAGGTGCGTCTGTGACTGCGATCGGCAAGAAATGGCTCAACGAAATCAAATGGGACGAGCAGGGCCTCGTGCCGGCGATCGCACAGGATGCCGCGACCGGCGAGGTGCTGATGTTCGCCTTCATGAACCGCGAAGCGCTGGAGAAGACGGCGCAGATCGGCGAGGCCGTCTACTGGTCGCGCTCGCGCCGCAAGCTCTGGCACAAGGGCGAGGAATCGGGCCACACGCAGAAGGTGGTCGAGATCCGTACCGACTGCGACAAGGATGTCGTGCTGCTCAAGATCGAGCAGACCGGCGGCATCGCCTGCCACACCGGCCGGCGCAGCTGTTTCTACAACAAGCTCGACCAGGGCAAATGGGAGGAGATCGACCCCGTCATCAAGGACCCCAAGGAAATCTACAAATGATCGATCTCGAAGTCATCCACCGCATCCAGGACACCATCGAATCCCGCAAGGGCGCCACGCCGGATTCGTCCTATGTCGCCAGCCTGTTCGCCAAGGGTACCGACCAGATTTGCAAGAAAGTGGTCGAGGAAGCCGCCGAAACCATCATGGCCGCGAAGGATGCCGACCGCCTGCATCTGGTGCGGGAAACCTGCGACCTGTGGTTCCACAGCATGGTGCTGCTGGCGCATTTCGGCATCGGCGTCGACGACATCATGATGGAATTCCGTCGCCGCGAGGGCATCTCGGGCATCGACGAGAAGAATTCGCGGGGCAAGTGACATGAGCGATACGGGTGGCAATTGCATCTTCTGCAGGATCGTGCGCGGCGAGATTCCAAGCCGCAAGGTGTATGAGGACGAGGACATGCTCGCCTTCCACGACATCAATCCGATCGCGCCGGTGCATTTCATGGTGATTCCGAAGCTGCACCTCGCCTCGCTGAACGAGACGGATGCCGGCCATGCGCCGCTGCTGGGCCGGATCTTCGCCAAACTCGGCGAACTGGCGCGCAGCCAGGGGCTGACCGACGGCTTCCGCACCATCGTCAACACCGGCAGGATCGGCCAGCAGGAGGTGTATCATCTCCACATCCACGTCGTTGGCGGGCCCGATCCGGTCGGCCCCATGCTGCGGCGCACGCAATAATTCCGAGGAGAGAGACTGATGGGAGCTTGGAGCGTTTGGCACTGGCTGATCGTGCTGGTCATCGTTTTGCTGGTGTTCGGCACCAAGAAGCTGCGCAATATCGGCCAGGATCTGGGCGGCGCGGTCAAGGGTTTCAAGGAAGGCATGAAGGACGGCACGTCCGCTTCCGCCAAGCAGGTGGAAGATCAGGCCGGCAACACCATCGAGGGCGAGGCCCGCAAGGAAGAGTCGAAGTCCTGATCGACGGGCGAGGAATCGCCGTCCCGCCAGCACCGACTTTTCGTCTTACATCCCAAACTACCGTGTTCGACATCGGGTTCACCGAACTGATGATGATCGCCTTGGTCGGGCTGGTCGTCATCGGCCCCGAGCGCCTGCCGAAGGTCGCGCGCACGCTGGGTCATTTGCTGGGCCGCCTGCAGCGCTACGTCAGCGACGTCAAGTCCGACATCAATCGCGAGATGCAACTCGAGGACTTGAAGAAACTCCAGGCCCAGGTCGCCGAACAGGCCCGCGACATGGAGCGGCAGGTCAATGACCAGCTGCAGTCCGTCGAAACCTCGCTCAACCAGTCGATCCTGGCCTCGGCCGATCACAAGGCGGATGAATCGCTCGAGGCCTCGAAGCCTTTCGTTCCGCCCAACTCCTCCCCGCCGGCCGGCTGATGGACGAACCGCAGGAAAGTTTCATTTCCCACCTGGTCGAGCTGCGGGATCGCCTGATCCGGACGCTGATCGCCGTGCTGGTCGTGTTCCTCGGCCTGGTCAACTGGGCCCGCGACATCTACACGCTGCTGGCCGCGCCGATGCTCGCCGCCCTGCCCGAAGGCGGGCAGATGATCGCCACGGATGTCGCGGGGGCCTTCTTCGTCCCGATGAAGGTGACGATGATGGTCGCCTTCCTCATCACCCTGCCCTACGTGCTGTACCAGGCGTGGGCTTTCGTCGCACCGGGCCTTTACGCCCATGAAAAGAAGCTGGCCCTGCCGCTGCTCGCCGCCAGCGTGCTGCTGTTCTTCATCGGCATGAGCTTCGCCTACTTCATCGTCTTCCCGACCGTTTTCGCCTTCATCAACGCCTTCGCGCCGGAGGGCGTGGCGGTGATGACGGACATCGACAAATACCTGTCCTTCGTACTGACCACCTTCCTCGCCTTCGGGGTGACCTTCGAGGTTCCGGTGGTCGTGATCGTGCTGGTACGGGTGGGACTGGTCAGCATCGAGAAACTGAAGGAAATCCGGCCCTACGTGATCGTCGGCGCATTCATCGTCGGTGCCATCTTCACGCCGCCCGATGTCTTGTCGCAGTTCATGCTGGCGGTGCCGATGTGGCTGCTCTATGAACTCGGCATCCTCGTGGCGCGCCTGATCGGAACGCGGGCGCCGGCAGCCGACGATGGCGCCTACCAGCCACCCGACGATGCCGCGATGGAGCGCGAACTCGACCGGGCGGAATCCGATTCGCAGTCGAACCGGGAAGCGGGCTAGCCCGCCAATTACCGCGGCGGCTTGGGCCGTCGGCCGATCACGATCTGCATCTCGATCGGCTTGCCGGCGCGGTTGAAGCCGAAGCGTGCCTTGTCGCCGGGGGGCAGGGCGGCGATCAGATCGAGCATCACCTGCGCATCCTTGACCGGCTTGCCGCCGATCGACAGCAGCACGTCGCCCGGCTTGACGCCCGCCTGGTCGGCCGGGCTGCTCCGCATCACGCCGGCGATCAGCGCGCCCTCGTCCGGCCGGACGCCGAAGGATTCCGCCAGTTCGGGCGTCATGTCCTGCACCTCCACCCCGATCCAGCCGCGCGTCACCGTGCCGGTGCGGATGATCTGCTCCATCACGTTGCGCGCCAGCGAGACCGGAATCGCGAAACCGATGCCCATCGAGCCGCCGCTCTGCGAGTAGATCGCCGTGTTGATGCCAACCAGGTGGCCGTTGCTGTCCACCAGCGCGCCGCCCGAGTTGCCGGGGTTGATCGCCGCGTCGGTCTGGATGAAGTTCTCGAAGGTGTTGATGCCCAGATGCGTGCGGCCGAGGGCCGAGACGATGCCCGAAGTGACCGTCTGGCCGACGCCGAAGGGGTTGCCGATGGCGAGCACCACGTCGCCGATGCGCAAGGATTCGGCCGGGGCGAAGGTGATCGGAACGAGCCTGCTGTCATCGGCCAGCTTGAGCACGGCGAGGTCGGACTCGGGGTCGGCACCGACGAGCTTCGCCTTGGTCTTCCGGCCATCCTGCAGGGCGACTTCGATCTCGTCGGCGGATTCGATGACGTGGTTGTTGGTCAGCACGAGACCGTCGGCCGAGACGACCACGCCGCTGCCGAGCCCCGACTGGCGCTGGGTATCGGCACCGAAGCGGTCGCCGAAGAAATGGCGGAAGACCGGGTCGTTGATGAAGGGGTGGCGCCGCACTTCCTGGCTGGTGAAGATGTGAACCACGGCGGGCAGGGCGGACTGCGCGGCATCGGCGAAGCTGGCGACCTTGCGCGTGCCGCTGTCCGGCATCGCCTGCTGGATGGCGACGACCGCCGGGGCGGGTGTCGTTTCAGCGTATCGCGTGGCCAGCCATTCGGGCTTGAGGGTCTGCACGACGAACAGCGCGGCGACGCTGACCGTCACGGCCTGGGCGAAAATGAGCCACAATCGATGCATGCGAATTCGAAAGGAAGGATGAGGAATGCTGCGTGAGGAACTGGCCGAATATCTGGATGTCCTGCTGGAGACGGCGCGCTTCCGGGATTATTGCCCAAACGGACTGCAAGTGGAAGGACGCCGGGAGGTGCGGCGCATCGTCTGCGGCGTCACCGCCAGCCAGGCCCTGATCGAGGCGGCCGTCGCGCGCGATGCCGATGCGCTGCTGGTGCATCACGGCTGGTTCTGGAAGGGCGAGGACGGGCGCGTCACCGGTTTCCGCAAACGCAGGATGCAGACACTGCTGGGGCATGACATCAACCTGTTCGCCTACCATCTGCCACTCGATGCCCACGGGCAGCTCGGCAACAACGCGCAGTTCGCGCAACGGCTGGGCTGGCAGATCACGGGACGTTTCGCGGAGCAGGACATGGGCTTCATCGGCGTCCCGCCAGTGCCGACTCTTGCCGGAGAGGCGGCGCGGCACATCGAGGAAACGCTTGGCCGCGCGCCGCTGCTGGTCGGAGATGCCGACCGCGAAGTCAGGACTGTCGCCTGGTGCAGCGGCGGTGCGCAGGGCTACTTCGAGCAGGCCATTCTGGCGGGTGCCGACCTGTTCGTCAGCGGCGAGATTTCGGAACAGACGGTGCACCTCGCACGCGAGTCGGGCGTGCCCTATCTGGCCGCCGGCCACCATGCGACCGAGCGTTACGGCGTACTGGCGCTGGGCGAGCACCTGGCCGCCAGTTGCGGCCTCGAGTGCGCGTTCGTGGAGATCGACAACCCCGTGTGAGGCGTGTCAGGAAACGATGCCGCCGTCCCGCAGCATGGCGGTGAGCAGCAGCAGTTCCTCCGCCACGGATTGCGGGAATCCGGAGCGCGAGCCGCCGCGGTTGTCGGCCAGCAGGTTGTTCAGGTAGACGAGGCAGGCGGGGCGCCCCCACAACTCGGTCAGCCGGGTGGCGATGTGCGGGTAATCCTCGACGCTGCGCAGGGCGTCGGGCTGTTCGTGCCAGTCTTCAGGCTTGACGTTGAAGTGCTGGCGCAATTCCTCGGCCGAGCGCTCGAACTCCTCCTGCTGCCCGTTCTTGCGATAGATCTCCAGCAGCCGCAGCCAGTGGCGCAGCGCCTGCTTGGGCTCGTTGCGGATCTGTTCGGCCAGCGTCTGGGCGGCACCGTGGCCGAGTCCCATCGACAGCATGATCTCTGCCAGTTCCAGTGCCTGGTCGGCCTGTTCGGAAACCGGTTCCAGCTCATCCGGCGGCAGATTCGCCGATTCCATGGTTGCCTTGGGTGCCGCAGGTGCAGGGGCTACCGCGGCGGGTTCGGCAGAAGTCGGCGCCGGCGTGACGGCGGCCGGCATCGCAGCGGCTGCCTTGGCCGGCCTCCCGCCGGACTTCACTGCGGATGCGGCCGCGCCCCGCTTCCTCGCCCACAGCAGGAGCAGCAGTAGCAAGGCCGCACCGGCCGCCAGCGGCATCGACCACCGGGAAACAAAGCCGCCGTCCTCTTCATCTTCGTCATCGAAGTCCGGGACGGGCGGACGGGCAGGTTTCGGCTGGACGGGAGTTTGCGCCGCCGGTTTCGGAGCGGCGGCCGGAGCAGGGGCGGCAGCGGGGGCCGATGCAGCAACAGGCTTGGCGGCTGCGGTGGCGGCCCGGTCGGGCATGCTGCTGACCAGCCGGTGGATGTCGCCGACCAGGCCTTCGATGCGTGCGAGGCGGGTGAGGATGTCGTCGAGCAGTTTGTCCTGCTCCCTGAACCAGCGCCAGAGGGGATCGTTCGTGTCTGCAGGCGCGCTACGGCTGACGGCGATGCGTTCCTGTGCCGCTGCCGTTGCGGACGGCGCTCCGGCGCTGGCGGCCAGCGGCCAGGCCGCGAACAGGCAGGTCAGGAAGGCGGTTTTCAGAAGGTGCGCGCGCTTGGCCAAATCGACAGGGTCCCGGGCGAATATGCCGAATGCGGGCATTGTCCCTGCCGGGCCGGCCGCGCAAAGCGGCAATTACAGGGGCAATGCCCTCCTTTTAGCCGGCTTTCAGGCGGGCGGCGAACTTGTGCCGCAGCTTCGCGACCTTCGGGGCGACGACGGCCTGGCAGTAGGGCTGGTAGGGATTGCGGGCGAAGTAGTCGCGGTGGTAATCCTCGGCCGGCCAGAAAGTCGGCGCCGGCAGGACGGCGGTGACGATCGGCGCCGGCCAGATTCTGGCAGTATCGAGTTCGGCGATCAGCGTGCGCGCAACGGCTTCCTGCGCCGGCGAGTGGGTGAAGATGACCGAGCGGTATTGCGTGCCGACGTCATGGCCCTGCCGGTCGGGCGTGGTCGGGTCGTGGATGGCGAAGAAAGCTTCGAGCAGGCTGCGGTAGTCGATTACCGCCGGGTCGAATTCAACCCGGACCACTTCTGCATGCCCGGTATCGCCGCTGCAGACGGCACGGTAGTCGGGGTGTTCGATGTGCCCCCCGCTGTAGCCCGAGGTGACCGAAAGGACACCCGCCAGTTCGCCCAAGGCGGCTTCGAGGCACCAGAAGCAGCCGCCCCCCAACGTGGCAAATTCGGTGGCGATTTCGTGTGTCATGGATTTCTCCCGGCGAGCAGGGCGATCGGCCAGACGATTTCACGGCGCATCGCCGGATCGCCCCAGTGAGGTTGCAGTCGTTCCACGAGTTCGCAGGTCGGGTCGATCCCTGTTTCTGCAAGGCAGCGCTGCACGGCGGACCAGGTGCCGACGTACTTCACCAGTTCGTCCAGTGACCAGGTCAGCCGGATCTCGAAAGTCGGCGCCGGCAGGACGGTGAAGGGAAACGGCATGCCGGCGTAGCCGAGTTCGACCCAGCGCCGTTCGGGCGGCCACCAGGGCGTCAGCACATCGGCGTAGAAGTTTTCGATGACGGCGTTGATCGCCGGTTCACCGCGCAGCAGCTGATAGGTCCAGGCCGCGATCAGGCCGCCGGGTTTCAGGACGCGCTTCGCCTCGCCGTAGAAGGCGTCGAAGTCGAACCAGTGGATCGCCTGGGCGACAGTGACGAGATCGCAGGAAGCATCGGGCAGACCGCTCGCTTCACAGGGGGCGACGCGGTATTCGACTTGTGGGTGAGGCGTGGCCTGCGCGATTTGCGCCGCGGACAGGTCGGTGGCGACGATCCGGCCGAAGCGGGCGGCGAGCGGCGCGGCCGCCTGCCCGTTGCCGCAGCCGACATCCCAGACCAGATCGTGTCCGGACGTGTGGGC
>JAVEWF010000010.1:0-6506 GCA_034004665.1 Rhodocyclaceae bacterium | reverse complement strand
GAAGGTCCAGGGCCAGTGATGCGGCTTCATTTCCGCAGATCGACGATGCGCTTCGCCTTGCCGTCCGAGCGCGCCACGCCGCCGGTGTCCATGACTTCGATCTTCGTATTGATGCCGATCAGCGCCTTGATGTGGTGGCGCAGTTCGCCGGCCGCCTGCTGGCGTGTGTCGGCGGCTGCGCCAGCGAATTCCGGCTTGAGCTCGACGCGCACGGTGAGGTCGTCCATGTGGCCCTTGCGCGAGACTTCCAGCTGGTAATGGGGTGACAGCTTCGGCGTCCGGAGGATCAGTTCCTCGATCTGCGAAGGGAACAGGTTGACGCCGCGGATGATCAGCATGTCGTCCGAACGGCCGGTGATCTTGCCGATGCGCCGGAAGCTGCGTGCCGTCGGCGGGAGCAGGCGGGTGAGATCGCGCGTGCGGTAGCGGATGACCGGCAGCGCTTCCTTGGTCAGCGAGGTGAACACCAGCTCGCCGGATTCGCCGTCCGGCAGCACCCGGCCGGTTTCCGGATCGATGATCTCGGGATAGAAGTGGTCTTCCCAGATCGTCGGCCCGTCGCGGGATTCGATGCATTCGACCGCGACGCCGGGGCCGATCATTTCCGACAGGCCGTAGAGATCCATGGCGACGATGCCGAGGCGCGATTCCAGCTCATGGCGCATCTCCTCGCCCCAGGGTTCGGCACCGAAGATGCCGCGCTGCAGGGTCGATTGTTTCGGGTCGAGACCCTGCCGCTCGAATTCATCGACGATGTTGAGGATGTAGGACGGCGTGCCGACGATCATGGTTGCGCCGAAGTCGCGGATCAGTTGCACCTGCCGCTCGGTCTGCCCGCCGGAAATCGGTACCACCGTGCAGCCGAGCTTCTCGGCGCCGTAATGCACGCCGAGGCCGCCGGTGAACAGACCGTAGCCGTGGGTGACGTGGATGATGTCCCGCTTCGTGCCGCCCGCCGCCGCGATCGAACGCGCCATGATGCCGGCCCAGGTGTCGATGTCGTTCTGCGTGTAGGCGACGACGGTGGGCTTGCCGGTGGTGCCGGAGGAAGCGTGCAGGCGCACGATGTTCTCCAGCGGCTCGGCGAACATGCCGTAGGGGTAGGTGCGACGCAGGTCATCCTTGCCGGTGAAGGGGAACTTCGCCAGGTCGTCGAGCGACCCGAGATCCTCGGGGCGGACGCCGGCGGCGTCGAACTTGTCCCGGTAATGCGGCACGTGCTCGTAGGCGCGCTTGAGCGTCGCTTGCAGCCGCTGCAGTTGCAGCGCGGCGATTTCGTCCCGGCTGGCCCGTGTGATGTCGCTCATTTACTTGGGTCGAGTATCGATGACGCGCTTGGCCTTGCCGATCGACCGCTCCACCGTGCCGACCGCCTTGATCTCGATGCGCGTCGAGATGCCGACGTAGGACTTGATGTGGTGCTGCAGGTCGTGGGCGACGAACTCCTTCTCCGCGGCTGTCGCGGTGGCGAATTCCGGCTTGATTTCGACATTGACCGTCATCGAGTCGAGATGGCCCTCGCGGCTGACTTCGAGCTGGTAGTGCGGCGAGAGTTTCGGCTGCCTGAGGATCAGTTCCTCGATCTGGCTCGGGAAGACGTTGACGCCGCGGATGATCAGCATGTCGTCCGAGCGTCCGGTGATCTTGGCGATGCGGCGCATGCTGCGCACGGTCGGCGGCAGCAGGCGGGTGAGGTCGCGGGTGCGGTAGCGGATGATCGGCAGCGCTTCCTTGGTCAGCGAGGTGAACACCAGTTCGCCCAGTTCGCCGTCGGGCAGGACTGCGCCCGTGTCGGGGTCGATGATCTCGGGGTAGAAGTGGTCTTCCCAGATCACCGGGCCGTCCTTGCTCTCGATGCATTCCTGGGCCACGCCGGGACCCATGACCTCCGAGAGGCCGTAGATGTCGATGGCGTCGATGCCGAAGCGCTTTTCGATCTCCTCGCGCATCTGTTGCGTCCAGGGTTCGGCGCCGTGGATGCCGATCTTGAGCGCGCAGTCGGCCGGGTTCAGGCCCTGGCGGTCGAATTCGTCGGCGATGGCGAGCATGTAGGAGGGCGTCACCATGATGATCTTGGGCTTGAAGTCCCGTATCAGCTGTACCTGGCGCTCGGTCTGGCCGCCGCCGAAGGGGATCACCGTGCAGCCGAGCCGCTCGGCACCGTAGTGGGCGCCGAGGCCGCCGGTGAACAGGCCGTAGCCGTAGGAGACATGCACCTTGTCGCCGGGACGGCCGCCGGCCGCGTGGATCGAGCGCGCCATCAGGTTGGCCCAGGTGTCGATGTCCTGCTGCGTGTAGCCGACGACGGTCGGCTTGCCGGTGGTGCCGGAGGAGGCGTGCACCCGCACCACCCTGTTTTCCGGCACGGCGAACATGCCGAAGGGATAGGTGTCGCGCAGGTCCTGCTTGGTCGTGAACGGGAACTTCGCCAGGTCGGCCAGTTCGCGGAAGTCGCCCGGCTTGACGCCGGCGGCGTCGAACTTGGCGCGAATGTGCGCGATGTTGTCGTAGGCGTGCTGCAGGCTCCAGCGCAGGCGTTCGGTCTGAAGTGCCGTGATTTCGTCGCGGCTGGCGGTTTCGATGGCGTCGAGTGCGCGCGTCGATTGCATTTTGTTATCCTCCCCCGGCGCCGGGTCGGGCAGACTGCGGTGTAAACCCCGATCCGACAATAAAATAAGGGGACGAACTTTATCACGGGCTTGATCCGGAGGCCGCCATGCCGCATCCCTGGTTCGACAAACACCATGCCCTGCTGGACGAGGCGCAGGCGGCGATTTCACGCCGCACGCACTGGACGCCCTATCCCGAAAGCCCGCGCGCCTACGGGGCGACGGCGCTGGATGATGGCCAGCAGGCCTTCGAGGCGTATCGCGATGCGCAGTTCTATCTCGACCAGCCCGGCGTGGCCGGGCGCGGCGGCGAGGAGATTTCACCCTACGGGCTGTCGCTGAACATTGCCTATCCCTGCTGCAGCCCCGATGCGCTGATCGCCGCTGCGAAGAATGCGATGCTGCCCTGGGTGCGGGCCGGCATCGAGGTGCGCGTCGGCGTCTGCCTCGAGATCCTCTCACGCCTCAATGCCGGCAGCGCCGAGATGGCGCATGCGCTGATGCATACCACCGGCCAGAGCCTCGGCATGGCCTTCCTCACCGGCGGACCGCAGGCCCAGGCGCGCGGACTCGAGGCGCTGGCCTGGGCGTTCCGTGAAATGGCGCAGGTTCCGCAGCAGGCCGAGTGGCAGCGCAATGTCAGCCAGCGTCTCGAAAAACGCTTCATGGTGGCGCCGCAGGGCGTGTCCCTCATCATCGGCAGCGCCACGCAGCCGACCTGGAATGCCTACCCCGCGCTGTTCGCCAGCCTCGCCACGGGCAACCCCGTCATCGTCAAGCCGCATCCGACAGCCGTGCTGCCGCTGGCCATCGCCGTTGCCGTGGCGCGGCAGGTCCTCAAGGACGCGGGTTTCGACGCCAATCTGGTCACGCTGCTGGTCGGCAATCCCGATGGCCCGGTGGCGCGCGATGTGGCGCTGAAGCCGGATATCCGGCTGATCGACTATGCCGGGGCGCCCGATTTCGGCCGCTGGCTGCTGGAGGCCGCGCGGCAGGCGCATCTGTTCGTCGAAACCGGCGGCGTCAATTGCGTCCTGGTCGATTCGACCTATGATTACAAGGCGCTGCTCAAGAACCTGGTGTTCTCGCTGTGCCTCGATGCGGGACAGTTGCGCACCACGCCGCGCACGATCTTTGTCAGCCGTGAGGGCGTGCAGACGCCGGACGGCCTGATCAGCGGCACGCAGTTCGGCCTCGATCTCTCCTATGCGATCGGCAAGTTTCTCGAGGACCCGGCTCGGGCGGTGGAAGTGCTGGGCGCGATCCAGTCGCCGGCGACCGTGGCGCGCATCCAGGCCGCGCGGGACCTGGCCGAGTCGAGTGCCGACATCCTGCGCTATTCGGCCCCGCTGGCGCACCCCCAGTGGCCGCAGGCCCGCGTGCATACGCCCTTGCTGATCCAGACCCTGTCCGACCAGCGGACCCTGTTCATGGAGGAGCGTTTCGGCCCCATCGCGATCCTCGTGTCGACGGCGAACGCGGCCGAAAGCCTGGCGCTGGCGGAGGTCACGATGCGCGAAAAGGGAGCGCTCAACTTCCTCGTCCACTCGACCCGGCCCCATGTGCGCCAGCTGGCCGAGGATGTTTCGCTGCGCACCGGGGTGGCCTTGTCGTTCAATCTCACCGGGTCGGTCCTCATCAACCAGCCCGCGGGCTTCGCCGATTTCCATGCCAGCGGCGCCAACCCGGCGGCCAGTTGCGGCATGATCGATGCCGCCTTCGTGGCCAACCGTTTCTATTTCTCGCAGGTCCAGCAGCATTACCTGCCGCCGTCCTCCATCGACTGGGTGGTGGATCTGTAAAAGTCGGTGCCGGCGGGACGGCGCGACAAGGGGCTGCATTAGTAAAAATGTACCACCCATAACGTGATATTATCCGTGCCCTCGCAGCCGGGTCTGCGAGGCTTATTTACCTAACCCCTCGGCAAGGAAGATCCATGAAGATCCACGAGTATCAGGGCAAGGAAATCCTGAGGAAGTTCGGCGTGGCGACCCCGCGCGGCATTCCCTGTTTTTCCGTCGATGAGGCCGTCAAGGCCGCAGAACAACTGGGCGGCAACATCTGGGTGGTGAAGGCCCAGATTCACGCGGGCGGCCGCGGCAAGGGCGGCGGCGTCAAGCTCGCCAAGTCGCTCGACGAAGTGCGCGCCCACGCCTCCGCCATCCTCGGCATGCAGCTCAAGACCCACCAGACCGGTCCGGAAGGCCAGAAGGTGCGCCGCCTGCTGATCGAGGACGGCGCCGACATCAAGAAGGAATACTACGTCGCCGCGCTGACCGACCGCGCCACCCAGAAGGTCGCCATGATGGCCTCCTCCGAGGGCGGCATGGACATCGAGGAAGTGGCCCACAAGACGCCCGAGAAGATCATCAAGGTCTTCGTCGATCCGCTCGTCGGCCTGACCGACGCGCAAGCACTGGCCCTGGCGGACGGCATCGGCGTGCCCGCCGCCTCCCAGGCCCAGGCCATCGACACCTTCAAGAAGCTCTACACCTGCTACATGGAAACCGATGCCAGCCTCGCGGAAATCAACCCGCTGATCCTGGAGGGCAACGGCAACATCAAGGCGCTGGACGCCAAGTTCAATTTCGACTCCAACGCCCTCTATCGCCATCCCGAGATCGTCGAATACCGCGACCTGGACGAAGAGGACGCCGACGAGATCGAGGCCTCCAAGTTCGACTTGGCCTACATCTCGCTCGACGGCAACATCGGCTGTCTGGTGAATGGCGCGGGCCTGGCGATGGCGACGATGGACACCATCAAGCTGTTCGGCGCCGAGCCGGCCAACTTCCTCGACGTGGGTGGCGGCGCCACCACCGAGAAGGTGACCGAGGCCTTCAAGATCATGCTCAAGAACACCAAGGTCAAGGGCATCCTGGTCAACATCTTCGGCGGCATCATGAAGTGCGACACCATCGCCACCGGCGTGGTGACGGCGGCCAAGGAAACGCATCTGTCCGTCCCGCTGGTCGTGCGCATGAAGGGTACCAACGAAGACCTCGGCAAGAAGATCCTCGCCGAATCCGGTCTGCCGATCATCGCCGCCGACACCATGGCGGAAGCCGCGACCAAGATCGTCGCCGCCGTGAAGTAAGGGAGCCGACATGTCCATCCTCATCAACAAAGACACCAAGATCATCACCCAGGGCATCACCGGCAAGACCGGCCAGTTCCATACCGAGAAGTGCATCGAGTACGCCAACGGCAAGAACTGCTTCGTCGCCGGCGTGAACCCGAAGAAGGCCGGCGAGAAGATCTTCGACGTGCCGATCTTCGGTTCGGTCAAGGAAGCCAAGGCCCAGACCGGCGCCACCGTCTCCGTCATCTACGTGCCGCCCGCCGGCGCGGCCGACGCGATCTGGGAAGCCTGCGAGGCCGACCTCGATCTGGCCATCTGCATCACCGAGGGCATTCCCGTGCGTGACATGCTGGTCGTGCGCAACAAGATGAAGCAGAAGGAAGCCGCCGGCGGCAAGAAGACCCTGCTGCTCGGCCCCAACTGCCCCGGTCTGATTACACCCGACGAAGTCAAGATCGGCATCATGCCCGGCCACATCCACAAGAAGGGCCGCATCGGCGTGGTCTCGCGCTCCGGCACGCTGACCTACGAAGCCGTCGCCCAGCTCACCGAGATCGGCCTCGGCCAGTCTTCCGCAGTCGGTATCGGCGGCGACCCGATCAATGGCCTCAAGCACATCGATGTCATGAAGATGTTCAACGACGATCCGGACACGGACGCCGTGATCATGATCGGCGAGATCGGCGGCCCGGACGAAGCCGACGCCGCACGCTGGTGCAAGGAAAACATGAAGAAACCCATCGTCGGTTTCATCGCCGGCGTTACCGCGCCGGCCGGCAAGCGCATGGGCCACGCCGGCGCGCTGATCTCCGGCG
>JAVEWF010000065.1:3285-12069 GCA_034004665.1 Rhodocyclaceae bacterium | reverse complement strand
TCTCCAGCGGCAGCAGGTCGGGATCGGGGAAGTAGCGGTAGTCGTGGGCGTCTTCCTTGCTGCGCATGGCGCGCGTCTCGCCGGTATCGGGATCGAACAGCACGGTAGCCTGCTGGATCGCACGGCCCTCCTCGATCTCGGCGATCTGCCACTGGATCTCGTAGTCGATGGCCTGCTGCAGGAAGCGGAAGGAGTTGAGGTTCTTGATCTCGCGGCGCGTGCCCAGGGGGTCACCCGGTTTGCGCACCGAGACGTTGGCATCGCAGCGGAACGAGCCTTCCTGCATGTTGCCGTCGCAGATGCCGATCCAGGTAACGAGGCTGTGCAGCGACTTCGCGTAGGCGACCGCCTCGGCGGAAGAGCGCATGTCGGGCTCGGAAACGATCTCCAGCAGCGGCGTGCCGGCACGGTTGAGGTCGATGCCGGTCTTGCCGTGGAAGTCCTCGTGCAGCGACTTGCCAGCGTCCTCTTCAAGGTGGGCGCGCGTCAGGCGCACGAATTTCTCCTGCTCGCCGACGCGGATCGTCAAACCGCCGCCGGAGACGACGGGAATCTCGAACTGGCTGATCTGGTAGCCCTTGGGCAGGTCGGGATAGAAGTAGTTCTTGCGCGCGAAGATCGAGCGCGGCGCGATCTCGGCGCCGATGGCCAGCCCGAACTTGATCGCACAGACGACCGCCTC
Organism: Rhodocyclaceae bacterium; assembly: GCA_034004665.1. GTDB lineage: Bacteria > Pseudomonadota > Gammaproteobacteria > Burkholderiales > Rhodocyclaceae > Sulfuricystis. Next base: position 11,387 of record JAVEWF010000065.1, on the reverse strand, counting down.
GCGGTTGAGCACCGGCAGCACGCCAGGCAGGGCGACATCCACGGCGCAGGCCTGGCGGTTCGGCTCGGCGCCGAAGGCCGTGCTCGCCCCGGAAAAGATCTTCGACTGCGTCTGCAGCTGGGCATGGGTTTCGAGCCCGATCACGACTTCCCAACTCATACTGAACCCTTCTTCATGAACAGCTGCCCTTCTGGTTGTCGACCAGGATGGGCCAGAGATAATTGACCGCGTCGCCGCCGCATTCGGCACGACAGTCGCGGAAGGCGACGGTGACCTGTTCGCCCTGCTCCCACAGGCTCACCTTGCACGGCGTTCGCGGCGAAGCGAGTACCACGATCGGCAGGCTCTCGGTCTGGCGAAAATCCGCCAGCCTGAAGTTGCAACTGCCGCGCCTGGGGACATCGACACGCGCTTCGAGCGCCTCGACGCGCGCATCCCGCACGGAGAGATCGAGCCGGCCGGCATAGCCGGTATCGTCACGGAAGCTGCAACGGGCTTTCGCGTTCAGCGCACGGCCGGTGATCGGCTTCAGACCGCGCCTGGCCAGCAAGGCCACGGTTTCCTTTTTCAGCACCGGACCTTGCGGGGCCGCCTGCGGCGCGGGCGCAGGCACAGGCGCGGGCGCCGCGACCGGCGGTGCGGGCGGCTCCGGCGCAGTGGCGCAGCCCGCCAGCGCGGACACCGCCAGCGCCAGCGCAATGCGGAGCAGGCCGACAGGCACCATCATCCAGCCAGCCCGGCGGGCATGCGGCCGTGCCAGTCGGTAGCCTGCTGGTAGCGATGGGCGACATTGAGCATCTTCGCCTCGGCGAACCAGGGCGCGATCAGCTGCAGTCCAACCGGAAGTCCATTGTCGAAGCCGCAGGGAATCGACATGCCCGGCAGGCCGGCGAGGTTGACGGCGATGGTGTAGATGTCCGACAGGTACATCTGCACCGGGTCGTCGCTCTTGGCACCGAACGGGAACGCCACCGACGGCGCGGTCGGGCCCATGATGACGTCGCATTCCCTGAACGCCGCCGAAAAGTCGGCGGCGATGAGACGGCGGATCTTCTGCGCCTTGAGGTAGTAGGCGTCGTAGTAGCCGTGCGACAGGACGTAGGTGCCGATCAGGATGCGGCGCTTGACCTCGGCGCCGAAGCCTTCGGCGCGGCTCTTCGCATACATGTCGTTGAGGTCGGCATATTCGGCGGCACGGTGGCCGTAGCGCACGCCGTCGAAACGCGACAGGTTCGAGCTCGCTTCGGCCGGCGCGATGACGTAGTAGGCCGGCACGGAGAGGCCCGAATTCGGCAGCGACACGTCGACGGTGGTCGCGCCGAGCTTGCGGTACTCGTCGAGCGCCGCCTCCACCGCGGCGCGCACGCCGGCATCCATGCCGGCGCCGAAGAACTCCTTCGGCAGCCCGATGCGGAGGCCGTCGAGCGGCTTGTCCAGGTCGCGCGCGTAATCCTCGGCCGGCCGGTCGAGCGAAGTCGAGTCGCGTGGATCGAAGCCGGCCATAGCGCCCAGCAGCAGCGCGCAGTCCTCGGCGGACTTGGCCATCGGTCCGCCCTGGTCGAGCGAGGAGGCGAAGGCGATCATGCCGTAGCGGCTGACGACGCCGTAGGTCGGCTTGAGGCCGGTGAGGCCGCACAGCGCGGCCGGCTGGCGGATCGAGCCGCCGGTGTCGGTGCCGGTCGCCGCCGGCGCGAGTCGCGCGGCGATGGCGGCGGCCGAGCCGCCCGACGAGCCGCCGGGCACGCAGGCCGGATTCCACGGATTCCTGACCGGGCCGAAGAACGAAGTCTCGTTCGACGAACCCATGGCGAACTCGTCCATGTTGCACTTGCCGAGCGTCACCATGCCGACCGCATTGATGCGCTCGACGACATGGGCGTCATAGGGCGAGACGAAGTTGTCGAGCATCCTCGAACCGCAGGTGGTGCGCCACCCGGCGGCACAGAAGATGTCCTTGTGCGCGAGGGGGATGCCGAGCAGCGGCGAATTCGTCGTCCCGCCGGCGCCGATTTTTTCGTCGGCGACCTGCGCGGCAGCCAGCGCCTTCTCGCGATCGAGGGTGACGAAGGCATTGATGTCCGGGTTCAACCGCTCGATGCGGTCGAGGAACAGCGTCGTCAGCTCGACGCTGGAAATTTTTTTCGCGGCCAGCGCGGCGGCGAGATCCTTCAGCGACGAATTGATCATTCGATCACCTTCGGCACGAGGTAGAGGCCCGCTTCCGTTTCGGGAGCGATCGCCTGGAAATCATCCCGGCGGTCGGTTTCGGTCACCACGTCGGGCCGCAGGCGCTGCACGACATCGACGGCGTGCGCCATCGGCTCGATGCGGTCGGTATTCACGGCCTGCAATTGCTCGACGAAGGCGAGAATGCCGTTCAGCTGGTCGCGGGTCTGTTCGGTTTCGGCGGAGGAAATTTCGATGCGTGCCAGGCGCGCGATGCGGCTGACGTCGTCCAGGCTCAAGGACATGATTTATATGGATTGGCGTGGGAAAGGCGTGGTGTACCGCGCTTATGGCGCGAGGCGCGTTAGGGTATCATAAGCACCGATTATTCCGGCAGCGCCCGCAGTGTCAGCGGCAGCTGCCTTTTGCTTATACGGGACCCCAATGTTTTCCTTTCTGCGCTCCTATTTTTCCAACGACCTGGCCATCGACCTCGGCACCGCCAACACGCTGATCTACGTTCGCGGCAAGGGCATCGTGCTGGACGAGCCCTCGGTCGTCGCGATCCGCACCGAAGGCGGACCGAATGCCAAGAAGACCATCCAGGCGGTCGGCGCCTCGGCCAAGCAGATGCTCGGCAAGACGCCCGGCAACATCACCGCCATCCGCCCGATGAAGGACGGCGTGATCGCCGACTTCACCGTCACCGAACAGATGCTCAAGCAGTTCATCAAGAAGGTGCACGACTCGCGCCTGCTGTCGCCCAGCCCGCGCATCATCATCTGCGTGCCCTGCGGCTCGACGCAGGTGGAACGCCGCGCCATCCGCGAATCCGCGCTCGGCGCCGGCGCCAGCCAGGTGTATCTGATCGAGGAACCGATGGCCGCCGCGATCGGCGCCGGCCTGCCGGTGTCGGACGCCACCGGTTCGATGGTCGTCGACATCGGCGGCGGCACGACGGAAGTCGGCGTCATCTCGCTGGGCGGCATGGTGTATGCCGGCTCGGTGCGCGTCGGCGGCGACAAGTTCGACGACGCGATCATCAACTACATCCGCCGCAACTACGGCATGCTGATCGGCGAAACCACCGCCGAGGCGATCAAGAAGCAGATCGGCTCCGCCTTTCCGGGCTCCGAGGTCAAGGAGATGGAAGTCAAGGGCCGCAACCTCGCCGAAGGCATCCCGCGCAGCTTCACGATTTCCTCCAACGAGATCCTCGAGGCGCTCTCCGATCCGCTCAACCAGATCGTCGGCGCGGTGAAGATCGCGCTCGAGCATACCCCGCCCGAACTCGGTGCCGACATCGCCGAGAAGGGCATGGTGCTGACCGGCGGCGGCGCGCTGCTGCGCGACCTCGACCGCCTGCTGATGGAAGAGACGGGGCTGCCGGTCATCGTCGCCGACGATCCGCTGACCTGCGTCGTCCGCGGCTCGGGCCTCGCGCTCGAAAAGATGGACAAACTCGGCAGTATTTTCGCCAACGAGTAATTCCCGTTCCCGCTAGTCTGCGAAGCGGCGCAAAGCGCGCCGCTCGTCGACTTTGCTTCGCGGGGGAGTGATACAGCCTTGATGTCCGCCAGTGGTCATATCGGCCCCATGGGTCATGGGCCGCCGCCGTTTTTCAAGCGTGGCCCGGCACCGCTCGCGCGGCTGGCCTTCTTCGTCGCGCTGGCCCTGCTGCTGCTGGTCGCCGACCTGCGCTTCCATACGCTCGAACCGACGCGCATGGCGGTCGGCGCGCTGCTCTGGCCGCTGCAGAAGGCCGTCCTGCTGCCCGTCGAAGGCGCCGGCGAGGCGGGCAACTATTTCGCCAGCGTCGTCCGCCTGCAGGAGGAAAACGCCGGGCTGCGCCAGCGCCAGACCGCGCAGGCCAACCTGCTGCTGCGCCAGGCCCATCTCGACGAGGAAAACCGCCGCCTGCGCGCGCTGCTCGACATGCGCGAGCGCGTGGACGCACCGGTACAGGCGGCCGAGATTCTCTATGCCGCCCGCGACCCGTTTTCCCGCCGGGTCGTCATCGACCTCGGCAGCAGCCAGGGCATCGAAACCGGGCAGGCCGTCATCGACGACGTCGGCGTGGTCGGGCAGGTCACGCGCATCTTTCCGCTCACCAGCGAGGTGACGCTCCTGACCGACAAGCACCAGGCCATCCCCGTCCAGGTCGAGCGCAACGGCCTGCGCGCCATCCTCGCCGGCGCGGGCGGCGGCCAGATGGAGCTTCAGTTCCTGCCGACCAACGTCGACGTGCAGGCCGGCGACACGCTCGTCACGTCGGGGCTCGACGGCATCTACCTGCCCGGCCTGCCGGTCGCCCGCGTCAGCCACATCAGCCGCGACAACTCCTACGCCTTCGCCCATATCGAGTGTGTGCCGCTGGCGGGCGTCGAACGCCGCAGCCAGGTGCTGGTGCTCGGCAAGCGCACGCCGCCGCCCGAGCCGGAAGCCGCAACAGACCGCCCGCCCCCCCTGAAATCCGGCAAGCGCGGGGGCCGGAGCCGATGATCCAGCCCACCCACGCCTCGCGCCGCATCCTGCTGCCGGCCCGCAGCTGGTTCATCTACCTTTCGCTGTGCATCGCGCTGGTGCTCAACCTGATTCCGGTCGACTACCTGCCACTGCTGCCCGACTGGCTGGCGCTGACACTGGCGTTCTGGTGCATCCACCAGCCGCTGAAGATCGGCATGAGTGCCGGCTTCCTGTTCGGATTGCTGATGGATGTCGCCGACGCCAGCGTCATGGGCCAGCACGCGCTCGCCTACGTCCTGCTCGCCTTTGCCGCCGGCGGCCTGTCGCGGCGCGTGCTCTGGTTCCCGCTCGCCCTGCAGGCGCTGCAGGTCCTGCCGCTGCTGCTCGGTACCCAGCTGGTCATGCTGCTGGTCCGTCTCGCCACCGGCGCCGAATTTCCCGGCCTGACGTACTTTCTTTCCAGCGTCATCGCCACCCTGCTCTGGTATCCGCTCAGCTACGTCCTGCTGCTCCCTCAATATCAGCCGGTCGAGCGCGACGACAACCGGCCGATCTGATGGAGTTCAGAAACCCTCAGGAAGGGCTCGACCAGTTCAGGCGGCGCATCGCCGTGGCGGGCATTTTCGTCCTGACCGGCTTCGCGCTGCTCTTCGCCCGCTTCGTCTGGCTGCAGGTCGTCCAGTACGACTATTACCGCACGCGGGCCGAAGCGAACCGCATCTCGCTGGTGCCGACGCCGCCCAACCGCGGCCTGATCCTCGATCGCAACGGCGAAGTACTGGCGCGCAACTACTCGGCCTACACCCTCGAGATCACGCCGTCCCAGGTGCGCGACCTCGACGCCACCATCGACGCACTGGCCGAGTTCATCGCCATCGAGGCCAAGGACCGCAAGCGCTTCCGGAAGCTGATGGAGGAAAGCCGCCGCTTCGAATCCCTGCCGATCCGCACGCGTCTCAGCGATGCCGAAGTGGCGAAGTTCATCGCGCGCCGCTTCCGCTTTCCCGGCGTGGACATCAAGGCGCGCCTGTTCCGTCAGTATCCGCGCGGGGCCTTCGCTTCGCACGTGCTCGGCTACATCGGCCGCATCACCGAGCGCGACCAGGGGCGCATCGAGGCCGCGGAGGCGGAAGTCAACTACCGCGGCACCGAGCAGTTCGGCAAGATCGGGCTGGAACAGCGTTACGAATTCGACCTGCACGGCACCACCGGCTTCGACCAGGTCGAAGTGGACGCCAGCGGACAGGCAGTGCGCACGCTGGCGCGCACCACGCCCGTGCCCGGCAACAACCTGACCCTGACGCTCGATGCGAAACTGCAGCAGATCGCCGAACAGGCCTTCGGCGATCGCAAGGGCGCGCTGGTCGCCATCGAACCGGCCACCGGCGGCATCCTCGCCCTCGTCTCGATGCCGAACTACGATCCCAACCTGTTCGTGGACGGCATCTCGGCCGCCGACTGGGAAGTCCTCAACAAATCACCCGACCGGCCGATGCTCAACCGCGCCCTCGCCGGCACCTATCCGCCCGGCTCGACCTTCAAGCCGTTCATGGCGCTGGCCGCACTGACGCTCGGCAAGCGCCGCGCCGAACAGGCGATCGCCGACCCCGGCTTCTTCACCTTCGGCAACCACACCTTCCGCGACGACAAGAAGGGCGGGCATGGCATGGTCGACATGCACAAGTCGATCGTCGAATCCTGCGATACCTATTACTACCTGCTCGCCAACGACATGGGGATCGAGGCCATCGCCGGCTTCATGGGCCCCCTGGGACTGGGCAGCCGTACCGGCATCGACCTGGAGGGCGAGGCGGAGGGCGTGCTGCCCTCGTCGGCCTGGAAGAAGAAGCGCTTCCGCCAGCCCGAACAGCAGAAATGGTATGCCGGCGAGACGATCTCGATCGGCATCGGCCAGGGCTACAACGCCTACACGCCGCTGCAACTCGCCCAGGCCACTGCGACGCTCGCCAACGACGGGGTGATGTTCCGCCCGCACCTCGTCAACCACATCACCGACACGCGCAACGGTGCAAAGACCCTGATCGAACCGCAACCCCTCAGGACCCTGCCCTGGAAGCAGGCCCACATCGACGTGATCAAGCGCGCCATGGTGGGCGTCAATACCGAGGAGCACGGCACCGGCCGGCGCGCCTTCAAGGATGCGGAATACATCGCCGCCGGCAAGACCGGCACGGCGCAGATGTTCTCCTACAAGGGCGCCGAACACAAGACGGAAACCATGCAGGCCCATCTGCGCGACCACGCCCTGTACATCGCCTTCGCACCGGTCGAGGCGCCGAAGATCGCCGTTGCCATCATCGTCGAGAATGGCGGCTTCGGCGCCCAGGCCGCTGCGCCGATCGCCCGCCAGGTGTTCGACTACTACCTGCTCGGCAAGGTACCGCCCGGTGCGGCACCGACCGACGAAGCCGCCGGTGAGGGGGGCGAAGAATGATCCGCCGCCTCTGGCAGAAGCTCGTCGCCCCGATCGACGGCCCGCTGATGGGTTTCACCGGACTGCTGCTGGTGGTCACGCTGATCGCGATGGCCAGCGCCTCGCCGGAACGCATGACGGCCCAGCTGGTGAATCTCGGCGTGGCGCTGCTCGTGATGCGTGCCGTCGCGGAAGTACCGCCCCAGCGCCTGATGCATCTGGCGCTGCCGATCTACATCATCGGCGTGCTGCTGCTGATCGGCGTCGCCCTGTTCGGCGACATCTCGAAGGGGGCACGGCGCTGGCTCAATCTCGGCTTCATGCGCATCCAGCCCTCCGAGCTGATGAAGATCGCCATGCCGCTGATGCTGGCCTGGTACTTCCAGAAGCACGAAGCCATGCTGCGGCTGCGCGACTACGCTTTTGCGACGCTGATTCTCGTGATTCCGGTCGGCCTGATCATGAAGCAGCCCGACCTCGGCACCTCGATCCTCGTCTTCGCGGCCGGTTTCTTCGTCATCTTCTTCGCCGGCCTGCCGTGGAAAGTGATGATCGGCCTGGCGGCCAGCGCGGCGGCGGCGGCGCCGCTCGCCTGGAGCCTGCTGCACGATTACCAGCGCCAGCGCATCCTGATGCTGATCGATCCGGAAAAGGATCCGCTCGGCAAGGGCTTCCACATCATCCAGTCCACCATCGCCATCGGTTCCGGCGGCCTGCTCGGCAAGGGCTGGGGGCAGGGTTCCCAGGCGCAGCTGGAGTTCATCCCCGAGCGCCATACCGACTTCATCTTCGCCGTCTATTCCGAGGAATTCGGCCTGCTGGGCAACCTCGTCCTGCTGGTGCTGTATTCGCTGCTGATCGGCCGCGGCCTGATGATCGCCGCCAATGCCGCGACGCTGTTTTCCCGCCTGCTCGCCGGGGCCATCACGCTGATCTTCTTCACCTATGCCTTCGTCAACATGGGCATGGTTTCCGGAATTTTGCCTGTCGTGGGCGTGCCGCTGCCGCTCGTCAGCTACGGCGGCACCGCGCTGGT
>JAVEWF010000065.1:0-3185 GCA_034004665.1 Rhodocyclaceae bacterium | reverse complement strand
CGTCGGGTGGCGGCTTCTACCAGGACGACGGGCCGGCGGCGGACATTCCCGTCGATCTGGCCGCCGTGCCGGATGCCGTGCCGCGCGACGAGCCGCTGCACCGTTTCGCCAACCGTCCCTACAACGTGCTCGGCCGCGACTACGTGCCATTGACGGGCCGCACGCCGTTCCGCCAGCAGGGCGTCGCGAGCTGGTACGGCCGCAAGTTCCACGGCCAGAAGACTTCGAGCGGCGAGCCCTACGACATGTTCGGCATGACGGCGGCGCACCCGACCCTGCCGATCCCTTCCTACGCGCGCGTCACCCGTCCTGACACCGGAAAGTCGGTGGTGGTGCGCGTCAACGACCGCGGCCCCTTCCTGCACGAACGGGTCATCGACCTGTCCTACACGGCGGCCTGGAAGCTGGGCCTCGTCGCGCGCGGCAGCGGCGAAGTGATTGTCGAAAGCCTCCTGCCCGGAGGCATGCCGGCCACGGAACCCGCACCGCTCCAGGTCGCCGCGCAGGACCGGCCGCCGGAAACGCTGCGCGATGTCGAGGAACCCGCCGGCCACTTCCTCCAGCTGGGCGCGTTCGGCAGCCGCGACAACGCCGAGGCGCTGCGACTCAAGCTGGCCGGCATGCTCGGCGACCTCGGCGAGCGCCTGCTGATCCGCAGCGCGGGCAGCCTCCATCGTCTCCAGCTGGGGCCATGGTCCGATGCCGCCGAGGCGCGCAGGATCGCCGAGCAGCTCAAGCTCGCCTTCGACCTGCCGAGCGTCCTCGTCAGATAGGCCGTTTTGCCGCGACGCTATAATTTCGCCACCCTCCCCGCCCGACTTCCTCCCATGCCTTACCTGTACCGCCTGCTGGCATTCCTTTTCCTTTTCTCCACCACCATCCACGCCGCGGAGCCGCCGCCCGCCCTCGCGGCGCGCGCCTGGCTGCTCGTCGATCACCACACCGGCCAGGTGCTCGCCGCCCGGAACGAGGACCAGAAGGTCGAGCCCGCCTCGCTCACCAAGATGATGACGTCCTACGTCGTGTCCGCCGCCCTGCGCGACGGCCGGGTGAAGCGCGACCAGGTGGCGCCGGTTTCGGAGAAAGCCTGGCGGGCGATCGGCTCGCGCATGTTCATCGACCCGAAGCAGACGGTGACGATCGAGGAACTGCTGCATGGCCTGATCATCCAGTCCGGCAACGACGCCGCCATCGCGCTCGCCGAAGCCGTCGCCGGCACGGAAGAAGCCTTCGTCGGCCTGATGAACGCCGAAGCGCGGCGCCTCGGCATGACGAGCACGCACTACGTCAATGCCACCGGCCTGCCCGATCCCGCGCACCTGACGACCGCCCAGGATCTCGCCCGCCTGACGGCGGCGCTGATCCGCGACTTCCCCGAGGATTACGCGCTCTACAAGGGCAGGGATTACACGTGGAACAAGATCCGCCAGCCCAACCGCAACCGCCTGCTGTGGCTGGACAAGGGCATCGACGGCGTGAAGACCGGCCATACCGAATCGGCCGGATTCTGCCTGGTCGCCTCGCGCGACGACGGGGCCCGCCGCCTCACCGCCGTCGTGCTCGGCACCGCCTCCGACAACGCCCGCGTGCAGGAAACGCTGGCCCTGCTGCACTACGGCTTCCGCGCCTACGAGGCCATCCGGCTCTATGAAAAGGACCAGCCGCTCGCCCGGCTCGAGGTTTTCAAGGGCAGCGAGGCGACCGCCGCGGCCGGCTTCGCGACCGACTTCATCCTGTCCCTGCCGCGCGGCGTGGCCGACAACAAGGACCGCATGCAGGCCGAGGTCGTCGGCCGCGTGCCGCTGATCGCACCGGTCAGCCGGGGGGACGTCATCGCCACGCTGCGCCTGTCGCTGGACGGCAAGCTGTATGGTGAATATCCGCTCGTCGCGCTGGCCGATGTCTCCGTCGCCGGCATCTTCGGCCGCGCCTGGGACAGTCTCAAGCTCTGGTTCAAGTGAGCTCATGGCCCATTGCTACCTGAACGGGAAGTTCCTGCCGCTGGCCGAGGCACAGGTATCGCCGATGGATCGCGGCTTCCTGTTCGGCGACGGCGTCTACGAAGTGGTGCCGGTCTATTCGCGCCGGCCGTTCCGGCTGGATGAGCATCTCGCCCGGCTGCAACGCAGCCTGGACGCGATCCGCCTCGCCAACCCGCTGCCGGAAGCCGAATGGCAGGCGGTCGTCGACCGGCTGGTCGCGGATGCCGAGTGGGACGACCAGTCGGTGCTGCTGCAGGCGACGCGCGGCCCGATGGCGGTGCGCAACCATGCCTTTCCCGCCGTCGTCGCGCCCACCGTGTTCTGCCTGGTCGAACCCTTGCATACGCCGCCCGCCGCCCTGCGGGAAAGCGGCATCGCCGCCATTTCGGCCGCCGATTTCCGCTGGCTGCGCTGCCACGTCAAGGCCACCTCGCTGCTGGCCAACTGCCTGCTGCGCCAGATGGCCATCGACGCCGGCTGCGCCGAGACGGTCATGTTCCGCGACGGCATCCTCACCGAGGGCGCCGCCTCCAACATCTTCGTCGTCAAGGACGGCGTGCTGCTCGCGCCGCAGCAGAACCACCTGATGCTGACCGGCATCACCTACGACGTGGTGCTCGAGCTGGCGAAAACCCATGGGCTGCCGGTCGAGGTGCGCGACATCAGCGATGCCGAGGTTCGCGCCGCCGACGAACTGTGGATGACCTCCTCGACCAAGGAAGTGCTGCCGATCGTCGAGCTGGATGGCCGTAAAGTCGGCGCTGGCGGGACGGGGGCCGCGTACCGCAAGATGTTCGGCTGGTACCAGGACTTCAAGCGCGAGGTCATGCGCGGTGGCTGAAGAAACCCTGCTCGAATTTCCCTGCGACTTTCCGCTCAAGGTGATGGGTGCGACGCGCGACGGATTCGCGCAGGCGGTCGTCGAGGTGGTGCTGAAGCACGCACCCGACTTCGATCCCGCCCGGGTCGAAATGCGCCCGTCGAAAGCCGGCAACTACCTGTCGCTGACCTGCACCATCCGCGCGACCTCGAAGCCGCAGCTCGATGCGCTTTACCGCGACCTGACCGCACATCCGTGGGTCAAGATCGTCCTCTGATCCTGAAGCGCCTCGGCCGCGTCGCCTACGAACCGACGTGGCGGGCGATGCAGTCCTTCACCGCCGCGCGGACGGCGGACACGCCCGACGAGCTCTGGCTCTGCGA
>JAVEWF010000064.1:0-12192 GCA_034004665.1 Rhodocyclaceae bacterium | reverse complement strand
CGCTTATATGCGTCTATTTCCGCTCGTACCACCCCTTGCTGGCATTGACCACCTTCACCACGCCCAGCATCACCGGCACCTCGATCAGCACACCGACGACCGTGGCCAGCGCCGCACCCGACTCGAAGCCGAACAGCGAGATCGCCGCGGCGACGGCCAGCTCGAAGAAGTTCGATGCGCCGATCAGCGCCGACGGGCAGGCGACCGCGTGCTTTTCGCCGACCTTGCGGTTGAGCCAGTAGGCCAGCGCCGAATTGAAGAAGACCTGGATCAGGATCGGTACCGCGAGCAGCGCGATAATCAGCGGTTGCTCGATGATGGCCTTGCCCTGGAAGGCGAACAGCAGCACCAGCGTGGCGAGCAGCGCGGCAATCGACCACGGCCCGATCTTGTGCATCGTCGCCTCGAAATGCGCCTGTCCCTTTGCCAGCAGGGCCTTGCGCCACACCTGAGCCAAAGCGAGCGGGATGACGATGTAGAGCACGACGGAGGTGACGAGCGTGTCCCACGGCACGGTGATGGCCGAGATGCCGAGCAGCAGGCCGACGAGGGGTGCGAAGGCGAACACCATGATCGTGTCGTTGAGCGCGACCTGCGAGAGCGTGAATAGCGGATCACCGTTCGACAGCCGGCTCCAGACGAACACCATCGCCGTGCAGGGCGCGGCGGCAAGCAGGATCAGGCCGGCGATGTAGCTGTCGATCTGGTCGGCGGGCAGCAAGGGGGCGAACAGGGTACGGATGAACAGCCAGCCGAGGAAGGCCATGGAGAACGGCTTGACCAGCCAGTTCACGAACAGCGTGACGCCGATGCCGCGCACGTGCTGACGCACTTCGTGCAGCGCGCCGAAATCGACCTTGACCAGCATCGGGATGATCATCACCCAGATCAGCAGGCCGACCGGCAGATTGACCTGCGCCACCTCCATGCGGCCGAGCGCCTGGAACGGCGCCGGCAGCCACTGGCCGAGGGCGATGCCGACGACGATGCAGAGGAAGACCCAGACCGTCAGCCAGCGCTCGAAGAATGAGATCGGCGCCCCTGCCGCGGCTTTCGCCGTCATTTCGCACTGGGCACTCATGCGTCCTCCGGCGAGGTTTTTCCGATCTCGTCCAACCGCAGTTTCAGCGTCAGGCGGTCGAGCTTGTCCATCGGCAGGTTGACGAAATAGGAAATGCGCTGCTGCAGCTGGTTGAAGGCAGTGAAGAAGGCCCGCCGCCGGGCTTCGTCGGTGCCCTCTGCCGCCGCCGGATCGGGAATCCCCCAATGCGCCGTCATCGGCTGACCGGGCCAGACCGGACAGACCTCGTTGGCGGCGTTGTCACAGACGGTGAATACGAAATCGATCTGCGGCGCTTCCGGGGCGGCGTACTCGTCCCAGCTCTTGCTGCGCAGGCCTTCGGTCGACAGGCGGTTCTTCTGCAGCAGCTCGATCGCCAGCGGATTGACCTCGCCAGCGGGATGACTGCCCGCCGAAAAGGCCCTGAAGCGTCCCTGTCCGATTGCATTCAGGATGACTTCAGCCATGATGCTGCGCGCCGAGTTGCCGGTACAAAGGAACAGCACGTTGTAGGGTTGCGGTGTGCTCATCGAAAATCTCCCATGAATTTGCCCGCCAAGCTAGCAATGGCCCGTTACAGGGTGAAGACGCCATGCAAAGGCATCAATCACCTGCATGGATGCGGCGGGCGGCGGCGATGGCCGCGTCGCGGGTCATGGTTTCCAGCGGCAGCCCGAGGAAGGCCTCGATGCGCCGCCGCAATGCCCCATAGGCGATTTCGAAAGCCTCGCGACGTGCCTCGATCGGTTCGACATGCGCCGGATCGTCGACGCCCCAGTGCGCGGTGGCCGGATGGCCGGGCCAGACCGGGCACGTTTCTTTCGCCGCATTGCCGCAGACGGTGAAGATAAAGTCGAACTGCGGCGCATCCGGAGCCGCGAACTCGTCCCACGACTTGCTGCGGGCGCCTGTGCAGGGCACGCCGTGTTTCTCGAGGGTTTCCAGCGCGACGGGATTCACCTGGCCGGCCGGCTGGCTGCCTGCGGACCACGCCCTGATGCGTCCTGCACCCAGTTGGTTGAACAGCATCTCGCCGAGGATGGAACGGGCCGAATTGCCCGTGCACAGCACCAGGATGTTGATGGTCATCAGAGCCACCCCTCGACTTTTGCACGCGCGGGCACGCCGCCCGCATGCACGACCTGGCCGTCGATCACCACTCCGGGCGTGCTCATCACGCCGTAGCGCATGATCTGCTGCAGATCCTCGACCTTTTCCAGTTCGATGGCGACCCCCTTCGCGCGGGCGACCTCCTCGATCAGGGCGCGGGTGTTGTTGCAGTTGGCACAACCGGTGCCGAGCACCTTGATGTTTTTCATGTCGTTCTCCTGGTCAGCAACAGGCGTTGCCCTTCGCTGTCGGCGTGCAACAGGCGCTGGGGACAGTATTGGTGGTTTGCAAAGTCGGCGCCGGCGGGACGGCGACGGGTTCATCCATCCCGGCCTCGATGGCGAATTCGGCGTCGAGCATCTGGCCGGCTTCGTCGCGGATATGGCGGGCGATGTCGATCACGAGGTCGATCTGCTCTGCGGCGATGCCGTAGCCGCGCAGCCGATCCAGTTGGCACAGGCCTTTCTTGGGATGATTGGCGGCGATGTTGGCGGCGAGCGACACCATCGCCATGATCGATGGGTGCAACGGGGAATCAGCCATGGCGATACTCCTTACAGGACAACATTGAAGACGATACCGACGCTGAGGATGCCGGCGGCGACGATGGCGGCGAAGGCGGCAATAAGCGGCAGCTTGAGCACCTTGCGCAGGATGATCATCTCGGGCAGCGACAGCGCGATGACGCTCATCATGAAAGCCAGCACGTTGCCGAGCGCCGCCCCCTTGCCGAGCAGCGCCTCGACCACTGGGATGATGCCCGCCGCGTTGGTATACATCGGCACGCCCATGAGGACCGCTGCGGGCAGCGACCACCATGGCGCATCGCGGCCCATGATCGAGGCCATGAAATCCTGCGGCACGTAGCCGTGGATGACCGCACCGACCGCGATGCCGAGCAGGATCCAGCGCCATACGCGACCGACGATTTCCTTGACGTGCCCGACCCCGGCATCGATGCGCGCGGACCAGTCGAGCCGCTTCAGGGCATACCCGGCCGACTGGGTGGCCTGCATCTCGCGCACCCAGTCCTCGAGATGCCGCTCCATGCCGAGCCGGCCGATGACCAGCCCCGCGACGATGGCCACTGTCAGGCCGAGGCCGAGATAGAGCGCCGCCACCTTCCAGCCGAACAGGCCGAACAGCAGGGCCAGCGCGATTTCATTGACCATCGGCGCGGCGATGAGGAAGGAAAAGGTCACGCCCAGCGGCACGCCGGCGGACAGGAAGCCGATGAACAGCGGCACGGCCGAACACGAGCAGAAGGGCGTGACGACCCCGAGGCTGGCGGCCATGACGTTGCCCGCGCCAAGCCGCCGCCCCGCCAGCAGGGCGCGCGTTCGCTCCGGCGTCACGAAAGTATGCACCACGCCCATAACGAAGACGACGCCGGTCAGCAGCAACATCACCTTGGGCGTGTCGTAGAAGAAGAAATGCAGGGCTTCGCCGAGATGGGTCGCCCGCGTCAGACCGAACAGGGCGATGGCACCATCGGCGAACGGCAACAGGCTGGCATAGGCGACCACCCAGACAGATACCCCGAGTGCCAGCCAGCCCCAACGAACTCCGTTCATGCCGCGTTCCCTGCACGACGCTTCTCGACGGTCGCGACCTGCGCCGTCTTCGGCAGACAAGACCCGCCGTTGCAGCAGTTGTCCGTCAGGAAGGCGATCAGGTCGTCCATCCGGGCATAGGCGGCAGCGTAGTAGATGAAGCGGCCTTCCTGGCGCGATTCGAGCAGACCCGCCTGCGACAGCGTCTTGAGATGGAAGGACAGGGTGTTGGCCGGAATGTCCAGCCGGGTGCTGATCTCGCCCGCGGCCACGCCGGACGGACCCGCCTGTACCAGCAGGCGGAACACGGCCAGACGGGTTTCCTGGGCCAGGGCGGCAAGTGCAGCAACGGCATCAATGGATATCATTTCGTTATTTCCAGAATTGTTGAAACGATGATAACAGAGTCCTCGCGAACTTGCGTCAGGTCAATTACCCAAGCAATACCGTCAACTAAGATTCGCCGACCTGATACGAGGAGAATTCCGATGCAAACCATTCATGTCTGCGATCACCGTACTGCCGAAGCCATCTACCCCTTCGATGCCCGCGGCGTCGCCAAGCGTTTTCGCCACGCCGCCATCTTCGGCGCGCTCGATGCACTCCATCCCGGCGAGGTCATGCGCTTCGTCAATGACCACGATCCGTTGCCGCTGCTGCAGCAGATGCGCGACCGCTACGGCAACGGCGTGGAGATCGAATATCGCGAGCGTGCTCCGATGGGCGTGATGATCGACTTCATCAAACGCTGACAGGATCGCAGTTTCGGTACAGTAGCAATCCTTCGTCCCCCTGCCCGAGGAATGACCATGCAATCCGGCCCGCGCGAAATCGTCACGCCCTTCCGCCCGATCCCCCTCGAAGTCCCCGAAGGCATGAAGCCGAACGAGTTCTTCAACAGCACGGAAAACCTCGCCGACCTCGTCCACAACAACGGACTGCTGCAGAACCCCGAAGGCCTGCTGCTCTACCGCAAGGCGCTCGGGCACAGCAACCTGTTCGACTGCTCGATCATCTACAACACCTCGCAGCGCATCCTCGACCCGCTTGGCCGGCCGGTGCGCCGCACCCAGGTGCCGGACGAAACGAAGCACATCTGGAACCGCATGAACCAGATCATCATCGAGTTCATGCTGGAAAAATACCCGGATCCGGCCGCGCACCTCGTGCTCGCCGGCGAAGCCAGCCTCGATGCGACTTGGCCGCTGACCTCCCCCGGGGTGCCGTCGATCCGCATGCTGCACAACCACTTCATCGTCTTCGACAAGGCCGAGCTCGCTGCCGCGCCGCTCGCCGACACGAACAATCCGAACCTGACCGACGGCGGCCAGCATTCGCTGTTCCAGGCCCATATGCGCGACGTCTATCGCGCCTTCTTCGACGAACTCGATCTGCAGATCCTGCGCCCCTGCGTGCCGGGCTCCTGCAAGATCGCCCTGACGGGCTATCCGCAGGGTCTGCCGAGCTGGGAAGTGCTCGGCGGCGTCGACTCGCTCAGCGAAGTGCGTTTCTGGAAAGAATACGACATCATCCTCAAGGGCTTCATCGACTTCTACCGGACCTTCTTCGGGCAGGTGTCGACGCGCAATTCGCCGATGCCGCGCGACATTTACTTCCCGGAACTCGTCGAGGCCCGGCTGCTGTTCGACAACGATTTCCTCAAGGCGGCCAAGATGGTGCGCGACCGCTGCATCAAGGATGCGAAGTACGCCAACGCGATCCGCTGGCAGCCTGCCTTCAAGCAGCTGATCTACCGCAACGACGCCGGCAAGCTGATCGTGACGATCAGCCAGAACTCGATCGGCAACGCGATTACCGAACTGCTGGGCGTGGTGGTCAATCGCCGGCCGGATGCCGATGCTTACGGCCAGGCGGAACCGGCATTGATCGAACAGTTGCTGGAAGTACGCGGCCGACTGGTGGAGGCCGACCTCGGCGAAGGGATCGCCACCGCCCAGTGGGCGGCGGTCTGATCACAATCTACTGATTCGTTTACGCAGGCGCTGCCGCATTCGGCGCTTCGCCCGGCTTGTCGTCGCCAGCGGAGGGCTTGAACGGCGTTGCCGAGGGCTTCGGGGCGCGCGGCGGCTTGCCTTCCATGATGTCGTTGATCTGGTCGGCGTCGATGGTTTCCCATTCGAGCAGCGCGGCGGTCATCGCCTCGACCTTGTCGCGGTTCTCTTCGAGGAGGCGGCGTGCCAGCGCATACTGTTCGTCGATGATGCGGCGGATTTCGGCATCGACCTTCTGCAGCGAGGCCTCCGACATGTTCTTGTGCGTCGTCACCGAGCGGCCGAGGAAGATCTCGCCCTCTTCCTCGCCATAGACCATCGGGCCCAGCGCTTCGGACATGCCCCACTGCGTGACCATGCGCCGCGCGAGGTCGGTGGCGCGCTGGAAGTCGTTCGAGGCGCCGGTCGTCATCTGGTTCATGAAAACCTCTTCGGCGATGCGCCCGCCGAAGAGCACGGCGATGGTGGAGAGCAGGCGGATGCGATCCTGGCTGTAGCGATCCTCGGTCGGCAGCTGCATCGTCACGCCGAGCGCGCGTCCGCGCGGAATGATGGTGACCTTGTGGACCGGATCGGTCTTCGGCAGCAACTTCGCGACGACGGCGTGGCCGGACTCGTGATAGGCGGTGTTCTTGCGCTCTTCCTCGGGCATGACCATCGAGCGGCGCTCGGCGCCCATCATGATCTTGTCCTTGGCGCGCTCGAAATCCTCCATATCGACGAGACGCTTGTTGGCGCGGGCAGCGAACAGCGCGGCCTCGTTGACGAGGTTGGCGAGGTCGGCACCCGAAAAGCCCGGGCAGCCGCGCGCCAGGATCGAAGGCTCGACGTCAGGCGCCAGCGGCACCTTGCGCATATGCACTTTCAGAATCTGTTCGCGGCCGCGGATGTCGGGCAGCGGCACGACCACCTGCCGGTCGAAACGACCGGGGCGCAGCAACGCCGGGTCGAGCACGTCGGGACGGTTGGTGGCGGCGATCACGATCACGCCGGCCGTCGCCTCGAAGCCGTCCATCTCGACCAGCAGCTGGTTGAGGGTCTGCTCGCGCTCGTCGTTGCCACCGCCGAGCCCTGCCCCGCGCTGGCGGCCGACCGCATCGATCTCGTCGATGAAGATGATGCAGGGCGAGGCCTTTTTCGCCTGCTCGAACATGTCGCGCACGCGCGCCGCGCCGACGCCGACGAACATCTCGACGAAGTCGGAGCCGGAAATCGAGAAGAACGGGACTTTCGCTTCACCTGCAATGGCCCGCGCCAGCAAGGTCTTGCCGGTGCCGGGCGAACCGACCATCAGTACGCCGCGCGGAATGCGGCCACCGAGCTTCTGGAACTTGGAGGGATCGCGCAGGAAGTCGACCAGTTCGGACACTTCCTCCTTCGCTTCCTCGCAGCCGGCCACATCGGCGAAGGTCACCGTGTTGTTGTTCTCGTCGAGCACGCGGGCGCGGCTCTTGCCGAAGGAAAAGGCACCACCCTTGCCGCCGCCCTGCATCTGGCGCATGAAGAAGATCCACACGCCGATCAGCAACAACATCGGGAACCACGAGACGAACAGGCTCATGAGGAAGGATTGTTCCTCCTCGGGCTTGGCGACCACCTTGACGTTGTTCTTGAGCAGGTCGGACACCATCCACAGGTCGGCCGGTGCGTAGGAGATGATCTTGCGCCCCTCCTGCGTCGTCGCTTCGAGCGTACGTCCCTGGATCACCACCTTGGCGATGCGGCCCTGCTTCACCTCGTCGAGGAAAGCCGAATACTCCATCGTGTTCTGCGCGGTCTGGCGCGTATTGAACTGGTTGAACACCGTCATCAGCACGATGCCGATCACGAGCCAGACAGCCAGATTTTTGAAGAGATTGTTCAAGTGCTTACCTCACTTTTCCTCGACACACAGCAAACATGTGCTTCATTCTATGTCATTCGCCCGCTTCTTACGGGCCAGCAGATACAGCTCGGCACTCCGATCCCGCGAGGCCGCCGGCTTGCGCGTGGCGAGGCTGTCGAACTCCCTCTGCATCGCCTGGCGCAACTCCATGAAACCCGCACCCTGGAAGACCTTGACCAGCAAATCGCCGCCGGGTTTCAAATGCTGACGGGCAAAATCCAGCGTCAATTCGGCCAGGTAGAGCACCTGCACACTGTCCGTGGCGGCGATACCCGTCATATTGGGTGCCATGTCCGACAAAACAAGGTCGACCTGCCGTCCCGCCAGCGCCGACTTCAGCTTTTCCAGTACCTCGTCCTCGCGAAAGTCGCCCTGGATGAACTCCACGCCCGGCATCGGCTCGAAATCCAGCAGGTCGAGCGCGATCAGCCGCCCGCCGGGCTGGATGCGCCTGACGGCGTACTGGCACCAGCTGCCGGGCGTCGCGCCGAGGTCGACCACGGTCATGCCGGACTTGAGCAGGTGGTCCTTCTCGTCGATTTCCTTGAGCTTGAAGACGGCTCGCGAACGCCAGCCCTCCTTCTGGGCCTGTTGCACATAAGGGTCGTTGACGTGCTCGTGCATCCACGCCTTGCTCTTCTTTTTCTGCTTCGTCGTCCAACTCATCGATAGAATCCGTCCATGAACGAATTATCGCCCATCGAGCGCCGCGCCCTGCGCGCCGCCGCGCATCACCTGAACCCGACTGTCGCCATAGCCGACAAGGGCCTGACGTCCAACGTCCTCAAGGAAATCGACGTCTCGCTCAAGGCCCACGAGCTGATCAAGATCAAGCTCCACGGCATCGAGCGCGACGACAAGGCCGCCCTGCTCGGGCAGATCTGCGCCGAACTCGACTGCGCCCCGGTGCAGAGCATCGGCAATATCCTCATCCTGTGGCGGCCGAAGCCCGAAGGCGAAGAGGATGCCCCGAAGCCGCGTCGCCGCAAGGCAGCGCCGAAGACCAAGAAGCAGGCCGCCGCCGCCCTCGAAAAAAAGAACGCGCGCCGGAAGTAAGGCCGCCGTCCCGCCGGCGCCGACTTTTCGGTCAGGCCGGCGCGTCGTGTCCGCTGTCACCGAAAGCCATCTGCTTGAGCCGGAACAGTTCGTCGCGGGCGGCAGCGGCCTGCTCGAATTCGAGATTCTTCGCATGGTCCTGCATGGCCTTTTCTAGCCGCTTGATCTCGCGCGACAACGCCTTTTCGCTCATCGCCTCGTACTTCGCTGCCTCCTGTGCAACCTTGAGTTCGCGCTGCAGGTTTTCGGTGTCATAGACGCCGTCGATGATGTCCTTGACCCGTTTCTTCACCCCCTTGGGAACGATGCCATGTTCGGCGTTGTATTCAAGCTGCTTCTTGCGCCGCCGTTCGGTCTCGGCCATCGCCCGCTTCATCGAGTCGGTCATCTTGTCCGCATAGAGGATCGCCGTACCGTTAAGGTGGCGCGCCGCGCGGCCGATGGTCTGGATCAATGAACGCTCGGAGCGCAGGAAGCCTTCCTTGTCGGCATCGAGAATCGCCACCAATGAGACTTCCGGAATGTCGAGGCCCTCGCGCAGCAGGTTGATGCCGACCAGCACGTCGAAGACGCCGAGGCGCAGGTCGCGGATGATCTCGACCCGCTCGACGGTGTCGATATCGGAATGCAGGTAGCGCACCTTGATGCCGTTGTCGGCGAGGAACTCGGTCAGTTGTTCGGACAAACGCTTGGTCAGCGTGGTCACCAGCACGCGCTCCTCGTTGGCGACACGCTTCTTGATCTCGGACAGCAGGTCGTCCACCTGCGTCGTCGCCGGCCGTACCTCGAGCACCGGGTCGACGAGGCCGGTGGGCCGCACCACCTGCTCGACCACCTGCCCCTGATGTTCTTTTTCATAATTGGCGGGCGTCGCCGAAACGAAGACGGTCTGCGGCATCAGATGCTCGAATTCCTCGAACTTGAGCGGCCGGTTGTCGAGCGCCGACGGCAGGCGGAAGCCGTAATTGACGAGGTTTTCCTTGCGCGAGCGGTCGCCCTTGTACATCGCGCCGACCTGCGGAATCGTGACATGCGATTCGTCGATGAACATGATCGCGTCCTGCGGCAGGTAATCGTAGAGCGTCGGCGGCGGCTCGCCGGCCTTGCGCCCGGACAAATGGCGCGAGTAGTTCTCGATGCCCTTGCAGAAGCCGATCTGGTCGAGCATCTCAAGGTCGAAACGGGTGCGCTGTTCGATGCGCTGCGCTTCCACCAGCTTCTGCTCGGCGTAGAAGAACTCGGTACGCTCGCGCAGCTCCTTCTTGATCTTCTCGATGGCCTGCACCACCGTGCCGCGCGGCGTGACGTAGTGGCTGGAGGGGAACACGGTGAAGCGGCCCAGCCGCTGCTTCGTATGGCCGGTGAGCGGATCGAACAGCGTCAGCGTCTCGATCTCGTCGTCGAACAGCGCGACCCTCAACGCGCTCTCGGCGTTCTCCGCCGGAAAGATGTCGATCACGTCGCCGCGCACGCGGAAGGTGCCGCGGTGGAAGTCCATCTCGTTGCGCTCGTACTGCATTTCGGACAGCCGCCGGATGATCTCGCGCTGGCCGGTCTTCTCGCCTTCGCGCAGGTGCAGGATCATCGCGTGGTAATCCACCGGGTCGCCGATACCGTAGATCGCCGAGACGGTGCAGACGATCACCACGTCGCGCCGCTCCAGCAGCGACTTGGTCGCCGACAGGCGCATCTGCTCGATGTGCTCGTTGATCGCCGAGTCCTTCTCGATGAACAGGTCGCGAGAAGGAACATAGGCCTCAGGCTGATAGTAGTCGTAGTACGAGACGAAATACTCGACGGCGTTCTCGGGGAAGAACTCGCGGAACTCGGAGTAAAGCTGCGCCGCCAGCGTCTTGTTGTGCGCCAGCACCAGCGCCGGCCGGCCGAGCCGGGCGATGACGTTGGCCATGGTGTAGGTCTTGCCAGAACCGGTAACGCCCAGCAGGGTCTGGAAGCTCAGGCCGTCCTCGATCCCCTCGGTCAGCAGGCGGATCGCCTCGGGCTGGTCACCCGCCGGGGGGAAGGGTTCATGCAGTCGAAACGGGCTGCCGGGAAAGCTTACAACTTCTTCATTCATTGGAAAGTTTTATACAAAAGTCGGCGCCGGCAGGACGGCGCATCCGGACAGGAGCGGGTATTATTGCGCGTTTGTTTCCATTCCCTCTTTCCGGAGCCTTGCCAACATGAGCACTTCCATCTTCGCCAACGTCGAAATGGCCCCCCGCGATCCGATCCTGGGTCTCAACGAAGCCTACAACGCCGAAACCAATCCCGCCAAGGTGAACCTCGGCGTCGGCGTCTACTTCGGCGACGACGGCAAGATTCCGCTGCTGGCCGCCGTCAAGCAGGCCGAACAGGCCCGTCTCGCCGCCCAGCCGCCACGCGGCTACCAGCCCATCGAAGGCACGCCCGCCTACAACGGCGCCGTGCAGAACCTGTTGTTCGGCAAGGACAGTGAATTGCTGGCCGCCGGCCGCGCCATCACCGCCCAGTGCCTCGGCGGCACCGGCGCGCTCAAGGTCGGCGCCGACTACCTGAAGCGCCTGCTGCCCGACGCCGCCGTCTACATCTCCGACCCGAGCTGGGAAAACCATCGCGCCCTGTTCGAAGCCGCCGGCTTCCCGGTCAAGGACTACAAATACTACGACCCGGTCACCCGCGGCGTCGACTTCGCCGGCATGAAGGCCGCGCTCGCCGCGATGCCCGCCAAGAGCATCGTCGTGCTGCACGCCTGCTGCCACAACCCGACCGGCGCCGACCTGACCGCCGCCCAGTGGCAGGAAGTCGTGGCCGCCGTGAAGGAAAAGAACCTCGTCGCCTTCATCGACATGGCCTATCAGGGCTTCGCCGACGGCATCAAGCAGGACGCTGTTGCTTTGGATCTCTTTGCCGCCTCCGGCCTGCAGTTCTTCGTTTCCAGTTCCTTCTCCAAGTCCTTCTCGCTCTACGGCGAGCGCGTCGGCGCCCTGACCATCGTCACCGCCGGCAAGGACGAGTCGGCGCGCGTGCTCTCCCAGGTCAAGCGCGTGATCCGCACCAACTACTCGAACCCGCCCACCCACGGCGGCGCCGTCGTCGCGGCCGTGCTCTCCAGCCCCGAGCTACGCCAGATGTGGGAAGACGAGCTCGCCGGCATGCGCGATCGCATCCGCGCCATGCGCACCAGCCTCGTCGAGAAGCTGGCCGCCGCCGGCGCGCCGGACTTCGGCTTCATCAACGTCCAGCGCGGCATGTTCTCCTACACCGGCCTCACCGCTGCGCAGGTCGAGAAGATGCGTGCCGAATACGGCATCTACGCCGTCGGCACCGGCCGCATCTGCGTCGCGGCGCTGAATACGAAGAACATCGACTACGTGGCGAAGGCCATCGCGGCAGTCATCAAGTAAGGCTATAATGCGCGCCTCTCGCTGGCGGGCGGTTAGCCCCGGCGAACGCTAACCGGGCGGTTAGCTCAGCGGTAGAGCACTGCCTTCACACGGCAGGGGTCACTGGTTCGATCCCAGTACCGCCCACCAA
>JAVEWF010000063.1:0-12341 GCA_034004665.1 Rhodocyclaceae bacterium | reverse complement strand
GGCCGTGCGATCCAGCAGGCTACCGTGCTGTTCGATCCCGATACCGGCGAGACGCGCGCCATGCGCAGCAAGGAAGACGCCCACGACTACCGCTACTTCCCCGATCCCGACCTGCTGCCGCTGGAGATCAGGCCGGACTGGATCGCCGCAGTTCGGGCCACGCTGCCCGAACTGCCGCAGGCGATGCAGGCGCGCTTCCAGGCCGACTACGGCCTGTCGGCGTACGACGCCGCGACGCTCGCCGCGACGCGCGACATGGCGCAGTATTACGAGGACGCCGTCGTGGCGGCCGGCAAGGAAAACGCCAAGCTCTGCGCCAACTGGGTGATGGGTGAGCTCTCCGCCCGCCTGAACCGCGAGGAAAAGGACAGCGCCGCCGTCCCGCTGGCGCCGACTTTATTGGCCGGCATGATCAAACGCATCGCCGACGGCACGCTCTCCAGCAAGCTCGCCAAGGAAGTCTTCGACGCGCTGTGGAACGGCGAAGGGCAGGATGCGGACGCCATCATCGAGACACGCGGCCTCAAGCAGGTGTCGGATGCCTCGGCCATCGAGCCGATCATCGACGAGGTGCTGGCCGCCAACCAGAAATCCGTCGAGGAATTCCGCGCCGGCAAGGAGAAGGCCTTCAACGCGCTGGTCGGCCAGATCATGAAGGCGACCAGGGGCAAGGCCAACCCGCAACAGGTGAACGAACTGCTGAAGAAGAAGCTGGCCGGGTAGTCCCGGCTTACTGCTTCCCGGTCAGGCGCTGGTAGCGTTCCTTGTCGCTATCGAAGCGCGCATTGATCGCGGCGATGTCGGTGTCCTTGTCCTGCAGCGCCTTCTGCTGGGAAGCGATCTCGGCTTCGTTGTCCTGGATCTGCGATTTCAGGGGGGCCGGCAGCGGCTTCTTCTGATAGAACTCCTTCTCCTGCTCGAGCGCCTTCTGTTTCTTCAGCGCCGCATCGAGACGGTTCCGGGCCTGGTCGGCATTCCGCTTGATCTCCGCGATGGACCGTTTCCGCGCGGCGTCGATTTCCTTCACGCTCGAGTAGCTGGCCATCAGGGCGCGGTCGCGCCGCTCCTGTTCGGCCGCCTTGCGTTCCTCCTCCTTCTTGCGTACCTCTTCGGCCTCGCGAGCGGCACGCTGCTCGGCCGTCAGGGGCGCCTCGACGTCTTTCGCCACGCCGCGCTCGAACACTTTCTTCGCCTTGTTCAGGCATTGCGGCGGCGCCGGATCGCCACAGAAGCGCTTGCCGTCGACCTCGCAGCAGGTGATGCGCGCCGCGGCAGAAAGCGAAAACAGCATCCCGCAAGCCAGGGCGGCCGCGGAGAGGGGCAGGGAATGCGACAGGGACGGTTTACGCAACACCATAGGTCTCCCGATAGCGGCGGACGGCCGCGAGGTTCGCTTCGAGGGCCGGCTGTCCGGACAGATAGGCGATCACGTCGACGAGACGGGCGACCGAGATCACCGGCATGCCCTGCGTCTGTTCGACTTCCTGGACGGCCGACAGCGCACCGGTTCCCCGCTCCTGGCGGTCGATCGCGATTGCCACCCCGGCGGGCGTGGCGCCGGCGGCACGGATGATCCCGACCGATTCGCGCACCGAGGTGCCGGCGGAAATCACGTCGTCGACGATCAACACGCGGCCGGCGAGCGGGGCGCCGATCAGGCTGCCGCCTTCGCCATGGTCCTTCGCCTCCTTGCGGTTGAAGGCGAAGGGCAGGTTGCGGCCGCGTTCGGCCAGCTTGATGGCGATCGCCGCTGCCAGCGGAATGCCCTTGTAGGCGGGGCCGAACAGCATGTCGAAGGCGAGACCGGAAGCGAGGATCGTCCGGGCATAGAAGTCGGCGAGCCGCGTCAGCGATGCGCCGTCGTTGAACAGGCCGGCATTGAAGAAGTAGGGGCTGAGCCGTCCGGCCTTGGTCTTGAATTCGCCGAAGCGCAGCACGCCCTGGTCGCAGGCGAAGGCGATGAACTCGTCCGCGACCGTCTGGTTAGAATCGTTCGTGTTCATGATCGGATCATTCTACATGCTGCGTATCGTCACCCTGAATCTCAATGGCATCCGTTCGGCAGTCCGCAAGGGCTGGCCCGACTGGCTGGCCGGCCAGTCGGCCGACATCGTCTGCGTGCAGGAACTCAAGGCGCAGGATGCCGATCTGGACGAGGCGATGCGCCGCATCGCGGGGCTGCAGGGCCATTTTCACTATGCCGAAAAGAAGGGCTACAGCGGCGTCGGCCTGTATGCGCGGCGGCCGCCACTGCGCGTCGTCGAAGGCATCGGGGTGCCCGAGTTCGATGCCGAGGGCCGCTATCTGCGCTGCGACTGGCCGGGACTGACCGTGATCTCCCTGTACGTTCCTTCGGGCTCGTCCTCGCCCGAGCGCCAGGCCGCCAAGTTCCGCTTCATGGATGTGTTCTATCCCCATCTGCAGGACCTGCACGATGAGGCCCGCCGGGACGGGCGGGAAATCCTCATCTGCGCGGACTGGAACATCGCCCCCACCGAAAAGGACCTGAAGAACTGGAAATCCAACCAGAAGAATTCCGGATTCCTGCCCGAGGAGCGCGCATGGATCGCCCGCGTCAAGGACGAGCTCGGCTGGGTCGATGTCTATCGGCGCCTCCACCCCGAGGCTGAAGGCGAGGCCTACACCTGGTGGTCGAATCGCGGCCAGGCCTGGGCGAAGAATGTCGGGTGGCGCATCGATTATCAGCTGGCGACCCCGGGTCTGGCGGAGACGGTACGGCAGGCCGCGGTCTACAAGGACGCACGCTTTTCCGACCACGCTCCCTTGACAATCGAATATGACTGGCGGGAAATGCTGTGAGACAATGAACCAAGTGCAATCCGATCAACCCAGAAAGCTGGAAACAAGGAGCTGGAAATGACCGAAATGACCGATGTCAGCAAGGAAAAACTGATCGCCGATTTCAAGGTGGTCGTGGCCGATGCGGAAGAGCTGTTGCGCGCCACCGCCAATCAGGCGGGCGACAAGGCGACCGAGCTGCGTGCCAAGGTGCAGGCCCGCCTCGCCGATGCCAAGGTGCGCCTCGCCGACGCCGAAGCCGCCGTGGTGGATCGCGCCAAGCAGGTCGGCCGTGTCGCTGACGACTATGTGCATGACAATCCCTGGCGCTCCGTCGGCGTCGCTGCCGGCTTCGGCTTCATCGTCGGCCTGCTGATCGGCCGCCGTTGAGCAATCCGGCCGGATTGTTCGCCTCCCTGCGCGGCTTCGCGGCGACCTCCGTCGCGTTGCTGCGGACGCGTCTCGAACTCTTCACGGTCGAGGCACGCGAGGAGGCGGGCCGGCTTTCCGGCCTGCTGCTGTGGGGCATGGCCGCCGTGCTGCTCGGCAGTGCGGGCCTGATGTTTCTGGCCGTTTTCCTGACCGTCCTGCTGTGGGAAAGCCATCGCCTGCTGGCCCTCGGGATTTTCAGCGCACTGTTTCTCGCAGCGGCGACTGTCGCTGCCGGCATTGCCCTGAAGCTGGCCCGACGCGGATCCCGGATGTTTTCCGCCAGTCTGGCCGAGTTGCAGCAGGACGAGACGGCTCTGCGCGGCGGGCGTTCCTCATGAATGCGATCGAACTGGCGCTGGCCCGTCAGCGCCTGCAGCACGAAGCCGGCATCCAGCGTGCGGCACTCGCTGCGCATGCGGCCGGGATGCAGCCTCTCTTCGAGGCGGCCGACGGCCTGCAGGCAGGCGCCCGCTGGGTACGCCGCCATCCCGAGGTCGTCGCAGGAAGTGTCGCCGTCCTCGTCGCGACCAGCCGTGGCACGCGTCATTTCCTCTGGCGGTGGGCAAAGCGCAGCCTGGTCGCCTGGAAGCTCTGGCGCGAGAGCGAGCGCTGGCTCGTTGCCTCCGGTCATTTGCGCTGAGCATGGACGAACGGAGAACGATTCGCGAGGCCGGCCGGCAGTTGCAATCGATCAGCAGGCGACGTCTTTCACCCATGTTCATCCAGCGCATCCTCGAGGCGCAGCAGCGCGAACGCCACCAGATCACGGCCCAGTTCATCAAGGTCCGCGGACTGATGCCGCTCCTGATGAAACGCCGCAACGGCGGTCGCTGGACAGCCGAAGAACGCGCCGAGCTGACCTACCAGCTGCAGGCGCTCGCCCATCTTTCGCCCTATCTGGTGGTGCTGGCCATGCCCGGTTCCTTCGTCGTCCTGCCGATGCTCGCCTGGTGGCTCGACCGTCGCCGCCTGCAACGGAACGGGACGATGCGCGCAGAGCGAGCCGCCGAGAATTCGCAGGACATTTGATCTTGCACAACATCAGAGTATTCTGATGTCTTAATATTGCCGCATCGGGGGATGCCGCAATGAGGGAAGCAGTCAGGTCCGTTCTCTATGTACGGTTGCCGGTCTGGAAGATCTGGCCGGGCGGTATCGTTTACGTCGCCGACTTCATCCACAAGCAGAGGCCGGAAATCCGCCAGGAAATTCTCGACCTCGCGGTGGTTCCCCCTGCCCGCCGCAAGGCGGCGCTGGCGGAGCGTATAGCTGTCCTCGATCCGGACGTGGTCGCATTTTCATGGCGCAACATGCAGACGTTCGGGCCGCATCCCGAGAACGATGCGCTCGACGTGGTGATGAATTTCGACCACTCGCCGAATCCGTGGCGACGCCTCAAGGCGGCCTGGCAGGCGGTCGGCATCATCGCCGACTACGCAGCCCAGCGACTGCGCAATTTCGGCTACCTGAAGCAGGTGCGCCGGCTGCAGCCGCGCGCCCGGCTGGTGGTCGGGGGTACCGCCGTATCGATCTTCGGCAAATACGTGGCGGAGCAATGCCCCCGGGACACGGTGGTCGTGGTCGGCGAGGGCGAGCAGGCCATGTTGTCGATCGTGGACGGTTGCGCCGAGCCTGCGGGCCACCACTATTACAAGGATGAGGCCGGCCGGGTGCATCACCGTTCCGCCGAGGAAAACTTCGACCTGACGCGATTGACCGCGGTCGATTTTCCGTATGTCGAATCGATCTTTCCGGCCTTTGGCGAATATATCGACGGCAAGGCGCCGATCGGTGTGCATACCAAGCGGGGCTGCCCGTTCCAGTGCCATTTCTGCCTGTACAACAAGATCGAGGGTGCGCAGCAGCGCTATCGCGATCCGGTCGAGGTGGCGAAGGAAGTGGAAATGCTGAACCGGCAGTACGGGGTGCGGCACATCTGGTTCACCGATGCGCAATTCTGCTCGACCCGCCGCAGCATGGCGCACGTCGAAGCCATCCTGGACGAGATGCTGGCGCGGCGGGTCGAGGTGCGCTGGACCGGCTACCTGCGCCTCAACTACCTGACGCCGGACATCGCGCGGAAAATGATCGCGAGCGGGCTGGAAAGCATCGACCTGTCCTTCACCGGCTCGCAGGACATGATCGACAGCCTGACCCTCGGCTACGCCCTCGACCAGCAGATGACGGCCTTCCGGATGTTCAAGGAGGCCGGCATGACGGACCAGCAGGTCAAGCTCTACCTGCCGCTCAACGCGCCGGGAGAATCGCCGGAAACCCTGCGGGCCACCATGGCGCGCATCGACGAACTCTATGCGCTGTTCGGCCGCGACAAGGTGCTGCCCTTCATCTTCTTCGTCGGGGTGCAGCCGAACACGCCGATCGAGAGGAAACTCATCGCGGACGGCTACCTGCCCAGGGACTACGACCCGCTGACCCTGTGGCCGTTCACGATCAAGAAGCTGCTCTACAACCCGGGCGAACTCGGCCGCCTGATCGGCCGCGCCTACCTGCGCGCACTGGAATACTCGAGCAAGCTCGACGACACCACGGGTGAATACGTCGGCCGCGCGACGCTCGCCATCCTCGACCGCGAACTGGATACGTTCAGGCCAGGGACAGGCACACGTACTTCAGTTCCAGATACTCCTCGATCCCGTATTTCGAGCCTTCCCGTCCGATCCCCGACTGCTTGACGCCGCCGAAGGGAGCGACCTCGTTGGCGATCAGTCCGACGTTCACGCCGACCATGCCGTACTCGAGGGCTTCGGCGACGCGCCAGACGCGGCTGAGGTCGCGGGCGTAGAAATAGCCGGCGAGGCCGTACTCGGTGGCGTTGGCCAGCGCGATCGCCTCCGTTTCGTCCTCGAACCTGAACAGCGGCGCGACCGGGCCGAAGGTTTCCTCGCGCGCGCAGCGCATCGCGGCGGTGACATCCGCCAGCACGGTGGGTTCGTAAAAGGTGCCGCCGAGTGCGTGACGCCTGCCACCGGTCAGGATGCGCGCTCCCTTGCCGACGGCATCGGCGACATGGGCTTCGACCTTGGCCAGCGCCTGCGCGTCGATCAGCGGCCCCTGCTGCACGCCCGCCGTCTCGCCCGCGCCGACTTTCAGCGCGGCCACCTTCGCGGCCAGCTTCTGCGCGAATTCCTCATAGACGCCTGCCTGCACCAGCAGGCGGTTGGCGCAGACGCAGGTCTGGCCGGCGTTGCGGTACTTCGACGCCATCGCGCCCTCGACCGCGGCATCCACGTCGGCATCGTCGAAGACGATGAAGGGCGCGTTGCCGCCGAGTTCCAGCGAGACCTTCTTCAGCGTCGGCGCGCACTGCGCCATCAGCAGGCGGCCGACCTCCGTGGAGCCGGTGAACGACAGCTTGCGCACCGTCGGATTGCCCGTCAGTTCGCCGCCGATGACCGGTGCGTTCGCCGCCGAGCCGGTGACGAGGTTGAACACGCCGGGCGGGAAGCCGGCCTGCTCGGCGAGGACGGCGAGCGCCAGCGCCGTCAGCGGCGTCTGCTCGGCCGGCTTGACCACCACGGGGCAGCCTGCGGCGAGTGCCGGCGCGACCTTGCGCGTGATCATCGCGCAGGGGAAGTTCCAGGGCGTGATCGCGGCGGCGACGCCGATCGGCTGCCTGAGTACCAGCAGGCGCTGGTTGCCGATGGTCTGCGGAATGACGTCGCCGTAGGTGCGCTTGGCCTCCTCGGCGAACCACTCGACGAAGCTGGCCGCGTAGAGGGCTTCGCCGCGTGCCTCGGCGAGCGGCTTGCCCTGTTCCGAGGTCATCAGCAGTGCCAGGTCGTCGGCGTTCGCCACGATCAGGTCGTGCCACTTGCGCAGGATCGCGCCGCGCTGCTTGGCGGTCAGCGCGCGCCAGGCCGGCCAGGCGGCGTCGGCGGCCGCGATGGCACGCCGCGTCTCGGCGGCTCCCATGTCGGGGACGCGGGCGAGCACTGCGCCGCTGGCCGGGTCATGGATGGCGACGGTCGCGCCGCTGTCGGCGGCGATCCAGGTGCCGTCGAGATAAGCCTGCTCGCGAAGCAGGCGGGGGTCGCGCAATTGCATGGCCAACATTCCTTTGTTTTTCGTGTCGCCGGCGAGTCTACCGGAATAGGATGGCCGGATGCGCTGGCCGCTCCTCGCCTTGATCCTGTCACTCGCCGTCGCCGGCTGCGGACATATATCCGCCCCGCCGGGGTCATCGGCCGCCCCGTCGGCCTCCGGCCGGCCCGCGGACGCGCGCGCCAACGACGTCGTTCTCTATGCGTTGCACCTGATCGATACCGGTTATCGCTTCGGCGGCAAGAATCCGGAAGCCGGGCTGGATTGCAGCGGCATGGTCAGCTATGTCTACGGAAACGCGGCGGGGCTCGAACTGTCCGGCTCAGCGGCCGATATCGCCCGCCTCGGCCGGGCGGTCGAAAGTGAGGAACTGCGACCCGGCGACCTCGTGTTCTTCAATACCCGCAGTCGCCCCCGCTCCCATGTCGGCATCTATGTCGGCGACGGCCGCTTCATCCATGCGCCGAACAGCAACGGCAAGGTACGCATGGAAAGCCTGACGCGGGGCTGGTTCGCGACACGCTTCGAGGAAGCGCGCACCTACTTCGATTGACCTGAAAGTCGGCGCCGGGCCGCCCCAAGCCGACGCCCCCTCGTGGGGGGGCAGCGAGTCGCTTTTACGAGCGTGGGGGGCTAATAATATCGGCGCCGGCAGGACGGCGGCCGAGCGCCTGACGGGCGACCCGATACGCCGTGCCGCAGGGCAGGCAGTAGGACTTCGGGCAGGTCAGGTCATCGTTGCGCCAGATCGCCGCCAGCCAGAACAGCAGGCCGGCGAGGACGCCGCCCACCACGAACAGGAACAGCAGGAAGCCGAAGGCGAAGGGGCTGCCGGCAAACGGCAGCGCACACAGGCTGCCGCCCAGGCCGCCGAGCAGGGCCATGCGCCATGCTTCCCAGTAGCGCCGCTTGCAGCAGAAAAACAGCGTCGGATAGCCGCAGACCAGAATGCCGATGGATACGCCATAGATATTGCCATAACGATGCAGGCCGAGCCAGAAGGCGAGCGCGGCGAACGCCATCGCCATGCCGATCAGGGCGGAAACGGGACGAAGCATCGGGAATTTCCTCCACTATCCGGCCGGTTCTGTTGCCAGCCGTCTTGCGCGCATTCTGACAATGAAAGACGTGCGATTCAAGCCGCCCGCCCGGTTATTGCTGCCAGAAAGCGCACGATCATGGTGCGTGGCGATGCCCGGGATTTGTGCATTCGTCAGCGCTGACTCGCCAATGGATTGGCTAACTGGCTGTTATTCAAAGAATATGCCTTGTGGAACGCTTGTTGCTGAAGCTATTCCCCATTTGGGTCCGGGGAGCACCAACATGGAGAATTTCAAGACATCCGCCGACGTGCTGTTCGTTCTGCTCGGCGCCATCATGATCCTCGCGATGCATGCCGGCTTCGCCTTCCTGGAGCTGGGCACCGTACGCCGGAAGAACCAGGTCAACGCGCTGGTCAAGATCCTCTGCGATTTTTCCGTGTCGACCATCGCCTATTTCTTCGTCGGCTACGGCGTCGCCTACGGCGTGCATTTCTTCTCCGGGGCCGAGACCCTGCTGGCGAAGAACGGCTACGACCTCGTCAAGTTCTTCTTCCTGCTCACCTTCGCCGCGGCGATCCCGGCGATCGTCTCGGGCGGCATCGCCGAGCGGGCGAAGTTCAATCCCCAGTTGGCCGCGACCTTCGTGCTGGTCGGCTTCGTCTATCCTTTCTTCGAGGGCATCGCCTGGAACCAGGCCTACGGCATCCAGGCCTGGCTGGCCGCCACCTTCGGCGCCGAGTTCCACGACTTCGCCGGCTCGGTCGTCGTACATGCCGTCGGCGGCTGGATCGGGCTCGCGGCCGTGCTGCTGCTCGGCGCCCGCCGCGGCCGCTACCACAAGGACGGCGGCATCGCCGGCGGTCATCCGCCCTCGTCGATTCCTTTTCTTGCGCTCGGTGCGTGGATCCTCATCGTCGGCTGGTTCGGCTTCAACGTCATGAGTGCGCAGACGCTTGAAAAAGTGTCGGGGCTCGTCGCGATGAACTCGCTGATGGCGATGGTCGGCGGCACCCTGGTCGCCCTCGTCATGGGCCGCAACGACCCCGGCTTCGTGCATAACGGCCCGCTGGCCGGATTGGTGGCCGTCTGTGCCGGCTCCGACCTGATGCACCCGCTCGGCGCGCTGGTCACGGGGGGCATTGCCGGTGGCCTCTTTGTCGTGATGTTCACCTTCACGCAGAATCGCCTGAAGATCGACGACGTGCTGGGTGTCTGGCCGCTGCACGGCCTGTGCGGCGCATGGGGGGGCATCGCCGCCGGCATCTTCGGCAGCCAGTCCCTCGGCGGCATGGGCGGCGTCGCCTTCATGAGCCAGCTCGTCGGTACCGTACTGGGTGTCTCGATCGCGCTCGCCGGGGGCTTTGCGGTCTATGGCGCGCTGAAAGCTGCCGTCGGGATCCGGCTCGATGCCGAGGAAGAGTTCAACGGTGCCGACTTGTCGATCCACCAGATCTCCGCCGGCCCGGAGCGCGAAACGCTCTGGTAGTGGTGCGGGTCAGAAACAATCAAGTCTGTCGGGAGACACCCCGAACTCCGGACCAGCGGTTCGGGGTGCCCGGTCTGAGCCAGGCTTCTGCAGCTGCAATGCCTTGTGCAGCTTGCGGGCAGTGCCGAACATCTCCCCGGTGATGCCGAGCTGCTGGTACAGGTGACCCAGTGAGGGATGGAATGGTGACTCGACCAGGGAGAAAAGGAGCGGCACCATCAGTCCCTGACGGGCGATGAAAGGGTATCGTCCTCTTTCAGCAGTTCGGCCATGCGCCGGAGCGCCGCCTCCGCCCGCTGGCAGCTCTCGTCGAGTTCCGGCCGCGGAACGTCGCGAATCAGCGCCGTCTCGCGTGCCAGGTAAGTAATCATGTCGTCTGCGCTCATGCGGCCTCGGGTTCCATGACTTCGATACGGGTCGTGGCCTCAAAGAGCATCCGGACGTTCCCGTCATCCTGTCGAACATGCAGCCAATGGCTCTGGCCGGCCGGAAAAATCTTGGCGATGATCCCGGATCCCGACAGAGGACCGTCCGGGGTCAGGGTACGAAACCGAACCTGATCGTTGAGATGAAATGCAGACATGACTCCTCCCATGCATCGAGTGCTGTCCGACATTCTTCGTCAGGGATAGGCCGAGATGCGTACGAATCAGCAGGGGGAACCCGGGCGTTTTTCAGCTTACGCAGCCCGCCTTCCGGCCGCGGATGCCGCCTTCGCGTTCTAACGTACCCAGCCCGATCGCTGCAGCGGGCCGGCTTGCCTTGGTATATAGTTTTGTGCAATAGTAAATAGCAGAACATCCAATAACCGCCAAGGAATCGCCATGACCATGGAGTCATCCTTTGTCGGCGAACTGCTCGGCTCCGGGATTTCCCCACCCGTCCTGTCCGGTCTGCGCATCCTGCTCATCGGCATCCTCGCCTGGGTAGCCGCCATCTTCGCCAATCGCCTGATCCGCGGACTGCGGGTCTACGTCAGCCGCAGCCTCGACGACCCCGAGGAAGTGAAGCGCGTCGCCACGCTGGGACGCGTTTTCCGATATCTCGCCTCCGTGGCGATTACCCTGATCGCCGGGATGCTGATCCTCGGCGAACTCGGTATTTCGGTGGCGCCGATCCTCGGCGCGGCAGGGGTGGTCGGCCTGGCCGTCGGCTTCGGGGCGCAGAGCCTCGTCAAGGACTACTTCAGCGGCTTCTTCCTGCTGCTGGAAAACCAGATGCGCCAGGGCGACGTCGTCGAGGTGGCCGGCATCGGCGGCATCGTCGAGGACCTGACGCTGCGCTACGTGCAGCTGCGCGACTACGACGGCAACGTGCATTTCATCCCGAACGGCACCATCACCACCGTGACCAACAAGACGCGCGGCCACGCCTTCGCCGTCGTCGATGTCGGCGTCGCCTATCGCGAGAACGTCGACGCGGCGCTGGAGGTGATGCGGCAGACCGGCGAGGCGTTGCGGGCCGACGCGCAGTGGCAGGCGCGCATTCTCGAGCCTGTCGAGATCGTCGGCGTCGAGCACTGGGCCGATTCGGCCGTGATCCTGCGCTGCCGCTTCAAGGTGGCGCCGATCGAGCAGTGGTCCGTGCGGCGCGAGTACCTGCGCCGCCTCAAGCAGGCCTTCGACGATGCCGGCATCGAGATTCCCTTCCCGCACCTGACGCTCTATGCGGGTCAGCTGAAGGACGGCGGCGCCCCGCCATTCCGCATCGGCGCCCCGGCGAGTTCGCCATGAACGACACGACCAGCAGCGATCCGCTCTGGTTCAGGGACGCGATCATCTACGAGCTGCACGTCAAGGCGTTCTGCGACAGCGACGGCAACGGCTGCGGCGACTTCCGCGGCCTGACGGAAAAACTCGATTACCTGCAGGATCTCGGCGTCAATACGCTCTGGCTGCTGCCCTTCTATCCCTCGCCGCTCAAGGACGACGGCTACGACATCGCCGACTACCGCAGCGTCCATCCGGACTACGGGACGCTGGCCGACGTGCGCCAGTTCATCCGCGAGGCGCACCGGCGCGGGCTCAAGGTCATCACCGAGCTGGTCATCAACCACACCTCTGACCAGCACCCGTGGTTCCAGGCCGCCCGCGCCGCGCCGCCCGGTTCGAGCAAGCGCGACTTCTACGTCTGGAGCGACACGGACAAAAAGTTTCCCGAGACGCGCATCATCTTCACCGACAGCGAGAAATCCAACTGGGCCTGGGACGACGTGGCCCAGGCCTACTACTGGCACCGCTTCTTCTCGCACCAGCCGGACCTCAACCACAACAATCCGGAGGTCGTGAAGGCGGTCATTCGCATCATGCGCTTCTGGCTCGACCTGGGCGTGGACGGCCTGCGGCTGGACGCCATTCCCTACCTGTGCGTGCGCGAAGGCACGGACAACGAGAACCTGCCCGAGACGCACGCCGTGATCCGGAAGATGCGTGCCGAGATCGACGCCCACTACGCCAACCGCATGCTGCTGGCCGAAGCCAACCAGTGGCCCGAGGACGTGCGCGAATACTTCGGCGCAG
>JAVEWF010000140.1:0-2775 GCA_034004665.1 Rhodocyclaceae bacterium | reverse complement strand
GTGGCGATGACGGGCAGGCTGGAGGCCATGGCTTCGAGGATGGTGTTGGAGATGCCTTCGGCGATCGAGGGCAGCACGAAACTGTCGAGACCGCGCAGGAGATCCGGAATGTCGTGGCGCTCGCCCGGCAACCAGGCGAGATCGGCCACGCCGGCGGCGTCGAGCAGGGCCTGCGATTCGCCGCGCAGCGGACCGTCGCCGATCATGACGAGGCGCAGGCGATCGCGCAGTGCGGGAGCGAGTTCGAGAGCGCGGATGAAGGCGCGGGCGAGCAGCGTCTGGTTCTTGACGGTCTGCATGCGGCCGACGGTGCCGACGAGCCAGTGATCCGGCGAACCGAACGGGCAGCCCTGAAAAGTCGGCTTCGGCAGGACGGCGGGGTGGAATCGTTCGGTGTCGACGCCGTTGTAGATCTGCGCGATTTTGTCTTGCGCGACGCCGACCCGGTCCGTCAGGTAGCGGGCCAGATCCCGCGAGAGCGCGACGAAGCGGCTGACGAAGGGGGCGTAGGCGCGACGCACCCACTGGTACTTCCGGTTGTTGCCGTCGAGGTCGCCGACGTCGTAGCCGTGTTCGCCATGGATGCGCACCGGCACGCCGGCGGCCCAGGCGGGCACGGTGACTTCGAGCGCGGCGAGGTTGCGGCTGTGGACGATGGCGGGGCGCAGGTCACGGAAGATGCGCCAGAGCCGCGGGTAGAGCCGGAACAGGTGACCGGGCGGCTTTTTCAGGCTGATGTATTCGACGTCATCGCGCCGGATGCGCTGACGGAAGTCGGTGACTTCGGTCAGGGCGAGGATGGCGTGCCGGTAGCGGTCCGCCGGCAGGTGGTTGATGAGATTGACGACGCCGTTCTCCAGGCCGCCGACATCGAAGCGGTAGAAGACGTGCAGGACGAGCGGACGGGCGTCGACCGAAACGGACATCAGAGGTTGGCGACGTACCAGGCCATCGATTCCTGCAGCCCGGCGTCGATGCGGTGGCTGGGCGCGTAGCCGAGCAGCCGCTGCGCCTTGCCGATGTCGGCGAGGGAATGACGCACGTCGCCGGCGCGAAAGTCGCGGTGGATCGGCGTGAAGTCGCGCAGGTGCGGGAAGCGCTCGGCCAGATGGGTGGCGAGGTGGCGGCACAGGTCGTTGAGCGAGGTGCGGTCGCCGACGGCGACGTTGTAGACCTGGTTGGCGGCGTCGGGATGCTCGGCCGTGGCGGCGAGCAGGTTGGCCTGCACGGTGTTGGCGATGTAGCAGAAGTCGCGGCTGGTCTCGCCGTCGCCGTTGATGTAGACGGGCTGGCCGGCGACCATGGCGGCGATCCATTTCGGGATGACGGCGGCGTAGGCACCGTTGGGGTCCTGGCGCTTGCCGAAGATGTTGAAGTAGCGCAGGCCGATGGTCCTGAAGCCGTAGGTGCGGGCGAAGACGTCGGCGTAGAGTTCATTCACCAGCTTGGTGACGGCATAGGGCGAGAGCGGCTTGCCGATCCGGTCCTCGACCTTGGGCAGGTCGGGATGGTCGCCGTAGGTGGAACTGCTGGCGGCATAGACGAAGCGCTTCACGCCCGCGTCGCGCGCGGCGACGAGCATGTTCAGGAAGCCGTCGATGTTGGCCTGGTTGGTGGTGATCGGGTCTTCGATGGAGCGCGGCACGCTGCCGAGGGCGGCCTGGTGGAGCACGTAATCCACCGAAGCCCCCTCTTCCCACTGCATCGCCTGCCGGCAGGCGGCGAGGTCGCGGATGTCGCCCTCGATGAAGCGGAAGCGTGCCGCCAGTTCATCGAGTGGCCGGCCGGTGGCACGGCTGGCATCGGCGAGCGCCGCGTCGAGGTTGCGGCGATGGCCGGTGGCGAAGTTGTCGAGGCCAACGACGCGCTGGCCAAGCACCAGCAGGGTTTCGAGCAGGTTGCTGCCGATGAAGCCGGCGACGCCGGTGATGAGCCAGGTGCGTGGTGCGGCGCGCAGGGCATCCTGCGCGGCATCGTAGACAGAAGCAGCCATCGCGCTTACAGCCGCCAGAGCGTGCAGCCGGCCGCGCGGATCGCGGCGGGGTCGTAGGCCGATTTCACGTCGACGAACACGCCGCCCGGCTTGAGTTTGCCGGTGAGGTCGGCGAGCGGCATGGCGAGGTATTCGCGGTGCGAGACGGCGGCGACGATGGCTTCGGCCTTTGCTGGTAGCTGGTCCCACGGCGTGAGGGTGATGCCGTATTCGTGCATCGCTTCGGGCGCCTCGGCGATCGGGTCGTGCACGCTGACGTCGCAGCCGAAGGATTGCAGCTCCTTCACGAGGTCGGCGACCTTGGAGTTGCGCAGGTCGGGGCAGTTTTCCTTGAAGGTGAGGCCGAGGACGATGACCTTGGCGCCCTTGACGGCGCTGCCGTTGCTGATCATCTGCTTGACGGCCTGCTGGGCGACGTAGGCGGCCATGCCGTCGTTGATGCGCCGGCCGGCGAGGATGACTTGCGGGTGGTAGCCGAGCATCTCGGCCTTGTGGGTCAGGTAGTAGGGATCGACGCCGATGCAGTGGCCGCCGACGAGGCCGGGGCGAAAGGGCAGGAAGTTCCACTTGGTGCCGGCGGCCTGCAGGACTTCGAGCGTGTCGATGCCGATGCGGTCGAAGATGAGCGAGAGTTCGTTCATCAGGGCGATGTTCAGGTCGCGCTGGGTGTTCTCGATGACCTTGGCGGCTTCGGCGACCTTGATGCTGCTGGCGCGATGCACGCCGGCGGTGATGACCGAGCCGTAGAGGGCGGCGACCGCTTCGGCGGTCGGACCGTCGTC
>JAVEWF010000139.1:0-2791 GCA_034004665.1 Rhodocyclaceae bacterium | reverse complement strand
CAGGGCTGACCGAACAGGCTGTCCGCCACGCCTGGAAAACCATCGGCCGCGTCGATCTTGCGCAGAACCGTTTGCGTGCCGTCCTGCCGCCAGTCGATGGCGCGGTCGGCCTGCTTCATCACCGGGCGCAGCTGACCTCGCGCATCCGTATAGTTCGCGAGGGGCACGGGCGCCTCTCCGCACGCCAGCTTCGCCAGCGCCTCCTTCACCGCGCGCAATGCCGCCTCGGTGGTTTCCTGCCGGTAAATGCTCGCCTTCTTGTCGCGCCGCAGGGGAAATGTCGCCGTCGCCCAGACCGGGCCGGCGTCCATCTCCGCCTCGGCCTGCAGGACCGTGACGCCCCACGTCGTCTCGCCATTCATGATCGCCCAGTCGAGGGCCGAGGGGCCGCGGTCGCCGACGATGCCCGGATGGACGATCCAGCACCGGTGGTTCTTCCAGATCGCTTCCGGAATCGCGCGCTTGAGGAAAGGCGCGAAGATCAGGTCGGGCCGCCAGAGCGCCACCGCCTCCTCGCTCACCGAATCGGCGATGTCGAACTCGACGGAAACGTCGTGGCCGAGCACGGTCAATTCGGCGTAAAGCCGCTGCGTCAGGCTGTTGAAGCTGTGGGTGAGGAAGAGGATTCTCACGCCAACTCCTTGTGCCGGCCGTAGGTGTAATAGGCCGCGCAGGCACCCTCCGACGAGACCATGCAGCTGCCGATGGGATTCTCCGGCGTGCAGACCGTGCCGAACAGCTTGCAGTCGCGCGGCTGCTTCACGCCGCGCAGGATCGCGCCGCAGTCGCAGGCCTTGTGGTCGGGCACGGGGCGGTATTCGAGGGCGAAGCGCTTCTCGGCGTCGAAGGCCGCGAACTCGCGGCGGATCGCCAGCGCCGAATAGGGAATCGTGCCCATGCCGCGCCACTCGAAGGCGCGCCGCAGCTCGAAGACCTCGGCGACGAGGTTCTGCGCCTTGAGGTTGCCCTCGCGCGAGACCGCACGGGTGAATTCGTTTTCCACTTCGCAGCGCCCTTCATTGACCTGGCGCACCAGCATCAGGATCGCCTGCATCACGTCGAGCGGCTCGAAGCCGGCGATCACCACGGGCTTGCGGTATTCCTCGGCGAAAAACTCGTAGGGCCGGCTGCCGATTACCGTCGAGACATGCGCCGGGCCGATGAAGCCGTCGAGCGGCACCGTGCCCCAGCGTCGCACTTCGGGTGACTCGAGGATGCTGGAGATGGCGGAAGGCGTCAGCACGTGGCAGCACAGCACGCTGAAATTCTTCAGGCCAAGTACGGCGGCCTGCTTGATGACCACCGCCGTCGGCGGCGTGGTGGTCTCGAAACCGATGGCAAAGAACACCACCTGCCGCGCAGGATTCTCCTCCGCGATGCGCAGCGCATCGGCCGCCGAATAGACCATGCGCACGTCGCCGCCGCGCGCACTTTTCAAACTGCGGGCCTTCAGCAGCGACAGGCTGTCCGAAGCCGGTACCCGCAGGCAGTCTCCGTAGGAGCAGAGAATCACCTGATGCTCGAGCGCGAGGCGGATCGCCATGTCCACGCGCCCGATCGGCAGCACGCACACCGGACAGCCCGGGCCGTGCACCATGCGCACGTTCGCCGGCAGCAGATCGGTCACGCCGTAGCGCGAGATGGCATGCGTGTGGCCACCGCAGAACTCCATGAAGGCGTAGCGCCATTCCGGGTCGGTCTCCGCCGCGATGGCTGCCGCCAGCCCGCGGGCCAGCCGGCCGTCGCGGAACTCGTCGATGTACTTCAAGCCGGGTTTCCTGCCGCCTCGTCCTGAGCCGCCACGGCGGCCCCCATCTCGGCGAACAGAGCCAGGGTTTTCTCGGCCTCCTGCGGATCCATCTTGTTGAGCGCGAAGCCGACATGAACGATCACGTAATCGCCGATCGCGACATCGTCGATCAACGCCAGGGAGACTTCCTTGCGCACGCCGCCGAGATCGACAATGGCGGTCTCTTCGTTCGGCATGGCTTCGATGCGGGCGGGAATCGCTAGGCACATGGTTTTTTCCGTCGTCTTTGTAGATTTCGAATTCAAGGCTACCATTTACCACGATGAAGAGGGTTCAGCCACATCAACCCCGAATGCAGAATCCGCTGTACCGGATCAACAAAACGTAGGAGATTCGTCATGAAAAGAGTGTTTGCCGTTCTGCTTGCATCGCTGCCCCTGCTGGCCCACGCGCACGTCGGGTCTCACGCCCACGACGAGTTCTCTCTCCTGCAGGCCCTCGCCCATCTGCTCACCGACCCCGCTCACCTTGCGATCCTGGTCGTCGCAATCATCGCTGGCGTCATCGGAGCGCAGGTCTA
Source organism: Rhodocyclaceae bacterium (assembly GCA_034004665.1). Lineage (GTDB taxonomy): Bacteria > Pseudomonadota > Gammaproteobacteria > Burkholderiales > Rhodocyclaceae > Sulfuricystis. Next base: position 461 of record JAVEWF010000139.1, on the reverse strand, counting down.
CCGTCGCCAGCGCAACACACGGCGCAGGGACTAGGCTTTTCCGGCCGGCGCAGACAGTCCCGGACCGGTGGTGGCCGGGAACCTGTCGCGGCTGACGGGTCAGGGCAGTTTGTGCCGACCATCCACGCGAAAAGTCAGCGCCGGCAGGACGGCGCCGCTCGCACGGGGTGTCCCGGTACGCAAGCTTCACGTCCCGATCTCCCCGGGATTTGATCCAAGGCAACAAAACCTGACAGGCCCGGCGTAAGCTACGGGCGTGTCGCAGTGCAGCATGGGGAGCATCATGAACGCAAACGAAGTCATCGAGACCGTCCTTTTCAGCCATGGCAGGGACGGCACCCGGCTGATGCAGATCCTGCGCGAGACGCAAGAAGCCTTGGGCTGGCTCGCGCCGGAAACCCTCACCGCCATCGCCCGGGGCGTCGGCTGGCCGCGCGCCAAGGTCGAAGGTACGGCGGCTT
>JAVEWF010000062.1:0-12907 GCA_034004665.1 Rhodocyclaceae bacterium | reverse complement strand
GCGAATCGACGCTGACGCGGTACCCGGCCGCCTTGAGCGCCTGCACGCTGTCTTCGAGATGCGGAAACGGCGTCTGCGGCAGCCCGCCGATGTCGATGACGTCGGCGCCGTCGGCGGCGTAGCGCGCGGCCTGCGCGAGGATGGCCTCGACGCTCATGCGCGGCGCATCGACCAGTTCGGCGAAGATCGTGATGTCGTGGCGCGACAGGTCGGGCGCGCGGCGCTGCCGGCCGAAAAAGGCGGGAATGTCCATCAGCTCGTCCGGCCCGCGTTCGACCGGCACGCCGAAGTGCGCGCTCAGCGCGTCGAGGTCGCCGCGGCAACGGCCGGGAATGAGGATGCGATCGGCGCCGCCGGCGTCGGTCAACCGGCGACGGATCATGTCGGCCGTCAGCAGCGCCGCGACCTGGACGCCCAGCACGCGGACTTCCCAGGTGAAGCCGGTCTCGCCCAGTTCGCCGAGCACGCGCCGAAGCTGCGTTTCGGCCATGCGGCCGGTCAGGAAGAGGAGATGTTCAGCCATGCGAGACGCCGCTCGACGGCGGCCTTGAGATCGTCGATGGTCTCCGCCACGGTCGTGTCGGGAAAATCCGCCAGGCGGCGCGTGTTGTCGAGATCGACCGGACGCGGATGGAGCGTCACCGTCCGGTCGGGCGCCTCGGTGATCACGGTGGGCTCGGTGTCGCAGGCGAACACGATGCTCGGAATGCGGCACTTGCCGGCCTGCGCGTAGAGGTTGGTGACGAGCGTGTCGGAAATGCCGGCGACGCACTTGGCCACCGTGTTCGACGTGGCCGGGCCGATCACCAGCGTGTGGTAATGCCCCGCATACAGGAAACCGACCGGCACGCTGCTCGCGGTGTGATCCTGGAACACGCGGTGGCGCTCGCGCAGCGATTTCAGCGAAATGCCGTACATGCTCAGCACCTCGGCGGCGGCGCGGGTGAGGAAGATGTCCGTGTCCGGCAGCGTCTCGATGAGCGCCAGACTTTCGCGCAGATAGTGGCCCGACCCGGTCAGCCCCCAGGCGAGACGCGGCGCGACCGGCTCAGCCATGCTGCGGCCGGTGGCGCGAGATGCCCCACTGGCGGTCGGCTTCCTCCACGGCCACTTCCAGCATCTGCACGCCGGCGAGCAGGTTCTCGCGGCGCAGCGATTCCGTCAGGCGCTCGCCGATGTACCAGGCCAGCAGTTCGGCGGTGGCGTTGGCGATCGGCAGCACGATCGCGCTTTCCTTCTCGATCCAGAAACGCTTGCCGAAGCTCTCGACCTTGACCAGGCCGTCCGCCTCGCCGATCTTCACCACCGGGCTTGTGCCCGGCAGGATGACGCGGTCGGACAGGGTCTTGCAGATGTCGCCCGCCAGCCGCGTGAGCGCGACGAAATCGAGCACGTAGCCTTCGCCCGTATCCTCGCCGTGCGCGGTCACGCGCGTATGGAAGTTGTGGCCGTGCAGGTTCTCGCAGACCGTGCCGTAGGTGATGAAATGGGCGGAATTGAAGCCCAGGTCGGCGGGTTCGACCCAGGTGACGAACGGGGTGGACGGCAATTCACTCTTCCTTGTTGAGGCTGATGTCGAGGCTTTTCATTTTGCGGTACAGCGTGTTGCGGCTGATGTTCAGTTGCCGCGCCGCCAGGGTCACGTTCCAGCGGCATTTCTCCAGATTCTGCAGGATGGCGTCGCGCTCGGCCTGCTCCAGCGAGGACAGGGCCGGCGCGGCTTTCGCAGTCTCGTCGCGCAGCACAGGCGCCGCCCGGCCGATCTCTTCGGGCAGGTCGTGGATCGTGATCTCGCGCCCTTCGCGCATCGCCAGCGCGGTGCGCAGCACGTTGCGCAACTGGCGGATGTTGCCCGGCCAGGCATAGCTCTCCAGTTGCTGCAAGGCGCCCTCGCTCAATACCGCGTCCTCCCTGTCGCCGCACTCGATCGCCAGAATGTGCCGGATCAGCGCGCGTCTGTCCTGGCGTTCGCGCAGCGGCGGCAGGGTCAGGGTGATGCCTTGCAGGCGGTAATAGAGATCCTCGCGGAAGCGCCCCTCGGCGACCATGGCCTTGAGGTCGCGGTGGCTTGCGCTGACCAGGCGGATGTCCACCTTGAACGGCGTCTCGCCGCCCAGCGGCACGACCTCGCGTTCTTCGAGCACGCGCAGCAGGCGCGCCTGCAGCATGATCGGCATGTCGCCGATCTCGTCGAGAAACAGCGTGCCGCCGTTGGCCTGGAGAATCTTGCCGCGCCGGCCTTCGCGGCTGGCGCCGGTGAACGCGCCCGACTTGTAGCCGAACAGTTCGCTTTCGATCAGGGTTTCGGGAATCGAGGCGCAGTTCACCGCGACGAAGGGGCGTTCCGCGCCGGACTGCGCAAAATGGATGGCCTGCGCAAAGACTTCCTTGCCGGTACCGGTCTCGCCGGACAGCAGGATGGGAATGTCGCGATCCATGACGCGTCGCGCGCAATGCACGTTGTACTCCATGGTGCGGTCGCCGAACTGGAGCGCGTCGAGCCCGACGATCCTGGAACTGTCGCGCGGCGCGGCGGCGGTCGAAATGCGGCGCGCGGCCGCGGGCGCCGGCGCGTTCTTGCGCTCCGGCGGACGCATCAGGCCGAAGAAACGGTTGCCCTGGCGCGCTTCGTAAAGCGGCACGGGGTTGAGCCAGCCCTGCGCTTTCTGGCCGATCAGCGCGGCCATGCCGGTATTGAATAGTTCGCTCAACGGGCGTCCCGCGATATCGGCCGGCTGCTTGTATCCGAACTGAAACAGCGCGCTGCGATTGGCGGCGAGGATGGTGCCGCCCTCGTCGAGCGCCAGCGCGCCTTCCCACAGGGTACCGATGAACTCGGGCCGGCTGTGGAAACGCAGGACGTAATGCTCGTCGAAGCGGCACAGAAAGGCGCGGTTCTCGATCATCTGGGCGGACATGTTGACCAGCACCAGCGTGTGCTGCTGCGCCATGTGCGAGAAGCTGGAGGCGTCCAGCACCGCCAGCAGGCCGCCTTCGTGATCGAAGATGGGCGCCGCGGAACAGGTCAGGCCGACGTTGCGCGAAAGGAAATGCTCGTTGTGGTGAACCAGGATGGGTCGTTGCTCGATCGCGCAGGTTCCCATGCCGTTCGTGCCCTGATGCCGTTCGCTCCACACGGCGCCGGCCCGCATGCCGCATTCGGCCGCGGTTTCGGTGAACGCCGGGTCGCCGAGGAAATCGAGCACCACGCCTTCGCGATCGGTCAGCAGGACCGAGAAGCCCGAACCCGCAAGCTGCTGGTAGAGCGTGGCCATTTCGCCCTGCGCGATCGTGCACAGGCGTTCGAGCGGTTCGCGGCGTTCCTTCAGCTCCCGGTTGTCGAGCACGATCACCGGCTCGTCGCGCGCCGGATCGAGACCGAAATCGTGAACGCAGCGGCTCCACGAGCGCGCGATCGCCGGCACGACTTCGGCCGACTCCAGCGCGCCGCCCAGGCCGACCACCGCATTGATCTGACGGACATGCTCCAAGATTTCCTGCCTCTGCATTGCTACGTGCCCCCTCGAAAGCAACATCCAAGCCAGGCGGACGCCCCGACCGTCCACACGGGCTTCACAGGGAAACGCACGACATTTCCACCGTCGTCGTTTCGGACACTATAGCCCGCCGACCCCCTGCGCGGGACAAACTGTCCCGAAAATGGAACACCTGCCACACCTGTCGGACCGCCACACCCGGCATCGGTTGCAGCCGTTGCCGGGCCTGCCTCCGTCATCCGGGGGCGAGCCGTGCCTTCCGGCAACGGGCACGCTTAATGCTTGCCAGCATTCCACACGCAATCGAATCCAGGGGAACGACGATGATGGGCGCTCTGCGCATACTGCTGGCCGGACTCATCCTGAGCCTGAGCACCATGGCCGGCGCGGCCAGGACGCCGGGCGGAGATTTCACCCTGCACACGATCAAGGGCGAGCCGGTCTCGCTCTCGTCCCTGCAGGGCAAGGTGGTATTGCTCTATTTCGGATTCACGTTCTGTCCCGAGATGTGCCCGACCGAGCTGCTGCACTTCAAGCAAGTGCTCGAAGCCCTGCCCGCCGACAAACGCCAGCGGGTCCAGCCCGTGTTCGTCAGCGTCGACCCCAAACGCGACACACCCGAGGTGCTGGGGCCCTACGTCAACCATTTCAGCGAGCAGATCCTTGCCCTGACCGGCAGCGAGAGCGAACTGCGCACGGTGGCCGACCAGTACGGCGTGCAGTTCCGCTACGTCCCCACCGGCTCGACCTATACCGTCGACCACACCGCGAGCGTCTACGTGATCGACGCGCACGGCAAGCTCGTGCGCATCCTGCCCTACGGAACGCCCGCCGGCGAACTGATGCGCCAGGTTTCCAGCCTGCTGCGCTGAGCCGGCACGCTCGCGGCAGGCGAATTCGCTATAATGCGCGGGCCTTTTCGCCGGCATAGCTCAGTTGGTAGAGCAGCGCATTCGTAATGCGAAGGTCGTAGGTTCGACTCCTATTGCCGGCACCACCGGTTTCCGCCTCACCTTGATCGTTCCCGCCAGTTCGTCCCTGCAAGAACCGGCCCGCACGATCGACATACCGCATGACCCGGCCGCCTGCGGTCCTGTGCCCCGGCCTGCCAGTTCAGAGGGGACTCTCGGCAGCGCGCAAAGAACAAGCTGCGGCGAATCGACTCCAGGCGAAAACCATCGCGTTACACTGCACGGCAGCGATATTTCCAGACTGCTTCAGTTTTCACGACATGAAAGCCTTCCCAACGCTCGAGGGTTTGTCTCGCGCACCAAGATCGTTTCTCCCCGGCTGGTTGAAGCGGGGCATCCGCGTATTGCCGGACAGCCTGATGTTTCAAGCAGTGGCTGGCCTGATGCTCATATTGGCCGTGATCTCGGCAGCGATGTTTTATGGAATCGACAGCTTTGTAAGCCGGCAATTCGATAAGCTGCACAGCGAACGCATCGCGAACCAGAACCGCCAGATTCAACAATTGGTCCGGGATGAGCTGACCACCTATGAAGCCTTGGCCCAACTGGTCGCAAGCGATTCCGATTTGCGTCAGAGCGCCCAATACCATCTCTACCTCGAGGGAGAGGCGATTCCTTTACGGGAGGATCTCAACCGTATTGCCAAGGCATTCCATCTTGACTGGCTGGCCGTCTGGGAGATGTCGGGGAAACTTGTCGCCACCGCCGATCCTTCGCAAACCCTTCTGACCGATGGTCTTTCGATGGGCAAGCAAACCTTCCTCGAAGCCGGGGCCTCGCTGGCCTGGATCGACCAGAAACTGTGGATTGTTTCTTCCAAGCCCATTATCGTCGGCGGGGAAACGGTAGGCTGGATTCAACTGGCGCGCCGGGCCAGTGCCTGGGGCAAGGCCAGTCTCTTGTCGGATGAGCAATTGACGCTCTACCCCGCAGGGGCCGCCAGCCCGAAAAGAGCGTCATCCATTCGCATACCTGTATGGTCCCCGGATCGGGATATCCGTGCATTGGACATCGTTGTCGACGACCCGGCGCGAGCTGTTCTTGCGAGAACAAAAGGTCTGATCGCCTGGACGCTGCTGGCAAGCGCCATCTTGTTGGCCATTGCCATCGCAATTTATTTGCACCGCCTCCTGAACCCTGTCAAGAGACTCACTTCCGCCGTTGGCCATCTACCCGAACAGATTGCCAAAGACCATCTCAGCCCCCTGAAAACCGGCGGATACGGGGAAGTCCGTCAATTGGTCGACGCGTTCAACGACATGATTGTTCATCTGTCGCGATTGCGAAAGATGGAAGCGGAAATGCAGGCGCAGGAAAAATTGTCCGCGGTGGGCCGCGTGGCCATGCGGGTGGCCCACGACCTCAACAATCCGATGACGGTCATCAAAAACACCGCTCATCTCATGAAGCCGGAACTTTCCGACCGACCACATCTACTCGATGAAATCGATCTGATTCTTCACTACTGCGCACGCTGCTCTTCCACCATCGACAACCTCCTTCGATTCGGAAAACCCGTGAAGTTGAAAATCGAGACCATCGAACTTGGCGGCTGCATGCTGGCCTACCGAGAGCGGAAATTCCACTTCGACAGCGAGAACAAAATCAATCTGGCGATCGAGCCTGGCGGCCCCTATCTGACAAGAGGCGACCGTCACCAGCTTGAGCAAATGGTCGACAACATTCTGGACAACGCTTTCGAGGCAAACGGCAACCGGGTGGTCGACGTGCGCGTTGGCGTCGAACCAGGCGGCAAGCTTTTCATTCAATTCACCGATTACGGCAAAGGCTTTGAAAAGGACGAAGCCGCCAAGGCATTCGAGTTGTTTTATACGACCAAACGGACGGGTACGGGTTTGGGGCTGTCAAATGCGCTCGCCATTGCCCATGCCCATGGCGGCGATATAAAAATCACCGACGCAAACAAGGGGGGCGTGACGATATGGCTCAATCCAAGCGCCTGAAACGACATTCCACCGATCAACCTCTGTACTCAGGCGCGCTTCCCTGTGTCAAGGCCTCTTTGCGGAGGATGGGAACAGCGCGTTTGGCGATGATCTGCTGCACCTCTTCGCTGTAGAGAAAATCGAGATAGGGGCGCATGTGTTCCTCTACCCAGAGCGCGAAAATCAGATTCAGTGGCCCCCTAAGCGGGTAGTCCGCCTGCGTCTTGTTGCCTATTACCGGTGGGATGCCGTCTATGCTCAGAACCTTGAGCTGACCGCGCTTCACATAGGGCATGGCCAGCACCCAGCTATCGACACCCAGGGAATGACTGAAACGCGCCAGTTGGCGCAGATGGCCGGAATCGGTATTCGAGTGCATGGCGGACTTGGCCCAGGATTCGCGACCGTTGAGCAACGCCGACCTGACGGGCTCCAAATAAGTTGGGCAGTGATTGTGCGCGATGAAAACGACAGGCCTGTCGGCTCCCCCCAAATAACGCCAATTCTGGATCTCGCCACTGGCGACTCTCCGCAAATTGTCCATGCTGATATTCCGTACGGGGTTGTCGGGCGATGTCAAAACCACTTTCACGTCGTGCGCCACAGGCAGCCAGTGCATTCCGGCTGCGGGAGACCCCTCTACGGGACAACACAGCTCGCCGAAATGCGCCTTGCCCGAACGCGCCGAGATCAAGCCGTCATCGCACCCGCCGCCGATCACCCTGACTTTCTTCCCAGTTCTTTGTCCATAAAGCTGGGTCGCCTCATCGAGGAATCCCAATTTCATCAACCGGGTACCCACAAGCGTCAGATCATTCGGCAAGGCTCCCGGGTCAAGGCGCAGGGTCGACAGGGAAGATGGCGAGACGCACATGTTCTTCCCGCTCGCGCGATAGAACCGATCCATTGGCGTCTCGCGCGGGGCCGCGCCCGCTAGACCCAGAGAAGCGCCTCCGATCCCGCCCAGGGCAATCAGAAAATTCCGTCTCCCCTTCGAGCAACCCTCTTCGCTCATTTTCGTCGGCCCCCTAAAGTCAAAGTCTGCGCAACAGCGTCTTGTAATCGATCCCCAGCAACTTGGCGGCGTGCGTCTTGTTGCCGGATGTCATGCTCAATACCCGTCTGACGTGGACCCGCTCCGCTTCAGCCAGGGTCAATGCCGCGCCTTGTTCGGTTTCCTCAGCGTCGATCACATCGTTTGCGACGTGCGAGAGCATGGAAACCGTGATTTCCATTACCGAATCATCGCAAAGGATGACCGCCGCTTCGATCAGATTCTCCAGTTCTCGCACATTGCCGCGCCATTCCATCTGTTGCAGGAAATACAAGGCATCGGGCTGGATCTGACGCACCCGCTTCCCGTGAGAGCGGCTGTAATGCTGAACGAACTGCTGGGCGAGAAGCGGAATGTCCTCTATGCGCTCGCGTAGCGGAGGCAGCGTGGTTCCGAGTATGCGCAGTCGGTGGTAGAGATCGCGACGGAATTTCCCGTCCTGCACCAGCTTCTCCAATTTATCGTTGGCGGCCGAGATTATCCGGAAATCGACTTCATACTCCCGATCCCCGCCAATGGGACGTATCTTCTTTTCCTGTATGACGCGCAACAATTTGGCCTGTATGCGCGGAGACATCGAATTGACTTCGTCCAGAAACAAGGTGCCGCCCTGTGCCTCGGCGACCAATCCCCGCCGATCCTGTACGGCCCCGGTGAACGCTCCGCGCCGGTGGCCGAACAATTCCGAATCCGCCAATTCATCGGGTATCGCCGCCATGTTCACCGCGATGAACGGCCCCTGATCGGCGTGTATTGCCCGCGCAACCAGTTCCTTGCCCGTGCCGCTCTCGCCTTCGATCAACACGCTGGCACGCGTATGGCGAACCCTGAGAATCCAACTGTGCAAATTCTTGATTGCGCTGCCTTGCCCATTGATGCTGCGCAAGTACCCATCCTGCTTGAGAAGGGAACGCTTGAGCGCCGCGCAGCGTGCGCGTAAATCCAGCTCCTGCTCCAGTTTGGCGACGATCAACTGCACGGACTCGGGATCGAATGGCTTGGGCAGAAAATCGAATGCGCCAAGCTTGACGGCGCGTACCGCGTTTTCGATGGTGGAATAGGCGCTCACCACGACGATCGAAGCATCCGGCAAGACGCTCTGTATCCGGCCGAGAACCTCAAACCCGTCGAAATCGGGCATGACCAGATCGAGAAAAATCAATGTCGGCTCCATCCGGGGCAATTCCTGCTCCAGATCGAATTTTCCATGTCGAGCGACAATCTGGAAATTCCCGCAACTCTGAACCACGCGCCCGAGCAGGCGAGCGATTTCAGGCTCGTCGTCGATGATCAGAACCTTGTGGGGGCTGATCGAAACGGGCGACAACGACAGATTGTCCGGGTTGAAAGGCTGGTTCATATGGGATGAAACGGGCAACGATACGGGTGAAGCCATTGGCTTGCCCACCATAGTCTCAAGCAGCTTCCAACGTCAAGCGTACAAATCGGCCATGCCTGGGGGCAGCACGAGGCGCCGCCATCCGGGCTATGGATTTTCTCCATACCTCCGCCATTCAGCCCTGGAGAAACGCCAACCTGCGCCTCGCCACTTCCACGCTCAGACAGATTTTCTTCGTTCGTTTTCAATTACTTAAAACAGTATCGTCTAGCTGGCACGTCGCCTGCTCAGCCTAGGGTCGCGGCAGTTCGGGCTTCGGTCCATTTGCCGATGGGGTGTTTTTGTATTGTTGATCGGAGAGGCCATGAGCGTTTCAAGAAAATTCAAATTGCATTCCTGCGGAGTACTGCTTGCTCTCGCCACGGGATCGGCGAGTGCTGCCGATGCATACCCGAAATACGATTTCATGCCGGGCAAGGAATTGGCCATCCCTCACGTTTCCGGGGATGAGAAATTTTCCAACACATACCGATACTGGAAAGACGAGGAAGCGATCGCGGCGGCGAAAAAAGCCGGAAAAACATCGGCCGAGACGAATTACAAGGATTTCCGCTGGGCACAAAAGAGCTTCGACGCCGAAGGTGCGCTCGAAATTGGCAAGCAGTATTTCAATCAGAAAAATGCGGCCGGCAAATCGTGTGCGTCATGCCACGGCCAGGATGGCGAGAAACTACGCGGGATATATGCCAACTACCCCGCCTACAGCAAGAAACTCAAGCGGGTCGTAACCGTCGGCACGCAGATCAAGCACTGCGCCAGCGAGCGGCTCGGTCTGGATTGGGCGGACGACTCACGCCCCAACGTGCTGGCCGATTTCTACATCGCCTCGCTGTCGGACGGGAAAGTCATCAATATCGATGCGACCCGGCCCGGCCCCATCAAGCAGGCCTACGAGCGCGGGCGCGATCTCTTCTTCAAGCGCGCGGGGCATTTCAATTTTGCCTGCGCCAGTTGCCATACGCCCCCTACCGTCGGGAAGCGCCTGCGTAGCCAGCGGCCGACGACATTCTTTGGCGATGCTGCGAGTTACCCGATTTATCACTTCCCGTATGCGCTCGCCGGCGACGATTACGAATACGTATTCACCCTTCAGCATCAAATCAAATCCTGCCACCTGTTATCGCGAATCTATCCGGGCGCCGAAGGGTCGCCGGCCATGACCGATATCGAGGTGTTTCTGAAGGCATCGGCCAACGGATACAAGATGAGTATCCCCGGCTCCGAATACAACATGGATACCGACTATCTGGATTGAGAAATCGGTTCTTAAGTCAATCAAGCCAATTACAAAAGGGAAGCTGTAATGAGCCATCTCACCAAACTGCGTTATCTGTCAATGCTCACTCTTGCGACCGCGGGTGCCGTAGGAACAGTCGCCGTGTCCTTTGCCGAAGAACCGCTCAAGTGGGTGCCGGGAGAAGTGTATCCGGCCGAGCTTCTGAAGAATTTTCCTTGCCTGGATTACACCCTCGCTTGCGGAAAAATGAAATCCCCGCCGGTTGAACGAATCGAGTTCTCAGGCCCGCTCGAAGGCGATGCGGTCCGCGGCGAAAAGATCGCGACCAATTTGCGCTGGGGTAATTGCATCGCGTGCCATGTTCTTCCTACCCAGGACGGCGGAACCATCGGGCCGACCCTGAAAGGCTACGGCGCACGCGAAATGCCACTGGACTACACGTACCAGCGTATCTGGGATATTCGTTTTTACAACCCCAATGCGCACATGCCGGTTTACGGCCCCAACAAGGCTTTGACGGATCAGGACGTCCGCGACGTGATGGCTTACATCTATTCGAGCAAATAGATGCATCACGCACGACCGCTTACCAAAACATACCAATGGAGACTTCCAAATGATCCGTTCCAGAAAATACGTTCGTCGTTCCGCCCTGTCGACATGCCTGATTTCCAGCCTGATGTTCGCTTATGCGCCCACGGCAACGGCCGATGACGCGCCCAGGAAAAAGGTGGACAGCTATAAGGCCTGGCCCATGCTGTACGGTCGCGAGTCGACTCCGTCGGATGAGATCACCATGACGATGGGCGTCGAGATGCAGCCGACCTTCACCCACTACGACCGACTGGGATCGGCATCCGACAAAAGCGAATTTTCGTTTCAACGGCTGCGCTGGTTCATGAAAGGCAGCATCACGAAAGACGTGGACTATCTGTTCATCAGCGAGTGGGCCCGGAATGGCGTCACCGTGGCCGACTCCGGGAACGGAAGTGCACGTGAATTCCGGGTCAGCGCGACTTTCAGGGATCTGTTCGACATTGCCAACGTTCAGGTCGGCTCGATGATCGTTCCGTTCGGTCACGCTCTTTATGTCCCCGCAGGGACAGCCCCTTGGGTCAATTACACGCGCATGCAAACCAATTTGTATAGCTGCGGATCGATCGGCTGTCCTACAGAACAGGGCGGAGCGGTGGCCAACGTCTTCAAGACGGGCATCATGGCCTTCGACCAGATCGGCCTGGGAGACAACAGCAGCCTGACCTACACGGCGGGAGTTTTCAACAGCACCGGCATTTTCCAGTCGGATGACGGCGACGACAAAGACTTCAATGCAAACCTGGAATATCACACCGGTTCATTGTGGGCGCATTACGGCGTCCGGCTGGGCAGTTCGAAACTGGGCGGAGCCGGCCCCGAATTCGATCGGCAGCGCCATGCTTTCGTCTTGCGATACAACGATTACATCAAGGATCCCTGGTGGGTATGGGGAGAATACATGATGGGCACCGACGAAACCGCCACGGTCGACACGAAGGCCAAGGGCTACGAGTTGTCCGCGGGCTATAAATTCATGCCCAAATGGGAAATCGTTGCACGGTATTCCGAATACGATCCCAATACGTCTGTGGGCAACAACGCTATCCAGGAAACCAGTCTTGGTCTGACACAGTTACTCGATCGCGGCATGCGTTTGCAATATCAGGTAGACCATGCCCGCAGCGACAACAAGACTGTCGAGGACGACATTTTCACGATTCGGCTGACCGTGCCTTTCGCGAAAAAGTTTTTGTGATCCGAAAACTTCCCATACCCCTATAGCGTCACAAGGAAGACAAGCGTGAATGCACTCCGTAGAAACGTACTGAAAGGCGCCGCCGGCGCCGGCACCGTGGCCGTGGCTGTGGCCGCAGGTCTGCTCAAGCCCACCCAGGCGCTGGCCGCCTGGAACAAGCCCGCCTTCGAAGCCAAGAACGTCGGCGACGCGATGAAAGGCCTGGGCGTGACCGCCCCTGCCGATTCCAGGGACATCGTCATCAAGGCGCCGGACATCGCCGAAAACGGCGCAGTCGTGCCCGTCGAAGTGACCAGCAACATCGCTGGCACCACCAGCATCGTCCTCTTCGCCGAGAAGAACGCGACCCCGCTGGTCGGCAACTATGCGCTTACCGGTGGCACCGAAGGCTTCATCTCGACCCGGATCAAGATGGGCCAATCCGCACTGGTGCGCGCCGTTGTCAACGCAGGCGGCAAGTCCTACACCACCACCAAGGAAGTCAAGGTCACTGTCGGCGGTTGTGGCGGTTAACTGCGCAATGCCCAACACCTTCCCGATTGAACCAAACGTTATTTAGGAAAGGATAGCCAAATGGCTGAACCGATGCGTATCCGTGCCACGATGGCGGGCGATGTTGCCGACGTCAAAGTGCTGATGAACCACCCGATGGAAACCGGTCTGCGCAAAGACGCCAAGACCGGCCAACTGGTCCCCGCCCACTTCATCCAGGAAGTCACCGCGACCCTCAATGGCAAGGAAGTGCTGTCCGCCGACATCGGCAGCGGCATCTCCAAGAATCCCTACATGGGCTTCAAGGTCAAGGGCGCCAGGGCCGGCGACAAGATCGTCGTCAACTGGGTGGACAACACCGGCGACAAGAACGCCGCCGAAACCACCATCGGCTAGTCCATTGAAACAATAAGATCGCACCCCATATAAGGTGCATGGGAAAAATGAACTTGAGCAAGGCCGAACGGGAGGAGTTGACGAGCTTGCAGCGCAAGCGTGCGGCGCCGGTGGCGCAGGTGC